>CAYFQX010000001.1:0-2958 GCA_964345405.1 uncultured Peptoniphilaceae bacterium
AGTTCACCGGTAGCAATATAATCTAAAAAGAATAGAGGTGTTGCCCCTTGACAGAGCACGTCATTGACACACATGGCGACAAGGTCGATGCCGATGGTGTCGTGGCGATCCATCTCTTGAGCAATCATGAGTTTGGTTCCCACACCGTCTGTACCGGAAACTAAGACAGGTTCTTCCATCTCCTTTGTGTTGATTCTCATCAGTCCGGCAAAACCGCCAAGACCGTTGAGCACATCCTCAGTATGAGTCTTTTTTACAAGTTCCTTAATAAGGGAAACTTCTTCATAGCCCTTTTCACGACTGACACCGCTATCTTCATAGGTTAATTTCATAGTTCCTCCTTAGATTTTAAAAAATAATCGTAGTAGAATTTTTTCTTTCCTGTGGCCTTGTGCAGTCCTTCAAGAGAGAGGAATTTCAACGAATCACAGCCGATGTATTCCACCATCTGCTCGAGATTTCGATTGTGCGCAATGAGATCTTCATTGGCAGGGACATCGATACTTACCGAGTTGTGATTGACCACCGGCGGTGCTGCAATGCGCACATGGACTGAGCGCGCCCCGCTGTTTTTAAGATTTTGCACGGTCTTAGTAATGGTGGTGCCGCGGACAATGGAGTCGTCTACTAAAATGACATCCTTGCCCTCGATGTTTTGGCGAATCGGTGTCAGTTTAATTTTTACACCGCGAGCACGCGCTTCTGCCTCATGATTGATAAAGGTACGGCCGATGTAGCGATTGCGTACAAAGCCCTCTTTAAATTCAAGTCCGGAGGCCTCGGCATAGCCAAGTGCCGCTATAATTCCTGAATCCGGTGCTCCAATGACAATCATATCTTCGAGTGGATCTTCCAAATAGAGTTGTCGTCCCATATTTTGACGCGCTTCATAGATGGAGATCCCGTCAATATTAGAATCCTGTCTTGAAAAGTAAATATATTCAAAGGCACAGGTGTGCGGTTCTTCATCATCCAGCACGTAGGAAGTTTCCCCCTCCTTTGTCTTAATAAAGATTTCACCGCGTTTAAAATCACGTTCGAAGACACCGTCAATGACATCAATACTACAAGACTCGGAACTGATCAGAGTTGACTGACCCTTACGTCCAAGACAGAGTGGCTTGATGCCCTCGTTGTCACGAATGGCAATGAGGGTGTCCTCAGTAATGTAGACGATAGTAAAGGCACCTTTGAGTTCACGCACATACTCAATCAATGCCTCGTGATCGTTTTGAAGATGATTTAAAAGTTTAAGGATGGAAAAGTCCTCATTGAGCACCACCCCATCCATGGCTAAAATTATATCGTCCATGACAATGGGCATGTCCAAGTTCTTGTCCTTATATTGATATTTTACAAAGCCCAGACCCTTGTCTCCCTTAAAATCATGTTTGTCGTCATAAGTAAAGTTGTCTTTAATGAGACCTTGACCGATTTTTACATCGGCACGCTTTGATTTTGTCGCAATGCCTACAGAGGCTTGACCTCTATGCTGAAGTGCATAGAGGCCAAAGTAAATATCCTCGTAGACATCTTGTCTCTCGTCATTATAGACAGCAAAAATTCCGCTCATTTACAGTTCACCCAGTTCTTCATCCATGGCCTTTACATTTTCAACCATTTCAGCTTTGTAATCCACAAGTTTCTCAGCAAGAACTTCATCCTGAAGTGCAAGCATTTGAACGGCTAAGATAGCTGCATTTTCTGCACCGTCAATGGCAACGGTGGCAACCGGCACGCCCTTTGGCATTTGTACGGTGGCAAGTAGTGCATCCATACCTTCCAGTGTCTTGGAGTAAATAGGCACACCGATGACAGGTTTTGTCGTCATACCTGCCATGACGCCTGAAAGATGCGCTGCTTTGCCGGCAAATCCGATAAATACTTTTGCTTGGGAATTTTTAACTTTATCTTCAAGTAGATCCAAGGCGCGGTGAGCTGAAATCACCGAAACCTCGTAATCTACGCCAAATTTCTTTAATATGGCACAGGCTTTTTTCGCAATTTCTGCGTCACTGGCACTGCCCATAATCAGTTGAACATCCATGATTTCCTCCTAGTTGAGATTTTTAAAGAAGTCGATATTTCCATCAAATCCTACGTTGATGTAGAGATCTTCATCCATTCTTTCAATATTTGATACAAATCCTAGCACATGGCCGGTCTTGTCTTGAATGCCGTCAATTTTCATGCCCTCAATACCTTGAGTAAAGCTTGAGATGATTTGACCATCCTTAAGAAGTGCTTCAAGATCGTCGCCTACATTAACTGACAGCCATTTGGAAGCAACCGGTACACCGTAGTGCTTATCGATGGAGTCGCTGGTTAGTAGAGATCCATTTAAGACATGACCCTTGACAAGGGCTGAGACAAAGCGGTCTCCAGGATTTTTGTCCAGACGATAGTTAGAACCTTCCTTAATTTCACCAAATTCAATGAGACCGGTGCGAAGTAGCGCATTGAGTCCGGTGCCGGTGCCCAGAATATAATTTTCTTTGACAAATTCGTTGATCTTAGCCTTTACTTCCGGTCTGTTTAAAATCATTTCCCAGGCAATGGATGGATTGTCCGGTTCGTTGCCGTAGACAGCACCATGTGGAAGGATTAAGAGATCGATGTCGTCAAGTTTAGTTAAGAAAGTTTCAATGAAGGCGTCCATATCTTCAGATTTAAAGATATAGGTTTCCACTTCCACGCCGGCTTTTTGAAGCAGTTTTTCATAGTCGTATTCCCCATTGGTACCAAGAAGTACCGGGATTAGTGCTCGATTTATCTTGCCGTGCTCTACAGTCTTTCCAACGACTTCAAGTGCTTCAACTTCTCTTACTGGAGAAGCTTCGTAGATATCTGCAAGAGGAGCATCGTTAAGTTCTCTAAGTTCTACAATGTCATAAGTTCCGCTGACAAGCCGAAGTTCGCCTTTGACGGTCTTACCAATGACCTTGGCATTTTTAAAGA
>CAYFQX010000001.1:2968-11331 GCA_964345405.1 uncultured Peptoniphilaceae bacterium
GCCCATCATAGGTTTAGTCAGTGCTTCAATATCTGTCTCAACGCCAATATAATTACCAAAACTCATTTCAACAAGTTCATGTAAGATACCGTTCATGCCGACAGTTGAAGCTGCCAAAATTTCATGGCGGTGCTCATAGATTGCCTTCATGCTGCGTTTAAATTCATCGAGATCAATGATGTCATTTTTATCCAGTTCATGCTCAATGAGAAGAACTTTGGAGCCCTCTGCTTTAAAGGCTCTTGAAATTAAATCTTCCACAGATCCGTAGTTCACAGCAAAGCTGATGAGTGTTGGTGGAACATCTAGATCTTCAAATGAGCCACTCATACTGTCCTTACCACCAATGGTTGGAACTTCTAAATTGTGAAGTACTTCGTTGGCACCGAGGAGTGCAAGAAGTGGTTTGCCCCATTTTTTCGGATCGTCTCCAAGACGTTCAAAGAATTCTTGGAAGGAAAGTCTGGTCTTTTCATAGTCAAAGCCCATGGCGGCAAGTTTCGCAATGGAATCGACGACGGCATAGTAACCTCCGTGATATGGAGAGAATTCGGCAAGTTTCGGATCGAAACTCATAGTCATGGCAGAGACTGTCTTTGTAGTTGGATGAGGAAGTTTGGACACATTGCCAAGTTCCGGAGTTCCAAAATATTTTCCGCCCCATGGGAAGAAGACAGTTTGAGCACATGCGGTACTGTCAAAGATACTTGCTAGAGCCCTTTGACTTGCACGGTTGATATCCTTGACATAGTCGCGAACATCTTCTGTTTCCACACGTGGGAACTGACCTGTTGGGCTGATTAGAGTTGCCTTAACAAATTTAGGTGCGCCGTTGGAGTCTAGGAACTCGCGACTTAAATTGACAATTTCCTCGCCGTTCCAAGTCATAATGAGGCGACCGGAATCATTGACCTTTGCAATTTCGTAAGCTTCCACATCCTCTGCTTCGCAATAAGCTAGGAAAGCTTCGACATCATCTTCTGCAACTACCGCTGCCATACGCTCTTGGGATTCAGAGAGGGCAATTTCGCCACCATGCATCCCTTTGTACTTAGTTCTTACGGCATTGAGGTCGATATAGAGTCCGTCGGTAAGTTCACCAACGGCTACCGATACCCCGCCGGCACCAAAGTCGTTACAGCGTTTGATAAGTCGAGTGGCATCGCCGTTTTTAAAGAGACGGACAATCTTGCGTTCAATGGATGGATTTCCCTTTTGAACTTCTGCGCCCTGATCGTCTAGTGAATCCTCTGTTTGAACTTTTGAAGAACCAACGGCAGCCCCTAGACCGTCACGACCGGTACGTCCACCAATTAGGATGACGCGGTCCCCTGCAACGGGAGCTTCTCTGACGATGTTTTCACTTGGAGCAGCACCAATGAGAGCACCTACTTCCATACGCTTGGCTTCGAAGCCGTCGTGATAGATTTCTCTCAAATAGGATTGAGCAATGCCAATTTGATTTCCGTAATCGGAGAAACCTTCCGCTGCCTTTTGACAGATGGTGCGCTGTGGCAATTTACCTTCGCGAGTTTCACTTACGGGCGTATTTGGATCTTTTGCACCGGTGATGCGCATGGATTGGTAGATGTAGCCACGTCCGGAAAGTGGATCGCGGATCCCGCCACCAAGACATGTAGAAGCGCCCCCGAAAGGTTCGATTTCAGTGGGGTGATTGTGGGTTTCGTTTTTAAAGTAAAGTGTATAGTCCTGTGGACCTTCTGCCGTATCAATTTCAATATCCAGTGTACAGGCGTTGACTTCCTCTGAAAGTACGACGTCTTGAATCTTACCTTCATTCTTTAAAAATTTAGTTTGAATGGTTCCAAGATCCATCAGTGTCAACGGTTTGTCTTCGCGACCTAAAATTTCTCTCTTGTAGAAATGGCTTTGAAGTCCCTGTCTAAAGAGATCGCGGTAGGGACCATCTTCAAAGTCGATTTCTTCAAGTTCGGTGTTAAAGGTGGTGTGACGGCAGTGGTCGGACCAGTAGGTGTCAATGACCTTTAGTTCTGTTGTATTCGGGTTTCGTCCCTCTTTTTTAAAGTAGTCTTGAACATGTTGTAAATCGTCAAGATCCATGGAGAAGGCCTCTGTAAGAGCTTGAAGCTCTTGCTCATTCATATTGATAAATCCTTCAACTTCATCTAAATCTTCTGTAGAGGAAGCCTTTAGTTCGCTTGGCTCATAATCCATAGAAATTTCTAAATATTCAATGGGATTGAGATGATATTTTTTAAAGGATTCAAGTTCCCCTTCACTTAGACCCTCAGTCTCAATGAGGAAAGAATGGTGAACCTTAATTTCCTTAAGACCTAGGAAGTCTTGAATCATCTTCTCAACCATGTCTTCCCTCTCATTGTATTGGCCGGGAACCGGATGATAGCGGAAGGCACCTGCTTTATTTTCAAGTTGATCTTCCAGCATATCTTCCTTAAAGATGGCTGATTTAATCTTTTCAAGATCCGCTTCACTTGCCCCTTGGATGTCGTAGACATCTTTCATAATAAGGCCACTCATGTTTAGACCTAGGGCAAGATTTGCATCCTTCATAATCCGTTGACTTAATTGATCCTTAGATGGATTTGAAGCGATTATTCTCATTTTTCCTCCTCATAGAAATGAATTAGTTCAAGAGGTTCTACATATTCCCCTTGATGATAGACTCTCATATTGCCGCCGGAGACTTCATCGATTAGGACAATTTCATCGGATCCCTCAATGCGACCAAATTCCAATTTTAAATCGTAAAGATCGAGACCTCTCGCCTCTAAATCCTTGCGAATAAGATCGGAGATTTTAAGTGTAAGCTCTTTAATTTGATCGTATTCTCCTTCTTTTAAAATACCCAAAATCACAAGGGCATCTTCATTGATTAGAGGATCTTGTCTCTCATCATCTTTAAGTGTAAATTCGACATATCCGCCTAAGTCCATTCCATCTTCAGCATAGAGACCGTATCTGCGAATAAAGGAGCCAACGGCTTTGTAACGACAGATTACTACCAGACCCTTACCAAAGGGAGTTGCCGTTTTAATGGTCATGGTTCGCGCATCGACATCGGCATCAATATAGTGAGTTGGAATGTCCTGTGCTTCAAATGCTTCAAAGAAATGCTTACTTAAGAGCACACAGCTGCGACCGCTACCCGGGATAGTGAGTCCCACTTGGTTTTCGCCGGGATCAAAAACGCCGTCTTTACCGGTGACACTATCCTTGAAGAAGAATTTGTAATTTCCCTCTTCGTCGCGACATAAGTTTTTGGTCTTACCTTCATATACTATTTCCATATTCCACTCCTTTAAAAAAAGGCCCAGAGAGGTAGGTC
This sequence comes from uncultured Peptoniphilaceae bacterium, assembly GCA_964345405.1. GTDB lineage: Bacteria > Bacillota > Clostridia > Tissierellales > Peptoniphilaceae > CAYFQX01. Next base: position 6,297 of record CAYFQX010000001.1, read on the forward strand.
GAAACCTACCCCTCTGGGCTTTTATCCCTTAGGTGTCATGCAATCCCTGCACTCGTACCGCTTGGACCAGACAAGTTTAGCTTCGGAACCCTAGGTACACTTTCTCCATAATCAATCAAGTTTATCATATACACAAGACTTAAATTTGTCAATGAAGTAGGCAGCAGATATACATAATTTCTTTTATGAAAAATTTGCAATATAATTTAAAAATTCACCAATCTTTGTTCGAATTCCGGGGAAGATCTCCTGAAACCAGTGTTGCCACTGAGAGAATGTATATTCCACATCTCCTCGATCTACTGTTCTCAAACCACTTCGCAGATCACTGCCCCAGTTTGTCCCAAATAGGAAAAAGATCAGTAGCCCGAAGACAAGAACTCTTCTCACTCTCTTTCGTCGTCTCTTGCGCTTTAGTTTTCGTCTTTCTTGCTTCGTAAGTTCCACTGTTTGTTCCATGACTTGCCCTCCTTGATCCTAGTATAGCAAATAATTCAGTGCCAATATCTAAGAAATAGATAAGACTTAACTAAAGTCATGTAAAAGGTGAATTTCTAATGACTACTTCTTTTTGCGACTCTTCTTTCGCTGCTCCGTATTTAAAATGGACTTGCGCAGACGAATCTCATCCGGAGTTACTTCAATGAGCTCGTCCTTTTCAATAAATTCCAAGGACTGTTCCAAGCTGAGCTTAGTGACAGGACTTAGTTTCAGAGCGTCATCGGAACCTGCTGCACGCACGTTGGAGGCCTTTTTCGTTCTTGTGACACTCACTTCAAGTTCAATGCCTGCAGGACTTGAACCGACAATCATTCCCTCGTACACTTCATCTCCTGGAACAACAAATAAACTGCCGCGTGACTGCGCATTGTTCAGTCCGTAACCGGAGGCCACGCCGGTGTCAAAGGACACGATGGAGGCAGCGGGACGACGAGGAATGTCGCCCTTGTAGGGTTCATAACCTGCAAATTCGGAATTTAAAATTCCCTCGCCCTTCGTGTCTGTAATAAATTCGTTTCGATACCCAATGAGTCCGCGAGCAGGAATTTCAAAGACGAGACGACTGTAGCCACCCTTGGGCTCCTGCATCTCAATGAGCTGTCCCTTTCTGCGTCCCAGCTTTTCAATGACAAGACCCATTTGATCGCTGGACACATCAATGGTGACAATCTCCATTGGCTCGTAGCGTTTTCCGTCGATTTCCTTGTAGAGCACTTCAGGTTTGGACACTTGGAATTCATAGCCCTCTCGACGTAAATTTTCAATAAGTACGGAGAGATGTAGCTCCCCGCGTCCACTGACTTTAAAGCTGTCTGTGGAGTCTGTGTCCTCTACTTTTAAACTGACATCGGTTTGCAGTTCTTTAAATAGACGCGCTCTCAGTTGACGGGAAGTTAGAAATTCTCCACTTCGGCCGGCAAAGGGAGAGTCATTTACTGAGAAGGTCATGGATAGGGTCGGCTCGGAAATCTTGATAAACTCAAGGGCCACCGGCTCTTCCGTTGAGGCTAGTGTGTCGCCAATGTGAATTCCCTCAATCCCCGCCACGGCGACAATGTCCCCGGACATGGCTTGATCCACTTCCACACGGTCCAGTCCCTCAAACTCGTAGAGCTGCTGAATTTGAACCTTTTTGTTCTTGCTTTCATCTGCTGCATTGAGAAGCACCGCTTCCGTTCCCTCGTTGATAATGCCTCTCTCAATTTTACCAATGCCGATTCGACCGATGTAGTCATTGTAGTCAATGGTGGAGATGAGAAGTTGGAAGGGACTTTCATCGTCAATCACCGGTGCCGGAATGTGATGAAGTATGGTTTCAAAGAGAGGTTCTAAGCTGTCTGAAGTTTCATTCAGATCCAAAGTTGCCGTACCGGCTCTTGCAGAGGTGTAGACAAAGGGTGCATTTAAAATTTCATCGTCCGCCCCCAATTCAATGAACAGATCCAAGACCTCATCCACCACTTCCTCTACGCGAGCTTCCGGACGGTCGATCTTGTTGATACAGACGACGACGGGAAGATTGAGTTCAAAGCTCTTTTTAAGTACAAACTTAGTCTGAGGCATGGGACCTTCAAAGGCATCGACAAGAAGGACGACGCCGCTGACCATCTTAAGCACACGCTCCACTTCCCCACCGAAGTCCGCATGTCCCGGCGTATCAATGATGTTGATCTTAGTGTCTTTGTAGTGAACTGCCGTATTTTTAGAGAGGATGGTAATCCCTCGTTCACGCTCAATATCTCCGGAGTCCATGACACGATCCTTTACTGCTTGATTTTCTCTAAAGATACCACTTTGCTTTAACATGGCGTCTACCAAGGTGGTCTTCCCGTGGTCTACGTGGGCAATAATGGCAATATTACGAATATCTTTTCTATCTTTCATCTTTTCCTACCTTCATAAATCTGACGTTTCATCAAAAAAAAAGAGCATCATGCTCTTTTTCTTTTTACATTATAGCACAGCTATATACTCTTACGTACAATAATTTCATTTCCAACGCAATTCATTTGATCGCAAAGCGCCTCCACAATCACAAGCCCTCGCCCATTACACTCTAAGTGGGTCTGGGCTTCAATATTGTGAGACGGATCAATACCTTCTCCCTCATCCCGCACACAAATGGAAATATCATTTGAAGACAGATTTATGTTTAAAAATATATGTTTTTCCGGATTCCAATGATTGCCGTGCATCGCACCATTATAGACAAGTTCACTGATAATCAATCGGATATCAAAGATGTCATCTTCATTTGAAATGTATTCACGTACCTGTTCCATGGCATTGGATAAGAAGTAATCAATTTTTTCAAATTCGCTGGGAATAACCTCTTGAATACAATGCATTGACTCACCTGACTTTCACGCAAAGGTTTCTAATCTAAAATTACCCATTTTGATGGATTTAACGCAGCAATCGTCAGGCAATTTATAATTTAAACTTGAGGAAGTCATTTGAGACTTCAAAAGCCTTACTTTATGCGTTGGGTCACTGTTGACCATATCGATCGTCTCGTCCGTCGATTTTAGAAAAAAAGCTTCGGTCGGTCACTTCGCCCATTTGGATGGGATGTCCCATGCGCTGAAGTTCATTGAGTTTAAAAATTATCAAATTGACATTGACATTAAACTTCATCGCCAACTGATCATAACTGTAACCTTCCCTCAAGGCCTCCATCAATTCTCCATCGTCAATCATAAAGTGAGCAGCAAAGATATTGGCCTCCAGCTCCATTTCTCCACAGATGTCAAAGAGTTCATACTCCATGAGCTGCCCCTTGGCCGCCTGCTCCCTGTGATAGATGTGATGCCCAAGTTCATGGGCAAGGACCATGTTTTGAATCCGCTCGTCCACATAGGGATTGTAGAAGACAAAGTGATTTCGCTTAATGACTTTATACATCCCCAGGACCTTCGTTGCCTTAGAAAATGGAATTAAGACCACGCCCCGCTCTTCAAGAACTGCGCGGGCCTGCCTTGTATTATAAGTCTTGACGAGACGACAAGCATCCTCATAGATTTCATCATAGGATATCGCCATGTTCTACTCCTTGATCAATCTTTTCGATATTTCTTCGGGATGTATTTTTTATTTTCCTGCTTGGCATAATAGTAAGCCTCTTGAATGGCATCGAGAATGACCTTTTTATCCTCATCCGGAAGTTCGCCCCCTGCCATCAGTCCAATGACCCCATCCACCAACTCCTTGGCATCTCTTGCATCCTTTGAGCCGAAATTCTCACGAATATCCATGACAAAATTGTCCTCTTCCGTCACAAGATAGTCATAACTTGTATCAAGGACCTCTGCCAGTTGATCATAGACCTTGCGGTATCTGGGCATGGTCTCGCCGGATTCATAGCGGGAAATCGTCTTTAAGGAGACGCCCACCGCCCGGGCCAGCTCCTCCTGCGTCATCCCCTTGGCCATCCGCAGTCGCTTACACTTTTCTGAAAAACTCATAAAATCTACCTCTTAGACATTCAGTGTCCATTTATTTTAATTTAACCTTGCAATAAGTCGTTCAATGTCTTATAATTAGTTCACAGGACATTCACTGTCTATTATTGTACTTCCAATGACTCCTTACGTCAAGTCCTCAGGTGATTTTATGAACAGAACGATTTTACATGTAGATATGAATAATTGCTTCGCCTCCATTGAGGCAAAGATGAATCCCGCGCTTCGCGGCCTGCCACTGGTCGTTGGCGGATCGACAAAGGCTCGTCACGGCATTGTCCTTGCCAGATCTCAGGAGGCAAAAGTCATGGGCGTAAAGACCGGCGAGGCCATTTGGCAGGCAAGGCAAAAGTGCCCCCACCTCGTCATCGTTCCGCCAAACTACGAGGCCTATCTCTATCACTCCCGCTTGGCACGAGATATCTACTACCGTTACACCAATCAGGTGGAGCCCTTTGGACTGGACGAGTGCTGGCGCGATGTCACAGGCACTACCCACCTCTTTGGCACCAGCAGTGACATCGCCCATCAGATTCGCCGGCAAGTCAATCAAGAGCTTGGCATCACCGTAAGCATCGGTGTCAGTTTTAACAAAATTTTTGCAAAGCTCGGCAGCGATTTAAAAAAGCCCGATGCTGTCACAGAAATTCCCGAAACTTCCTTTCGAGACATCGTCTGGCCACTGCCCGTGGAAGAGCTCATGGGCATTGGTCCCGCCACCAAGAGAAAACTCAACCGCATCGGCATTGAAACACTGGGTGAACTTGCTCAGGCAGATCCTGAACTTTTAAAGAGACATCTTCACAGTCACGGCATCCTCCTTTGGGAGCTCGCCAATGGAAGGGATTTTGCAGAGGTTCAGGACAGAGACTATCGGGAGGAGATTAAATCCATCGGGCGGGGCATTACCTGCACCGGAGACCTCACAACCAACGAAGAAGTGCGCCATATCTTTCAGGAACTTGCCTTTGACGTCTCAAAGAGTCTCAGGGAAAATAACTTTCAGGCAAGGGGCGTACAGATCTCCATTCGCAACAACAAGTTAAAGACCGTACAATTTCAGGGACCTCTGG
>CAYFQX010000001.1:11341-17287 GCA_964345405.1 uncultured Peptoniphilaceae bacterium
CTCCCCTCTCAAACCTCCATCGACCTTACCGGAAAGGCCATGGAACTCTTCACCTCTCGCTACCACTGGCCCGAGCCCATTCGCTCCCTCACCATTCGCGCCATCAACTTAGAGCCCTATGATCCTAGGCGTCAAATTGACTTTTTCCACAACGAGGAGATCATTTTAAAGTTTGAGCGGCTGGACGAAGTGCTCTACCAAATTCGCCAGCGTTACGGCCGCAACAAGGCAACCTTTTCCCCCTTAGTTGGTGACATCAAAATGCCAAAACTCAGACCCGAAGTCGTCACCCTTCCCCACAGCAGCACGCGCTAAATTGCTCTCTAAAATGCCTCCTTCTACTTTACAAAATAGGGATAATATACTATCATATACTTATAAAAATATTGTAGTTATATATCGAAAGGAGAATTATCAATGGACAGATACGAATGTACAGTATGTGGATATATTTATGACCCAGCAGAAGGTGAACCAGATAACGGTTACAAACCAGGTACTCCATTTGCTGACCTACCTGCAGACTACGAATGCCCTCTTTGCGGCGCAGGTAAAGAGGACTTCGAAAAAGTAGCATAAGATGTTAAATTCCCTTAGATTGCTAAGGGAATTTTTTATTTTCTGTATACTCTACCTTTGGTCCATTTTATCTTCAACATAAATCATAATAAAGATAAGAGCATCCTAAAAGTGGATGCTCTTATCTTGTCTATCAATATGAGTCGCATACGAGAGGTTTCATTTTAAATGTTTTATGAAAACAATAAGACATAATCAGCTAAGCTCAACAACTCCTTCTCGTGGCTAATCATAAACACAATTCTGTCGATCTTAAATTTTTGAAGCCATGTTTTGAACATTATCTTACTCTCATAATCTAAGACTGAGGTCGGTTCATCCAAAAGAAGCAGAGACGGCGATTTCAAGCAGGCTTCAACAATTGCCCACTTTGCATTTTATCGTTTTACACCTACCCACTGTAGTTTTATATTGTTTTAATTAATTGTCAACCTTAAATAAGATACTTTTTCAAATGTTTCTTAGTTACAATATCGATTGAACTAGTTCACACTAAAGCAAGATTATCCTCTATCGTTGATTTCCTCCTTAAATAACTTTATTCTACAATTTATCTACAAACGAACGATCCTAATAAACTTAAATAAGCACTCGAAAGGTAAGCGTTTATCGTTAATAATATAATTGTAAATTACTATATCGTTAAAGAGGAGGTCAACTCAATGGGCATCTTGATTCAATATTTACTTCATTTTCGGTCCCCTTACTCATCTACTTTACAGACAATTTTTATATATGAGTGATTCCATGGATAGGAAGTATTGCTTTTTCGCTTCTATTTCGTGGAAAGAGGGATTTTTTCCCAAAGAAGCCTCGACTTGAACTTATTTTGGGATTTGTTGCAATTTTTATTTCCATTACTATCGCAACCTCTATAGCTTACATTACTCAAGGAGAATACATTCCCGTGGGTTCAGTGAGGTATTATTTTTTAGAGTTGTGGAAACTCACTCCTCTATTATTTATGATTCACCATCCTTTTATTTTTAAGAAAGAATGATTCAAATTTAACTGTGTACGTTCCTTTTTTATTTGATCGCTATTTAAATTAGTGCAACTAAACTTTTGTTTTCTTAAAGGACTTAGTTTAGTTTATGGTCTAAACCTTCACTTGACACATATGCCCACGTAGAATATATTACATTTAATACAAATTAATAAATCATGGAGGTGTATATACTGAATAGAAAACATAATCTCTTAGTCTATTCTATGATCACTTGTTTCTTTTTAAGTGGTGGAATACAAATCATGCTATACTCCCTTTCTAAGCTCTTCGGGTTGAATGTTCTTCATAGTGTCAATCACTATATATTTGATCCCAAGAGATATTTAGGCGAACAACTAATGTCCTATTGGGTCATTCACGGCTTACTTCTCGTACCCTTTCTCTTTCCCTCTTTTTATGAAAGAAGTCAGATGCTTTTTTATATAAATGGAGGAAATAGCCTTCTTATTTACACTTTACTTACAGCAAGTTTATTAACCTTAGTGCCATTTCTCGTTACTTTGATCAATGACTCAATCTCTTTTGATCCTGTAAACTTAAGACGACTGATTTTATTTTCAGATGGTGCACTGAGTATTTTCCTTAAATTATGGATCATCACTCTCCCGATCGCTATATTCTTGAAGAGCCGATGTCGTACTTAAACTTTCTCATCAGGAGCAAGAATAAAATAACTCAATCTTTCAGATAACTAATGTACTATAAGAAGAGGCATGATCTTAAGATCATGCCTCTTCTTCTGTATGATATTCAATCATGTCTAGGAGTGTCTCTCGAATTTCATCGATGTTTTCCCCGGTGACACTGGAGTAGGGGAAGATTGCATCACTATCTTCAAGTCCAAGGGTCTTCACCATGTCGGTTAGGGCCTTTTTGCGCTTTGGCTGAGATAGTTTATCTGCCTTGGTTGCAACAATCATGCCGGCAAAACCCTGCTCTAAGATCCACTGATACATTTCAGTGTCCTGCTTTGTCGGTGGATGACGCATATCCATGAGCGCAACAACCTCGACTAGATTCTCCCGTCCATTGAGATACTCGTCAATGGTGTTGGCCCAATCCTGCTTTTCTTTTTTCGACGCAATGGCGTAGCCGTAGCCGGGAAGGTCGACGATGCGAAAATGACCGTCGATATTGTAAAAGTTGATGGTGCGCGTCTTTCCCGGTTTACTGGAGATATAGGCCAGGTCTTTACGACTTAAGAGTTTGTTGATAAAGGAGGATTTCCCCACATTGGACCGGCCCACCACGGCAATCTCCAGCATATCTCCCGGCGGGTACTGCGCTTCCTTGACGGCAATGGCTTCCAGCTCTACATTTTTGAATTTCATTTTACAAAACTCTCCTCAAAAACTTGACTAACATTGCTCACAGGAACAATATTGAGTTTCTTTAGGGAAGGGGAATCAAGCTCCTTGAGATCGGCTCTATTTTCCTCTGGAATGAGGACCTTGGTGATTCCCATACGGTAGGCAGCTAGAAGTTTTTCCTTTAAACCGCCAATGGGGAGCACTCGTCCTCGAAGTGTCACCTCACCGGTCATGGCCACATCGCTGCGAACTTTCTTTCCGGAAATGGCGGAATACATGGCCAAGGTCATGGCGATCCCTGCACTTGGCCCGTCCTTTGGCGTGGCGCCCTCAGGTACGTGTAGATGGATGTGGTGATCCTCTAAGAAATTCTTAGAAATACCGTAATCCTCTGCATGACTCATGAGATAGGACAGCGCCGCCTGAGCACTTTCCTTCATCACATCGCCGAGATTTCCCGTAAGTTTTAGCGCTCCCTTGCCCGGAAGGACATTGGCTTCAATGCGCAGCGTCTCGCCGCCCATTTGAGTCCAGGCAAGGCCATTGACTTCGCCCACTTTTGCCTCTTCCTCCACAAGATCAAAGCTGTATTTCTTCTCACCTACAAAGCGAGTTAAGTTGCGATTGGTGACGGAGATGGTTTCCTTGCCCGTCTCAAGCATCTCAAGGACCGCTTTACGGACAATCTTTGCAATTTCCTTTTCAAGAATACGCACGCCGGCTTCCCTTGTGTAGTAGTCAATGAGGGTGCGCAGCGCATTGTCACTGATGGTGACGACTTCCTCTTTTAGATTTGCATTTTTGAGCTGACGAGGAAGGAGATAGCGCTTGGCAATTTCAAACTTTTCTTCCGGAGTGTAACCGCCAATTTCGATTACTTCCATGCGGTCAAGCAGCGGTGCCGGGCTGGTCTTTGTCGTGTTGGCAGTGGTGATGAAGAACACTTTCGACAGATCAAATGGCAGGGAGAGATAGCGGTCGGTGAACGTGTCGTTTTGCGCCGGATCGAGCACTTCTAAGAGTCCGGAAGCCGGATCGCCCTTGTAGTCACTACCCACCTTGTCAATTTCATCTAGCAAAAATAGTGGATTGTTCTCCCCTGCATCTTTCATAAGGGAGATGATGCGTCCCGGCATGGCGCCGACATAAGTTCGTCTGTGACCGCGGATTTCAGATTCGTCCGTCATGCCACCAAGACTCATTCGTACATATTTCTTTTCCAGAGCACGAGCCACTGAGCGTGCCACGCTGGTCTTACCTACTCCCGGCGGTCCTACCAGACAGAGAATGGGACCCTGGGTGTTTTCAGAGTTCTTTCGCAGTGCAATGAACTCTAAAATACGCTCCTTGACATCCTTTAAGCCATAGTGATCCTCATTTAAGATCTGTCTTGCTCGCTTGATGTCGATATTTTCATCTTCTCCTTCAAGCCAAGGAAGATCGATGATCCAATCGAGATAGTTGATGATCTCAGCGTATTCAGGAGCCGCCGGTTGAACTCGGTTGAGTCTTGACAGTTCATGCTCCGCCTTTTCACGCACTTTCTCCGGAAGTTCCTTGGCCTCGAGTTTTTGGCGATAGATTTCATAGTCCTCCGTCTCATCGACGCCTTCGCCAAGTTCATCTCGAATCACGCGAATTTGCTCGCGAAGATAGTAGTCCTTTTGGACCTTGTTCATCTGAGATTTTACTTTTTCATTGATGTCATTTTCTATATTTAACAGTTCCAATTCCTTGGAGAGAATCTCATGAAGTACCAGCAGTCTGTTCTTTATATTAAAGGCCTCCAGTAGACGCTGACTGTCCTCTAACTCCATATGAACATAGGCACCAATGGTATCGGCAAAGGCACTTGGATTGGAGTAATCCACAACGGATTCCAAAAGACCCGGGAACATCTTGCTGTTTTGCTCGCTGTACTCTGCAATATCTTCTTCGACCATGCGTTGCAGCGCCTCAAGTTCCGCGTCCTCTTCCACTTCCTCATCGGAAATGGCGATGATTTCACTTTCAAGATAGGGCTCTAGTATAAGATCGCCCAACTCTCCACGTGTCTCGCCCTCGACAAGGACGCGCACAATACCGCCGGGCAGCTTTAAAATTTGCTTAATGGTGGCAATGGTCCCAATGTTGAAGATATCATCTCGACGAGGATCCTCTACATTTAAGTCCTTTTGCGCCACTAGAAATATCTTGCCGCCTTGTAGTTCGGCGGCTTCAATGGCGTCAATGGATTTTTTTCTTCCCGCATCAAAATGAGTTACCATATGGGGAAAGATCACAAGATCTCTCAAGGCAAGTACAGGAAGTCTATTGATTGTATTTGAAGTATCCATATACCCCTCTTTTCATTCGATAATTAAAAAAGACTCACCGTGGTGAGCCTTCTTCTATTTTACAGACAGTGTCGCTTACGAACTCACACATTCTTGATTATCTGTGATTACAATGGGATCCTCTGTCTGAAGTACACTTTCTCTTGTTATGATCACTTTTCTGACATCGTCACGGGATGGAATTTCAAACATGACATTCATCATGGTATCTTCAATAATTCCACGAAGTCCTCTGGCTCCGGCCTTCTTTGCAATGGCCTGTTTGGCAATTTCTCGAAGGGCCTCCTCTTCAAACTCAAGTTCCACATCGTCCATGGCCAGTAAAGACTGATATTGCTTTACCAGGGCATTTTTAGGCTCAGTGAGAATTTGAACAAGGGCATCTTCATTCAGCTCTTCCAAAGTGACTGTCACCGGTAAACGACCGACAAACTCAGGAATCAATCCATATTTTAACAGGTCCTCAGTTTCTAATTGACTGAGCACTTTATCCATGGACTTATTGGTCTCCTTAATTTCAGAGCCAAAGCCGATACTTCCCTTACCCACTCGATTTTCAATGATTTTTTCAATGGAGTCAAAGGCGCCCCCAAGAATAAAGAGGATATTGGTCGTATCCACTTGAATAAACTCTTGGTTGGGATGTTTACGTCCGCCCTGTGGCGGTACATTGGCAACGGTGCCCTCAATGATTTTTAAAAGTGCCTGCTGC
>CAYFQX010000001.1:17297-28445 GCA_964345405.1 uncultured Peptoniphilaceae bacterium
TTCGCTTGTGATGGAAGGATTTTCAGATTTTCTGGCAATCTTGTCGATCTCATCGATATAGATGATGCCGTGCTCTGCCGCTTCAATATCGTAGTCGGCAGCTTGGATCAACTTGAGTATAATATTTTCCACATCTTCCCCAACATAACCTGCCTCGGTAAGGCTGGTTGCATCGGCAATGGCAAAGGGCACTTTTAATATTCGCGCCATAGTCTGTGCAAGAAGTGTCTTCCCACTACCGGTGGGACCGATCATGAGGATATTGCTCTTTTGAAGTTCAATATCATCTTCCGTCTTATCATTTAAAGCTTCGGTACGCTTGTAGTGATTGTAGACAGCCACAGCCAGTGAGCGCTTTGCCTTGTCCTGCTTCACTACATACTGATCCAGGATGTTTTTAATTTCTGCAGGCTTTGGCAGTGCTTCCTTTGTATAGATTTCCTTCACACGTGACTCTTCTTCAATGATGTCCTGGCACAAATCGATACATTCGTTACAAATGTAGACATTGGGACCGGCAATTAAGCGCTCCACTTGGTTTTGAGTCTTGCCACAGAAGGAACATCTCAATAATTCATCTTTCGTTGACATAAATTTTCCTACTCTCTGGACTCAATGACTTCGTCAATGATTCCATACTCTTTTGCCTCTTGGGCAGTCATAAAGAAGTCACGATCCGTATCTTTTTCAACCTTTTCAAGTGGTTGACCGGTACGCTTTGCAATGATTTCATTAAGACGTGCGCGAGTTTGCAAAATCTTTTCAGCATGAATTTGAATGTCGGATGCCTGTCCTTGCACGCCACCTAGGGGTTGGTGAATCATAATGTCGGAATTTGGCAGTGCGTAGCGTTTCCCCTTGGCACCGGAGAGAAGTAAAAATGCTCCCATAGATGCCGCTAAGCCGATACACATAGTGGATACATCAGGTTTGATGTATTGCATGGTATCGTAAATGGCAAGACCTGCACTGACAGATCCGCCCGGTGAATTGATATAGATTTGAATATCCTTATCCGGATCTTCCGCTTCTAAAAATAGTAATTGGGCCACAATGGTGTTGGCCATGTGATCATCGACAACTCCCGTTAAGAAAATAATACGATCCTTTAACAGTCTTGAATAGATATCATAGGATCTCTCTCCGCGATTTGTCTGTTCTACGACCATAGGTATTAAAGCCATGATACGCCTCCTCTAATGAACTGAGGCATCCCGCCTCAATTAGTCTTCTTTTTCTTCAGTTTCTTCTTCAGCCGGAGCTTCCACTTCAACTGCTTCAGCAACTAGAAGGTCAAGTGCCTTTCTGTTTGCAAGATCATTTGCAATGGCATCGAAATCTCTTTCAAGTACACTCTTCTTCATTTCTTGTTGCTTTTCTTCGTCGTCGCCAAAGTATTTTTCAACCATGGATTGAACTTCAGCTTCTACTTCTTCGTCAGTTACTTCGATGTTTTCAGCTTTTTTAACAGCTGTCAATGCAAGACCTTGTCTTACTTCTTTTTCAGCATCGTCACGCATGGTGTCTTTAAAGTCTTCAATATTGGTACCCATCATTTGTAGATACATTTCAAGTCCCATTCCTTGAGATTGAAGATTGAAGTCTAAATTGCGAATTTGTTCGTCAATAGCATTTTCAATCATCACTTCAGGAACTTCAACTTCAATGTCTTCAGCTACTTTTTGAAGTGCACGCATTTGACGTGTTTGTTTTGCAGTTTCTTTGTATTGCTCTTCCTTCTTTTTACGGAAGTCATCTTTGTATTCTTCAACGGTGTCAAATTCAGAGATGTCCTTAATGAACTCATCATTTAATTCAGGTAGTTCTTCAAAGGAGATGCTGTTTAGTTTTACTTCAAAGACAGCTTCCTTACCCTTTAGTTCTTCAGCAAAGTAGTCTTCAGGGAAAGTGACGTTGACATCAAAAGTGTCTCCAACTTCATGTCCTACAATTTGCTCTTCAAAACCCGGGATAAAGGTGTTCGATCCTAGTTCAAGATCTTGATTTTCTCCGGCACCACCTTCAAATAGTTCGCCGTCAACTCTACCTTCAAAGTCGATGTTGACGCGGTCTCCGTCCTCTGCTGCACGGTCGTCAATGTTGATTTGACGAGCATTGAGTTTTCTTTGGTTTTCAAGTTCGGCATTGATTGCATCTTCAGGTACTTCTTCAGAAACAGCTTCAATTTCCACGCCCTTGTACTTGCCTAGTTTGGCTTCAGGAGCTACCAGTACACTGAAAGAAACAACGACATCTTCGCCGCGTGTATAGTCTTCAATATCTACATCCGGTTGATCAATGACTTTTAGATCCAATTCCTTGATTGCTTCATTGTAGCGTTCAGGTAGGATGTCATTGATTGCCTCTTCAAAGAACATGTCCTTGCCGTAGATATTTTCTACGATTTTACGAGGTGCCTTTCCCTTTCTAAATCCGGGAATGTTGAAGTATTGACGATTTTTATTAAATACTTCTTGCTCCGCTTTATTTATATCCTGTGCTGACACAGTTAAGTCAAAAAAGACCTTATTATCTTCTTGTTTTTTAATTTCTGTCATATTTGATCCCTCCATCTATTTACATCTTTATTATTGTACCATAAGTATGATTTTATTCATAGCATGAGAGCTTATTTTCATGTTAAACCCCAGCTTTACTACGACTTAAACCGACTTTTACCTCATAAAGTGTCAATTTTTGCAAGTGAATGGGCTAAAACCCATTACACATTCTTTTCAAACTTATGCCCGCAGTGAGGACAGGTGATTTGAATGTTTCCGGCACCTCTTGGCACTCTTAAATTCATCTTACATGCGGGACAGGCAAAGTAAAGAAAATTTTTGTCCTTACGCTGACTCTTTTGTCTGAAAATAAAGCTTCGAATGGGGCGTGTCGCCTGTAGATATTTTTCATTTTCTCTGCGGCGCGCACTTCTCTGTTTAGAAAACATTCGAAAGTAGGCATAGACCAAGAGGACAAGTCCAAGAACTTGAATGGTCTGACCTTTGGTAACAAATCCTATGGCAATGCACACCAGTGCCAACGCGTTGATGAATCTGTTGTACTCATCAGGGCCGTACCTTCCGTACATAAACCGGCGCATCTTGTAGGCCATATTTTCTCTCCATGACATCTTGCCATGCACTTCCTCTCATTGATCATTTATGAAATAAGATAGGGCCCTTAGTGCTTCCACTAAAAACCCTATCCGCATCCTAATCTATTATTTTATCATATTTTGATCGGATTTCAAGAGTTCAATTAAATCTTGAAACTCTTCCTCATTGAGGGTAATTCCCTTGGACATCTTGCCATGATCTTCTGTCCATGAACGGATGTCATATTTGGGCGATCTACCGCCATAGCTGACGTAATTTAATTCCTTTTGCCAGCCATTTTGCTCGTCGCCTAACTTACCAATGTGCTTTACAATTTCAAAACTAAAATCACTCATGGACCTCTCCTATCTTTATGTAGATGAGCGCCCTCTAGGCGCTCGAAGTTTAGTGAATGGAGACGACTTCGTAACTTAAAGCTTCAACTGCTTGTTTTAAGACGTCATCGTTTAAATTATCTCCTGTGACGACAACATCGCCTGAGTTCAAGTCAACTTTTACTGAATCGACGCCATTTACTTTCTTAAGAACTTGTTCCACTGCTTGTTTACAGTGATTACAGGTCATACCGCGTACGTTTAATATCTTTTCCATCATGTCCCCCTTAGGAATTTTTTTATCTACTTGTGTTTCAAAAGGATCGGATTTCATCGGATGCAGTTGTGTTTTATTGATCATCACATCAACTGCATTTCCCTCATCTGATACCTCATTTTCATCCATTTTAAACAAATTTAATCTCAGGGCATTTCCCACGACAAAAAGAGAGCTCATACTCATGGCAAAGGCGGCAAACATGGGACTTAGGGTCAGTCCATATCTCGGATAGAATACACCAGCTGCCACGGGAATTAAAATGGAGTTGTAGAAAAAGGCCCAGAACAAGTTTTGCTTAATGTTTCTGATGGTGGCTTCACTTAGTTTAATAGCGTGGACCACATCCAATAAATTGGATTTCATAAGCACGACATCGGCACTTTCAATGGCGATGTCTGTTCCGGCACCAATGGCTACGCCCACATCGGCGCGAGCAAGGGCCGGCGCATCGTTAATGCCGTCACCAACCATGGCAACTTTCCTTCCCTCGTCCTCATATTTTCTAACGAGGGCTTCCTTGTCCTGTGGAAGGACGCCGGCAACGACTTCGTTAAGAGATAGAGATTTTGCCACGGCAGCGGCTGTTCTCTCGTTGTCCCCGGTTACCATGACAACTTCTCTTCCCGAGGCTTGAATTTGTTTAAGTGCCTGCTGGGAACTTTCCTTGACAATGTCTTGCGCTGCGATCAGTCCGTAGAGCTTATCCTTGGATGCAAAGTAAAGCGGAGTCTTTGCCTGATCGACAAGATCTCTTTCCAAGTCGTCGAGCGTTTCCCTACTGAAATTTAGCTCTTCCATGAGTCTACGATTGCCACCGTAGATTTCAACTTCGTCAACCATTGCCACAAGTCCCTTGCCGGGAATGGCCTTGAAATTCTTGACTTCGATTAATTCATCTAAACTAAATTCAGATTCATAGGCTTTTAACACTGCCTGTGCAAGGGGATGTTCTGATGGGCGCTCAAGAGCGGCCGCCATCTTTAAAAGTTCATCCGGCGTTGTCTCAAGTGCTACAATATCTGTCACAAAGGGAGTCCCTCTTGTAATGGTTCCTGTCTTATCTAAAAGTATGGTGTCCACATGATGGAGAATTTCCAGAGATTCTGCCGATTTATAGAGGATTCCATGTCGAGCCCCCTTGCCGGTTCCTACCATGATGGCTACCGGCGTTGCAAGTCCCAGTGCACATGGACAGGAGATGACAAGGACGGCAATGGCAGATCGTAGCGCAAATTCAAATCCCTGACCCAGGGCAAGCCAAGTGATGGCAGTCACAAGTGCAATCCCTATGACGACGGGAACAAAGACACCTGAGATTCGATCGGCAAGTTTTGAAATGGGCGCCTTGGATGCATTGGCCTCTTCCACCAATTGAATAATCTTTGCAATGGTTGTGTCCTCACCGACGGAGGTAGCTTCAAAAAGTAGCTGGCCGCTGCCGTTTGTAGTGGCAGCGAGAAGTTGATCACCTACAAGTTTTTCTACGGGGATGGATTCCCCGGTCAGTGCCGATTCATCCACAGAGGAGTGTCCCTCAACGACTCTACCGTCTACGGGAATATTTTCGCCCGGACGAATGAGGATATAGTCTCCCTCTTGAATTTCAGATACCGGAAGTTCGACATAGTCCACACCGCGCTTGACGGTGGCAACTTTAGGTGTCAAATCCATCAGTTGACTAATCGCATCTGAGGTGCGCCGCTTTGCACGCGCTTCAAGCATCTTCCCAAAGTCAATTAAGACGACAATCATGGCTGCAGACTCAAAGTATAAGTCGTGACGGAAAGTTTTCACCACTTCCATCTGTCCATGGCCAAGTCCCCAACTCATGCGGTACACGGCAAAGATACCGTATAGAAACGCCGCTGCTGTCCCAATGGCGATTAAACTGTCCATATTGGGTGCTCGATGTTTGAGGGATCGAAAGCCACTGTTGTAATATCTTCGGTTTATAAATAGGACGGGAATCGTAAGAAGCAACTGACTGAGCCCAAAGCTCACGCTGTTTTCAATTCCATCTAAAAAGCCCGGCAGTGGAAGTCCAATCATGGGCCCCATGGCAAGATACATCAGTGGAATTAAAAAGATAAGGGAAGTGAGAATATTTTTTCTAAGACGAAGATACTCCTCTTCAAAGGGATCCATCTTTTCAGTGGACAGATCTTCCTTAACTTCTCTTCCCTTGACTCTTGCCTCGTAACCCGCCTCCTCGACAGCCATTATAATTTCACCATCATTTACTTTTGAGGGATCGTAAGTGGTCACCATGGAGTTGGTAAGCAAATTGACGGATGCCTTTTCAACTCCATCGATTTTACTAACTGCACGCTCCACTGCAGATGAGCAGGCGGAACAATTCATTCCTAAGATATCAAATTGTTGATCTTTCATAGGCATCCTCCTTTTTTCTCTAGTTATATCCTACCATTTTACTGCAGTTTTGTCAAAATTGCACTTCGCCTCGCCAACTCTCAATCACCTCGAGCACTCGACCTGTAATCTCCACTCTGTCCGCTTTCTCTACAGACACACGCCCCTCATCCTCTAGAAAAATCAGCTCTAAACCTGCCAGTTCCTTTCCCGTCAACTCCTCAAATGCCAGACCATAGAGCTGAAGTTGCATCGCATAGTAGTCCACATTTTCTGCCGTCGCACCACTTAAATTTGTCTTTAAGTCGACGAGATAGAGTTTTCCGTCCCTCTCTCTCACTTGGTCAATGGTCCCTCTCAGATAAAAGCTCTCAAGCTCCAGTAAAAACGGCAATTCACGTGCCAATACCTCTTCATTTTTCAGAGAATTTCGGTAGTGCGCGGCAAGTTTCGTCAATCTATTTACTTCAGCATCACTTAGTTGTATGGGAGATTTCGCCATGATTCTTTCAAGAGTATTGCCGTCCTCTTGTCCATCCAGTTCCTGTGCATAGGCATGGATAAGTTGTCCGATAATGTGACCGCGCGTCTGCGACTTGGCACTACTCTCAAACCTTTGTCGATTGAGCACATCAGTAGCTGTAAGGATTGGTTTTTTAAGTTGAGCCTTGGGGACCTTTACTTGAAGGCGCTCCTCTGAAGATTCATCGTCATAGGACTTGCCATCTGGCAATATATACTCTTCCACAAATGGAAATCCTTCAAGCCATATCGCCAATTCCTTCTTGCTCTTACTGTCCATTGGCCCCACAATGAGTTGCTCCTTACCTCTTGTCACGGCAACATAGAAGAGTCGCAAGAGTTCCTCTTCCTCCCGCTCACTTAGAATCTCCATATTTTTTTGATACTTTTGATCCTTGTCGTTGATTTTAAAGGAAAGCCCGTATTCCTTTGTATAATTTATAAGGTCTGAAGTCTTTCGCAGTGGTGCATTGACATCCGGTAGAAATACCACTCCGTACTCCAGTCCCTTGGATCCGTGAATGGTGCTTAGAGTGACGACATTTTCCGCCGTGGCATCTGAGGCCATCTTCTCCTCTGCCTCAAGATTTTCAAGATGTGCCAGGAGACCCATGAGTCCATTGGGCGCTTCCTGATCATATTCCAGCGCAATATTTAAAATTTTCGTCAAACGAGAGACACTGTAGACATCCTTCACTACCTGTTGATAATAATCTAAAATCTGCGTGTCCTTAAATATTTCAGAAAGTAGATAGAAAGTGCTGTCGCCTTGACTGAGCTTTCGCCACTTGTTTAAGAGATGCTCCATTTTCTCAAAGTGTGCCTGCTCCTTGTAATCTAAAGGCTCCTTTGACACTATGAGTTTATAGATGCTCTCATCCATAAGTCCCACATAGGGAGAGCGCAACAGCCCGATGTAACTGAGTTTATCGTCGGGATCCTGGATGGTCTTTAAGAGGAGCATCAGATCCATGACTTCCCTCTGATTGAAAAAATCTTTTCCATGGGTGTTTTTAAAGGGAATTTGTCGCTTTCTTAAGGCCTCCTCATAGAGTGACATATGCGTTGAACGTCGAAATAGAAGAGCTATCTTCTTCAACTCATGATCCTTTGAAAGTTCCAGAATCTTTTGCGCCATGAGCTCCGCCTCAAGTGCTTGTGCTGAAAGTTCGCTCTCCTCGTTATTCAAACTTATAAAGGCTGTTCTTCCATTGTCAAGTTGGGGATCCAGTGGTTCATAATTTGTAAATAAATTTTCAAAGCATTGATTGATCTCTTCCAAATAGGATTTATTGGAGCGGTAGTTTTTGTCCAGCACTACCTTATATGCGCCTCCGGCAATTAAAAAATCATGCATCTCTTCAGACGCCTTTAAGTCACTGCCCCTAAATCCATAGATACTCTGTTTACCATCGCCGACGATAAACAACTTACTCCCACTGCCAAAGAGTTTCTTAAAGACTTCCGACTGCCGTCGATTGGTGTCTTGAAATTCATCGATGAGAATATATGGGTAGCGGCCGGCAATGTCACTTGAAATCTTTGAATCTTCCAGGAGTTCCAATGCAAGATCCAGCACATCCGTATAGTCCAGCTGCCCCCTGGATTTTTTACGAGCAAAAAAGTCCCCATCGATGCTATGAAGAAGCTCTAAGATCAGTTCTTGAAACTTCCGATACTCCTTGGGATCCGCTATTTTTTCAAATACTTCCCTCTCCTCGTCATCTAGAGGCTCCGTACCTTCCAGATCCTCCGATGTCAATTGTTTCAAGTCCTCTCGCTGGCGAATTTTTTGATAGAGGGTAATCAAGCCGGTTTCAAATTGATCTTTGCGCACATTTAATCGGCGAATTAGCTCAGCAAGTTCCTCATGGCTATGCAGTTTCTCTGTCAGAACTTTTTTTACTGACGCATTTAAAAGTTCATTTAACTCCACTCCATCCAAGACTTCAAGTGCCGGATCCAAATCCAGATAAAGCGCATATTCCTTGACTAAATCCAAAAAGAAAGAGTCAATGGTCTGTACCTGAGCCTCACTTAAATCTAAATTTAACTCGCGACCCATGGCGCCAATTCGATGTTTCATTTCAGCTGTGGCCTTTCGCGTAAAGGTAATGGCCACCACATCCCTTAGCGCCTCCTGGGGATCTTTATTTGAATTTTTCACAAGATGAATGTAGCGATGGGTTAAGACAGAGGTTTTGCCTGTGCCTGCTCCGGCAGTGACAATGACCGTCTCCAAAGGTGCATGAACGGCACTTGCCTGGGCTTCATTTAATTTAGCCATGGCGCTTCCTCCCTTCGACAAACTTTTTGATAGAGACAACTACTGCATTGACTTGGATTAATGGGATTGGGGAAAAATTTCATCTGATTGAGTTTAAAGATCAGCTCATCTAAATTCTCAAGTGACTCCTCAAAAAACGCTTCAAAATCCGCCTCACTCAAGTCCGTATCTTTGTTTTTCCTGCCATATTGATGGATGCGATCGACATTTCTCAGGCAAGATACAAACTTCTTCTGCTCGATGCTTGCATAAGTCAGTCCCTGGACGGAATGGCCCTCATTTCTTCGGATGTGAGCATAGATCACCAGTTGCCACACCCGGCCACCTTTGACATCCTTAATGGCAGGCACACTCCCCTTTTTATAGTCAATGAGAATCTCATCGCCGGCTTCGTTTCTGTCAATTCGGTCGATGGTACCGCGCCATGAAAGGCCGCAAATCTCTCCTTGAAATCTCTGCTCTGTAGCATAGGCCTTAAATCCAAGATCTTTTTTTGCATCGTGAAGTCGCTTTTGATCCTCTTCAATAAAATCCATCAGTCGCGTCTGTAGATAGTCCATCTCCAGTTGGCGCTCTACCTCAGATTTTCCCTGAGCCAGTAGAGACTGTTGATAGTGGCGACTTAAAATTCTAGAAATTTCAAGAGGACCGGTTATATCACTACGCGTCTCCTCGAGCACTTTGTGATAGATATTCCCTATCTCCATAGGGATTTGCGACTTTGGCGTCTCCATCTTGACATCCGGTAGCAAAAACTTCTCTATATAATTTGAAAATGGACAGCGCACAAAATGATCCAGTAGCGTCACATTGAGGGGCTGAGATTTTAATTGCTCCGACAAAGTCCTGCCCACATCTCCCGTCAACACTCCGTGATAGGGCGAGTCCATTTCAGCTCGCGAGTCCAGTATCCTGCGTCGATGTGCTTGCAGCTCCAAACTTGACTTGGTAACCTCTGTCATAGGATAGCTATTGACTTTCGTCTTTTCCACATCTTCCATATCAAAGAAATCTTCAAGAACTAAGCTGTACTCCTCTTCACTGCCAATCCATGAAAAGATAATTTCTTCGGCTGCTGCAAGCAGGGATTCCATCTGTCCCTTTCCCTTTAAATAGTTAAAATCTTCCTTATTTAACTGATAGCCTTGAGCTATTAGTTCCTCCATAAGCGAGGGACTCTGAATAAATGTCTTTGCGTTTTTTCTTGGCCAGTTGACGGAAGGTTCTACAAGATAAATAAGTTCATATTTTCCCTCAATCCCCTGCTCAAGGGTTAAGAGGTCGATTCCCTCTTTTCTAAAGATACTGCCCTTGCGCCGTTTGAGGAATTCGTAAAATAATTTGATAAAGTCTTCTCTAGATAGAGAGTTTAAGTAAGTTGCATAGATCTTAAGTTCCTCTAAAACTTCAAGCATGGCAAGATAGAGAGCCTCATCTTCAGGAAGTACATCCTCTCTATCCATGCCACGAAGTATGTCTTCACTTTCCTCAATGAGCTGTTCAAAACTTAAGTCCTCTCGTTGACGATTTAAATGCATAAAGTACTGCAGATGATCCATCAGGACTTGGTGGTCCTTGGCATCCAGTTTGATCTTTTGCACCTGATTGATCTGTCTGTTGAGATCGTCGATGTCCTCAAACTCAAAGCCCTTCAAGATATTAATGAGACCATTTGCGTCTTCAGCATTTTTAAAGTAGTGGGATCTTAGATAATTGATAAGACCCGACTTGCCCAAATCCAAGCATAGAAAAAAATCCTTGAAATCCCGTGCCAAGAGACTTCGCCCCAAGTCTAAAGATGCCACCGGACTACCTACGGGAATCCCCAAGGTATCTGCCACCATGGCGATTTCTGAGCGAATTTTTTCAGAGGTTGCGTAGATGGCAATTTTTGTCAAATCTTCTCGCTCTAATAAGTCCAAGAGGATCTTGCGATAGAGATCCAGCGGTTGGGACCCATGGATAAACTGACAGGCATTTTCGCTCTCCTTGGCATGTAGAGTTTTCACTTTGATGGGACGCGTCTTAAATTTTTCAAGAGTCTGCCTACTCAGAGTCTTAGAATTTAATTTTGTCATGGGATGATAGATCTCCAGGGGACATCCGCTATAAATCAATTGATCTACCAAGTCCCATTCGTAGGGACGGAAGGAATCGAAGCCGTAAATCATCACAGGCTTTGCTTTCCATGCCCCGGAATTTAAAATTTCAATCGCCTCTCCATAGACCATGCCTAAGTCGTAGAGTCCATGGTTT
>CAYFQX010000001.1:28520-44739 GCA_964345405.1 uncultured Peptoniphilaceae bacterium
ATTGGGCAAAGATGGTTCGAATATCTTCATAAATTTCGCTTTCTCTAGGATCAAGAGTCATCCTTTGACCGTGGAGTTCTCGAAATAAATCCACCAGCGCCTCACTTAGGGACATAAAGGACGCGCTCTCATCAATGACTTGAAATTTCCCCTCGCGTTGAAGTGTCTTGATTTGTTCATGTAGTATACAGTTTAGAATCGGCATGGGCACTGGCTCGCGAATACCTGTCATCTCTCTTACAAAATCGTCAAAGGTCACCAGATGAAGCCCCATCATTCCCTTAGATTTTTTAAGCCAGTGCTCCTCCAACGCTTGAATCACCATGCGATTGGGACATAGAATGGTCACCGGTGTAGTTAAAGTATTCAACTGCTCAATTCGCTCATAGATTATGTCCCGTCCCCAACCGTAGTCATAGGCAATAAGGCTTGCCGCACTAGATTTTATCTCCAAAGAGTTCCTCCTTCACTTGTTTAAAAATTCCCTCCGGTTCCGCTTCAACCACTCTATCACTCAGTTCATGAAGTGGCCCGTCAAGTTTTGGAAACACCATCTTATAGGCATGGAGAAGTTGCGAACTTACTTGACGCCCCTCTCTCGAGGTCCACTTGCCACGACCATACTTGTGATCTCCTAAAATGGGATGGCCAATTTCTTGCAGATGATGGCGAATCTGATGGGTGCGCCCCGTAATGAGTTCCACTTCCACCAAAGTGTAGTAGCCATTGGTTTGAATGGGACGAAAGATGGATTTGGCAAACTTCCCATCCTTGTCTACAAAGACTTTATTTTCCCCTGCATCCTTTGTAAATCTGGAGGTGTAGCTCTGCTTTTGTTTCATGACACCTTCCACTATGGTGAGATAAAATCTTCTCACCCGTTGACTTCGAAAGAGTTTATTTAACTCTCGCAGCGCCTCTGCCGATGATGCGCCCACAAGAAGCCCGGAAGTATTCTTATCCAGCCGATTGGTAAGAGCGGGACGAAAGGTATGCTCACCTTTAGGATCATAGATTCCATCCTCCACCAGCATGGACACAAATCGGTCCGCCATGTTGATCTCTCCCCGGCCATTGTCGTGGGTGAGTTGGTGGGGCGGCTTATATAAAAAATATACATCCCCCACCACTTCGACAATTTCCGGTGGCGCCATAACCACGGTCTCAGGTTGAAAGCCTCTGAACTTTTCAATGGTCTCATCTTTAAAAAATATCTTGATTCGGTCACCCTGCTTAAGCATAAACTCGGGCTTTGCCTTTTTATCATTGAGGACGATGTTTTTCTTACGCAAAGCACCAAAGAGGACACTTCGTTTCGCTTCCGGCATATATTGTCTTAAAAATCGATCCAGGCGCTTCCCGGCGTCGTTTTCTCCAATAATAATTTCTTGCATCTTCTTACCTTTCTAGAATCAATTTGATATAATGAGTTCATAACTATTATACAACAGCTTGAACAAAAGGAAAAAAGGAGATTTTTTTTGAAATATACTCATCGTATTGCGGGAACTTTTTTCTCATTTTTAAGAGTTCTATTGACGATTGTAGGGCTGCTGGCCCTTGTCTTTATCGTCAAATGGCGCATCAACATTCTATTTGATAAAAATATTGCCAAGGAACCGGAAAGTAAGACCATCTCTCAGGAATTTCAAGATTCTTACGAGCAGATCAATGACATTACTGAAACGGCAAAACATATTAAGGACAATGAAGTCGTGGTAACTATTCCTGCCGATGCCGATATCGACAGCATTGGTGACATCCTTCTAAGTCTTGATCTCATTGAACATAAGCCCACCTTCGAGTCCGATGTACGAATGTCCGGACGCGCTCCCTACTTTACAGCCGGAGACTTTGTCGTCGCAAAGGATGCAAAGACCATGGACATCATCAACATCTTAACTGAACCTGGCTATGAAGCTGCAAAGCGCACCGTTCACATCACTATCGAACCGGGAGCCAATGGCGCCGATGTAGCCAATGTCTTGGAACGCCAACAACTGATTGAAAGTAAGGATGCATTTGTCGCCATGTTACAGAGCCAAGGTGTCTTTGACCGAATGACGCCTGGCGAGTACGACATCGACGCCCCCATTAAAAATCAAGATCTCATCAATATCATCACCGGCGGCGCAAGTCAACAGATGCCGGCTACGGAAGAGCCCGTTTCTGAATAAGAAAAAGGTATGACTACTGTCATACCTTCTTTTTATTTCTTTAGTTTTCCCAAGTTTCAATATAGTCAAAGGCTTTGAGCGCTGCTACAGCACCATCGGCTGTTGCAGTGACTACTTGACGAATTTCTTTATCACGAATATCGCCAGCAGCAAAGACGCCCTCTAGGTTAGTTGCCATTCCATCATCGGTGACAATGTAACCACCTTCCAGTTCAACTTGATCCTTCACAATGTCTGTGCGTGGATTAAATCCAATGTAGAAGAAGACGCCAAATGGATGTCCTTCGCGTTGGCTGAATGTCGTTTCCTCGCCGGTCTTTTTGTTGCGAATGGTGACACTACGCGCCATGTTGTCCCCTTGAATCGAGACAATTTCAGAGTCCCAAATAAAATCCATCTTTGGATTCTTAAATGCCTTTTCTTGAGCAAATTTATCTGCTCGCAAAGCATCTCTTCGATGAATCAAAGTCACCTTGTCGGCAAAGTTAGTAAGGAAATCTCCCTCTTCAACGGCTGCATTTCCACCGCCAATGATGTAGATGTCCCCACCTTGATAAAAGGCACCATCACATGTAGCGCAATAAGAGACCCCGCGACTTAAGAATTTTTCCTCACCTGGAATGCCAAGAGTTCGCGGTTCAACACCCATGGAGAGGATCACAGCTTTTGCCTCCACAGTTTGGCCCTTTGTCTTAATGGTCTTGACCTTGCCTTTAAGATCAACTTCCTCCACTTCATCATAGAGAAATTCTACATTGAAAGATTTCGCCTGAGCGCCCATACGCATGGCCAAGCTCATGCCGGTGCCATCTTCAGGAATTCCCGGATAGTTTGCCACTTCAATCGTAGAGGCCATTTGGCCGCCCTCTACCTTGCCCTCAATGACAAGTGTCTTTAAATTTGCTCTACCAGCATAGATTGCTGCGGTCAAACCGGCAGGTCCACCACCGATAATAACTAAATCATACATATTTATTCTCCTTTATCAACCTAATTTTGTGTTAAAATAATACTATCTCCATAGAAAGGATGATTTTGTGAATCCGTTTTTACCCACTTTACATAGTGTGTCTTTTTCAAATCTTACAAGCTACGACAAGCTCTGGCTCTGCGGCGGCATTTTAACTTTGGTCCTATATGCCGTTGCCCGTCACATCGAGTCTAAAAATAGACCCAATAAAGTTCAGCTCTCGCTGCAAAACTTGTACTTTAGCCCGGCAGAAATCGGCTATTTCCTCAAGGGAGCTGCTGACCCGGGAAATCTTCTTGCGGCAAGTTTTTTGGATCTCATTCGACGAAACTACCTAATCTTTGAAGACGACAGTTTTGTACTGACCCAAACCAACGGACCGAAGAGACCTCAGGAAGAATATCTTCTCAACTGGCTCAATTCCTTTTCAAAGGATGGACAGATTCGTCTTGGTGCCATCAAGGGCCGCAGATTAAATGAAGCTGACGAGTATTTTAAAGATCTGCAAACTTGGTTTGATCAACTGGAAACTTCCCTCATTGACCACGGCTTAAAATATAAAATGCGTGCAAATCGTGGCAACTCCACATTCTATCTCTGCGCGGGAATCTTTCTGTTGATTGTGGGACTCATTGGACTGTCCCAGAAATTTTACTTTGCTCTGATCCCCATCCTCACCGGATTTTTATTCGTCGGACTTGCCGTGCGAATTTACGGCGCCCTTCCACCAAAGGGTCAAAGCGTACATCACTATATATACCCTTTGATCTCCAGTCCTAAAAACAAAATTTACAAAACCCTTTCAAAACTCAATGAAGAGTCCGTCTTTTTGTATGCCCTTGCTGTAAACCGCAATCTCATTGAGGAATCTAAGGATATGGAAGTGACTAGACTCTACAAGGCGCTGTCACAGGAAAGACCTTGGGAACTCATCATCAAGGATTACTTTATCGGATCCAATTTCTTAATGTAATAGCCTAAGTGCTCATCCTTATAAAGAGAGCGAAATACAATCTGACAACTAAATTGTAAAGAGCCGCAATGGAAATTGCCCGTCTCTTTACTTTTACATGAAAAGGTCCTAAGCAAATCTGCCTAGGACCTTGATTTGTAATTAATGATTTAAGAGCTCGTAAAGTCGTCCCGTTGCAGTCCAAGGTTGTTTCCTGAGCTCCTCAAGATTTTGACTTCCTGTCAGCAACATAATCATCTTTGTCTTCGTAATGAGGGAAGCCACATAGTCTGAGGCATACTCCTTGCCACCGTGCATCAAGTACTTTAAGAGTTCGCCAGAAATGGCCGTCATATCCGCACCAATGAGCAGTGCCTTAGCAAGATCTAGAGCCGTCTTAATGCCACCGCTTGATATAATGGTCATATCCTCAAGCTCAAGTTCTGCTGCTTGAATTGTAGCAAGAGCCGTTGGTGTACCCCACTCATAGAGATCGGACATATCCGTGGATGGGCAACGTAAGTTCTCAACTTCCACAAAGTTTGTGCCACCGTGACCTGCAATATCCACATGTCGCACACCAAGATTATAGAGCTCTTTGATGACAGCAGGACTTAAGCCAAAACCCACTTCTTTAACTATGACCGGAACCTCCAGCGCCTTCACCACCGCTTCGATGTTTTTCTTAATGCCCTTAAAATCACGGTCGCCCTCGTCCATGGCGAGTTCATGGGCAGGATTTAGATGAATTTGCAGTCCATTGGCGCCAATCATGTCCACGGCGTACTTGGCGTCATCCGGAGTTAAAAAGCCACTTAAGTTTGCAATGACAACGCCGTCATCTCCAACCATTTGGCGGACCACTTCAAAGGATTTTTTACCATCGTCATCCGTCAAGGCAATGGTTTGAGATCCGACGGCCATGGGAAGTTTGTGTTCCTTGGCAATCAAACTCAAGTCGTGATTGATGTCCTCTGTAAATGAAGTTCCACCCGTCATGGCATCGATCATCAACGGAAACGGAATGTCTCTATCTAAAAATTGAGTCTTTGTGTCAATATCATCAAGTCCCAACTCAGGTAGTGAGTCATGGGTCAAATAAATATCTTTAAATAAAGGATCACTTTCATAAGTGGCTCGTAAATAATTTTCTACATGTTCTTTTTTTCTATAATTTCTAACTAAACAACCTCTGATTTTCAAGTTTATACTACCTATTAATGATATCAGAAAGTAAAGGTCTTAACAAGAGAATCATTCTCATTAACTCTTATAGAAGCCCTGTTTGCCTACAAGTAATCAACGGCCTTTAATAGTTTGATCGCACGAAGATGATACGTACCTCCTTACTTTAACTCACAACTTTATCAAATTTAGATCTCTTCTATATTTAACCATTAATAAAATCCTCCCACTGGCGTCAGCGGGAGGATTTTATTATTGTTAACTAAATTCTCTTGAGTTAAACACTAGAATTTTAAATAAGGGATGTGTATATTACGGTAGATTATTTGACGCCATTGACTTTCTTGGCATGCTCTACAAAGGCAAGAACGGCACTTTCTAAGAATTCTCTTGTCGCATCAACCATGGTACCATCCTCATTAAATAGAGAATCTACGCCAGATAGATAGACTTCAGGTTGTTTCATCGGAATAAGATCTGTAAAGATGAAAGCTTGGCGTAGTGCATGATTAGCCGCCATACCGCCAAATCCACCGATGGATGCACTAAAGACTCCTGCCGGTTTATTAATCCAGGCACTGCCATTCTTGTCCATGGATACCACATCGATGACATTTTTGATGGCAGGTGTGTAGGATCGGTTGTATTCCGGTGTAAAGAAGATATATCCGTCATATTTTCTAACTTCATCGCGAAGTTTTTGATATTCCTCATGTGGGTTTTCACCATCTAAGTCTTGGTTGTAGAATGGTACATTGGCAATGTCGATGAGTTCTGCCTCAACATCTAATGGGAATAGTTCCTTAGTTACCATTGCTACCTTTTTGTTCCAAGAGTCCTTTCTCAAAGATCCTACGATTAATCCTATTTTCATTTTTTTCCTCCTTGAATTGTTTATTTATCTCTTTGTCCATCGAGCTACCTTAAAATGCATGCTAGATGGTTTCTATTATGACAATATTAAAATTTGCCAAACTCAGCCATAATTGACTGTGCTTTCTAAGCATCAACTTAAATAGCTGAAGTTAGACAAATGGGATTGCTTAACTACTTTAGTTTCTTACATTTATTAAACATCAAGTTCTTGATGCGTCCTAACTATTTATAACCAAATTTTATGAACTAAACTTCAATTTACTGAAAAACTGTCAGTTATGATGATCTCTCAATGAGTAGCCCATCCGTTATTCCACTTAATTATTTTAGAGTACTATGAATTTTATCCGCACGATCCCACTATCTCGCCTCCTTTGGCATTTCCTCGATAAAATGGAACCGACGCACCAGCATCCGTCCATCAGTCCATATTTCTTCACAAAAAAAGAGCCCCCCAAAGGGAGCTCTTTTAAATGTAAGTTGATTACATATTTTCTTTGCGTTCTTTAACCTTTTTGTATTCTTCAATAAGTTTAGGAAGAACAGTGTTAATATCGCCAACGATACCTAGGTCAGCTACGCCAAAGATTGGAGCAGTTTCGTTTTTGTTTACAGCAATGATCAGTTCGGAATCTTCCATACCTGCCAAGTGCTGAATAGCTCCGGAAATACCAAGGGCAAAGTATACGTCTGGACGTACAGTTTTACCTGTTTGACCAACTTGACGGTCTTTTTCCATCCAGCCAGCGTCAACAGTTGCTCTTGAAGTGGAAACTTCACCTTCCATAAGGTCAGCAAGTTCTTGTAGTGCAGCAAATCCTTCAGGTCCACCAACACCACGACCACCGGATACAAGTACGTTAGCTTCAGTGATGTCAAGTTTCTTATGTTCACTCTTAGTAACTTCAAGAATCTTAACGTTCATGTCTGCATCAGTGAATCCTGCATCTTCTTCAATGATTTCACCAGTTCTGGATTCGTCATTTTCGATAGGTTGCATTACACCAGGACGTACAGTTGCCATTTGAGGTCTGTAGTCAGCACATACGATTGTAGCCATGAGGTTACCACCGAATGCAGGTCTTGTCATTAGAAGGTTTTTGCTTTCTTCATCAATGTCAAGGCCAGTACAGTCAGCAGTTAGACCAGTGTGTACACGTGCAGCTAGTCTTGGAGCTAAGTCACGACCGATAGAAGTTGCACCGTAAAGTACAATTTCAGGATCGTATTTATCGATAATCATAGCAACAGCTTTTGCATATGGTTCAGTTACATATTCTTTTAACATTGGATGGTCGATAACGATAACTTTATCAGCACCGTGGTGGATTAAGTTGTCAACTAGACCTTTAATGTTTTCACCTAAAAGAACGGCTACAACGTCTTGTCCTAAGTCGTCAGCTAGTTCACGTCCTTTTCCGAGTAGTTCTATACTTACTTTTTGCAGTTCAGCATCACGTTGTTCTGCAATAATAAAAACATCTTTACTCATTTTATACACTCCTTGTTGGTTGGACTATTAGATAATGTAGTTCTCTTCTAATTTTTCCACAATTGCTTTGGCAGCTTCTTCTGCTGTTAGGTTGTTTAAGATGGTACCAGCAGCTTTACCTTGCTTAGCAAAGGACTTGGTAACTCTTGTTGGAGAACCCTTTAATCCAATATGATCAATGTTTAGGTGATCTTTAATGTCGTCAAGTCCCCAAACTTCAACTTCTGCGTCGTAAGCATCAAAAACACCGCCAACAGTCATGTAGCGAGGAGTAACACCTTCTGCAAGAGCTGTTAATAGGCAAGGAGTTTTAATTTCGATTTTGTGGTATCTGTCTTCAAACTGACGTTGTACAATGAGAGTATTGTCGTCTTTAACTTCAAGTTCTTCTACATAAGAAACTTGTGGAATACCAACGTGTTCAGCAATTTGAGGTCCAACTTGTGCAGTGTCCCCGTCAATCGCTTGACGTCCAGTAACGATGACATCGTAGTCGCCAATGTTTTTAATTCCACCAGCAATAGTAGTAGAAGTTGCCCAAGTGTCAGCACCACCAAAGGCACGGTCACTTAGAAGGATACCTTTGTCTGCACCCATGGCTAGAGCTTCACGGATTACTGCGTCAGCTTGTGGAGGTCCCATGGAAAGTACAGTAACTTCAACGTCTTCTGGATTTCTATCTTTAATTTGTAGAGCAAATTCAAGACCCGCTTTATCGTCTGGGTTCATGATACTAGGAACGCCGTCACGAATTAGGGTATTTGTTTCAGGATCTAGTCTAACTTCGGTAGTATCTGGCACCTGTTTTATACAAACAATAATTTTCATCTTTATTCAAATCCTCCTATTTAGTTAACACCTAGAGAGGCTGCAATGACCATTCTCATTACTTCTGAAGTACCTTCGTAGATTTCAGTAATCTTAGCGTCTCTCATCATACGTTCAACTGGATAGTCCTTAATGAATCCGTAACCACCAAGTAATTGAACTGCACGGCGAGTAACATCAGATGCATTTTCTGCAGCAACTAGCTTAGCCATTGCAGCTTCTGCACTGTATGGTAGACCGTTTTGTTTGTAGTCAGCAGCACGGTAAACTAGTAGTTGAGCAGCATCAGTGTGAGCCTTCATGTTAGCTAGCTCAAATTGAGTGTGTTGGAATTGAGAAATTCTGCGACCGAATTGCTTTCTTTCTTTTACGTATTCAAGCGCTTCGTCGATAGCGCCTTCTGCAATACCAAGAGCTTGAGAAGCAATACCGATACGACCACCGTCAAGGGTTTGCATTGCAATCTTGAATCCACGGCCTTCGCGACCTAGTAGGTTTTCCTTAGGAATACGGCAATCTTCAAAGATTAATTCACAAGTTGAGGATCCGCGGATACCCATCTTGTCTTCTTCTTCACCAACAGTAAATCCTGGAGTTCCTCTTTCAACGATGAATGCAGAAATTCCACGAGTTCCCTTAGCTTCTGGGTCAGTGATAGCAATTACGATGAATACGTCAGCAAAGCCGGCGTTTGTGATGAAAATTTTTGTTCCGTTAAGAACGTATTCGTCACCATCTAGAACAGCAAAAGTTTGTTGTCCACTGGCGTCAGTACCTGCATCCGGTTCAGTAAGACCGAAGGCACCTAGTTTCTTACCGCTTAGTAGGTCTGGTAAGTATTTTTGTTTTTGTTCTTCAGTTCCGTGTTCGAAAATTGGAGCACAGCAAAGTGAAGTATGAGCAGAAACGATAACGCCTGAAGTAGCACATTTCTTGGATAGTTCTTCAACTGCCATTGCATATGCTAGTTGGTCAGCACCTTGTCCACCATACTCTTTTGGGAATGGGATACCAAAGAATCCAGCTTCCCCCATTTTCTTAATGTTTTCCATTACATATTGACCGGTTTGATCAACTTCTGCAGCTACTGGTTCAATTTCTGTCTCCGCGAAGTCACGGTATAATTGACGAAGTAGTTCATGTTGTTTGTCTACAATGAAATCCATGAATAATCCTCCCTTATTCTAATCTAAAATTCTAGTTAGGTACGAATCTAACGCCCTTAGTTAAAACGATCACTTAGTTTGTTATATTTATACCAAACTCTCTCTTACTATTATATCTCTTTTTCAAATAATGTAAAGGATTATTTTGCAAAACATTCAAAGTGGGATTATTAAGCCAATTTCGCCTAAATTTCACATGTTTACATGGACTTATAAAATCCTTTACATAAGAAAAAGAACATGCCATGCATGTTCTAGAAAAAGCTGAGTAATAAGAGACTCATATCGTCTTCCGCACGGTCTTTAATCTCTGTATGGATGACTTCTTTCAGTTTGATAATCAAGTTGTCGCCCTCCGCCTCAAAGAGATCGGCCAGCCGCTTGATTCCGTACTCCTCATCCTCGTCATTACGGGCTTCAATGATTCCGTCACTGTAGAGGATGAGGTCATCACCGGTGTAGACCTCCGTCTCATGCCGGTCAAACTCGCAGGTGTCAAAGAGTCTACTGATGGGGAATCCTCTCGACTCTAGAATCGCTACTTTTTCATCTCTTCTGAGAATCGGCGCGCAGTTATGGCCTGCGTTGGAGTAGACGATATGATTGTCTCTTCTATTGTACACCATGTAAAAAATGGTGAAATAGATATCAATATTTAATTCAAGTTCTTGAAACCTCTGATTGAGTTCAGCAAGTGCAAGATGAGGCTCTCTTTGAATGCTCGGTGGCATGTTTCGCATGGCCTGCTGGATAAACATCGTCGTCATCGACGCTGCAAATCCGTGGCCCACTGTGTCTGCCATGTAAAAGCCCAGATGCTCCGAATCGATTTCAAAGACATCAAAGATATCGCCACTGAGCATATCCGCCGGACGATAGAGATAGTTTATCTTTACATCCTCTTGAAATCCGCGGTAGGGTAAGAGCGACTGCTGAATATTTCGAGCCATCATCATCTCTTTGGTCATGGCGCGATTTTTCTTTATCAACTCAATTTGAAGTTTCTTCTCTGTGGTCTTGTTACGATAGATTTCAATGGCGCCGACAATCTCCTGCTCGTCGCCTAGGATGGGGGATGTCTTTACCGAAAAATAATGATCCCCTAGTTTCTCCTCCCTCTGAATCACCTCGCCGGTTTGCAAGGTGCGCTCAGTTACCCGAAGATCACACAGAGGAAAGTCATCACTTCCAAGAGGGCACAGGGCAGCCTCTTCATTGCCTCGAAACATGTCTTGCATCGATGTATTGAAGAAAATAACCTTGTTGTTTCGATCGACGATACGTATCATATCCGCAATGCCATGAAGAATCTGATTATTCAAGTTTTTTACATTAAGTTGTTGAGCTAACTTGAGCACTGCACTCCTCCAGGATGAAATTTTACTCGATAATTAGTCCTGCCCCAAACTCTACGGGCATTTTTTCCGCTTCACACGCTCTTGCAAAGGCGTAGATTGTATCCGCTAAACGATTGACAAATTGTTTAACGAAAGGATCCACTTCCACTTGTCGATCAAAGGCGACGATTCTACGTTCTGCACGACGGCAAATGGTGCGTGCAAAATGAAGATAAGCGGCAGCTTTGGAAGTTCCGTTGACGACAAATCCGTCAAACTGGCCAGCAACTTTCATATATTTATCTACCAGTTGTTCTAAGATATCAATGTCCTCTTGAGTTATATGATATTTAACTTTTGCAGGATCTTCAGTTGCTAAATTGACATTGACAACAAAGAGTCTGTTTTGAATGGCGCGAATTTCACGAACCATACTCTCATCTTCGATATAATTTGCTGCAACCCCTAACATTGAACCAAGTTCGTCAATAGTTCCGTAAGTTTCAACTCTGGCATCGTCCTTACCTACGCGAACGCCATCGTATAGAGAAGTTGTACCCTTATCGCCTGTTTTAGTGTAAATTTTCATATTTTCACTCCAATCTACTTTCGTGGCGGTCTTGGACCGAAGTACTGATAGTAGTCCACCTTAATCCGCCCATTGTATAGTTTTCGTTTTCGATCTGCTCGCTTGCCGAAATCTCTCTCGAAATCTTCGCGAGAGGTAATGACATAGATAGACCAAGTGTCTAAGTGAGTGGCAAGCTTGCCTAATTCTCGATTTAACGCTCGTGCGCTCGATGCACTTTCAATTCGTTCACCATAGGGTGGATTGGTAATGATGACACCATAATCTGAGCCTAGATTTAAATGCTTAATGTCCTTTACCATCAGCTGAATATCCTCTTCCAAACCCAGTGCCTCAATATTATATCTGGCAGCGTCAATGGCCTTTGGATTTACATCCGTTGCTAAAATATCCAGCGTTGCATCAAAATCCATTTTGGAAAAGGCCTCTCGCTTTAACTCCTTCATTGGAATTTCGCTATTCATAGGCCAGGATTCAAAATCAAAACTGCGTTCAAGGCCCGGCGCGATGTTTTTGCCAATCATTGCCGCTTCAATGGGAATGGTGCCGGATCCGCAGAAGGGATCCACCAGCATCCTTTCCTTGTTCCAATAGGAAAGCAGGACAAGTCCCGCTGCCAAAGTCTCTGTCAATGGCGCCTTGACGGAACGTTGACGATAGCCACGGCTATGAAGTCCCTCCCCTGAAGTGTCCAGATAGATGGTGGCCTCGTCATTTACAATGCGAGTCCCGACGGTAAATCTCGCTCCCGTCTTTTCAAACCAGCCTTGATGATAGTGATCATTTAATTTATCTACAATGGCCTTTTCTGTCAGTCGTTGAATGTCACTTAAACTAAAGAGTTTTGACTTCTGACTTTTCGCCTCGGTGATGAAATTTGCATCGACAGGCATAATGTCTGCCCATGGTATATCTTTTACCCCTTCATAGAGCATATCAAAAGTAGTTGCAGTAAATTTTTTTAATACGAGATGAACTCGCTCAGCAGTTCGAAGCCATAGATTGGTGCGTCCAATGTCCTCAACAGTTCCTGAAAAACTCAGTAGGCCGTTGGACACCGAAATATCTTTGAAATTAAGTTGTTCTAACTCTCTTTTTGTAACGGCTTCCATGCCGAAGTTTGTAATTACCTCTAATTGGATTGTCATGACAACCTCCTTTCTTCATTATACAAGAAATGAGGTTAAATGTGAATTCTTTCATCTTTCATTTAAAAAGTTTAAATATATGGTTTGAATTTTTTTACCTCGGGTATAATCAACTAGGAGAAAATAAATTTACTCATTAAACATTTTTGGAGGTATTATTTGATTATGGAAAAATTAACAGCAACTGTACAAGCCGGCGATTGGAAAAACGAAAAACATATTCCACATCTATCTATTGAAGAAAAAGATGGCGTAAAAGTAATTACCGCTGAAGTAGGTCATGAAATCGAACATCCAAACACTCTAGAACATCACATTGGTTGGATCAAAGTATTCTTCCAAGCTGAAGATGCTAAGTTCCCAATTGAACTAGGTTCTTACGAATTTAATGCACATGGTGAAGATGATCTTTTCACACATCCTAAAGTTAATGTCTATGTTAAGACTGAAGCAAAAGGTACTGCCTATGCACGGATTATGGGAAGACGCAATCGAAGTTAAATAAATCCTTCCAAATCTTAAAGAGGGGTGAGATTAATCTCACCCCTCTTATTTATTATCTTCTCATTTTAACGGCTTCATTGTTCTCATTGAGTTCAAAAGTGAAGCCCTCACCTTCCACTTCAGAAACCTTGGATACATACATAAAGGCACTTGGATCGTGAGTACGTATAAAATCTCTCAGTTTAATGTATTGACGTCGATCCACCACTGTTTGAATGATACATTTCTTACTGTGAGTGTAGCCACCTTCCGCCTCGTAAAGAGTCGTTGCTCTTCCCAACTCCTTGACTATGTAGTCATTGATTAACTCGTGTTTTGGCGAGGTGATGATGATATTGTAGAGTATGTTAAATCCGGACAATATCTTATCTACTACCGCCGCATTCATGATGACGCCAAGGAGGGCATACATCCCTAAGTTCGGTCCGTAGATAAAGGCCGCGCCCAGTGTGACAATCCCATCTGCAATCATCAGCGCTCGACTGAAACTTAAATTGGTGAATTTCTCTACAATTTTTCCAATGATATCGGTCCCGCCGGTGGCAGCTCCGTTGTTGATAACAAAGCCAACGCCAATCCCCTGGATGAAAATACCAAAGATAAGGTTAATAAAGACATCGTCTGAAAGGGGTTTGATTCCCGGGACAAATTTTTCCATTGCAAGTAGTGAAAGCGAATAGAGTGCGGAGGCATAGAGCGTGTAACCTCCGAAATCTTTCCCCAAAAGTTTAAGTCCTAAGTAAAACAAAATGATATTGGACACAAGCATAAAGCCACCCACCGGAATCTTGGGATAGAGCGTATGGATCAACATCCCCAAACCAGTCAGTCCTCCCACTGCAATATCATTGGGCATTAGGAAGAAAAATACGCCGGCAACAATGGCAAACACACCAAAGGTTATAAGCAAGATACGTTTCACATCAACTTTTTTACGAGCCATCATCATCCCTCCCTTACATAAGTTAATAGTAGCACGAAAGACCCCTTTTCTCAAACTTTTTTTATTAAGAAGTGGCAATATCGAGCACCGTTTTATCAGTCAGGATCGCGCCCTTGAGGGGACACGACTGCATCAAAAATTTCACAAGAGTTACGGCGAGGAGTTTCAAGCGGAAGTGCCCCTGCGCCTTGAAATTCCCCTTCAGGAGGATCACTTGATTCTTGAGGGGAGATGTGACGGCATCTATCGCGGCAAGGACGGGGTGCTTGTCGATGAGATTAAGTCCACACACTTAAGTCGCGAGGAGTTAGAATCCCATCCAAACAAAGTCCACTGGGCACAGGCCATGCTCTACGGCTATATCCTCTGCAAGAAGGAGTCCCTTGAGAAAATTACCTTGCGACTGACCTACATCACTTTAGAAGAGGAAGCAATCTTTCAGTTTGAAAGGGTGATGGATGCCTCTGCACTTCAAGAGGAAGCGGACCGACTCATTGAAAAGTATCTGCATCTTCTCCATGTCCTGCAGAAATTTGAAAAGAAATCCGCCAAGAGCATTCGCGAACTCTCATTTCCCTACGGAGATTTTCGCAAGGGACAGCGCGAACTTGCCGTCAGTGTCTACAATATGATTCAGCACGAGGACAGATTGCTTGTCGAGGCACCTACAGGCATCGGAAAGACCATGGCCACTTTATTTCCCTCCATCAAGGCCATTGGCGAGGATCTGATTGGTGGAATTTACTACGCCACCGGTCGAGGCACGCAGCAGCAGATTGCAGAGGATGCCTACGAAAAGCTTGCATCCAATGGACTTTTACTGAAGTCCCTTACCCTGACTGCAAAGGAAAAGTTGTGCTTAAACGAGGAAGTTCACTGTCACCCGGATCGCTGCCCCTATGCCAAGGGACATTTTGATCGAGTCAACGAAGTGATCTTTTTTCTCTTGGAACACTGTCATCAAATTAAAGAGGCTGATCTACTTGCATATGCTCAACAATTTCAAGTCTGTCCCTTTGAACTTCAATTAGATATGATTCAGTTTAGCCAACTGGTCATTGGTGACTACAACTATATCTTCCACCCGAGAATCCAGCTTGAAACGCTGCAGCTGCGTGCCCAGGAGAGCATACTTCTTGTTGATGAAGCGCACAATCTCCTGGACCGGGGACGGCAGATGTACAGTTTAAGTCTAACTGCAGATGAAACTGAAATACTTCTAGAGCTTCCGGAAGTGTCCGATAAAATTAAAAAGAGACTGCAAAAACTGTCGGACTTTATCCGAGTCGCTCAAGAGTTGTCCTCAGAATACCCTGAAGAACTTCACCATCAGCTGACAAGACTTGCAGCAGCTATGGAGCGCGAACTTACGGAAAAAGATGAGGAACTCCCGCAAATCTATCTTGAATTTTATTTCAAAATCTTAGAGTGGTTAAATTTAGAGGAGTATTATAACGAGGAGGATTTCGTCTTTTACTCACCTACCGATCGAGAGATTCAAATTCTGTGTCTCGACACCCATCAGGTGTTAAGGGATAAGATCAATCCCTATCGCGCCGCTGTATTTTTCTCAGCTACGCTAAGCCCCAAGGCCTACTACACTTATTTTCTCGGGTTGGATCCCAAGTCTAAAAACCTCACCCTCTCAAGTCCCTTTGATCCAAGCCACTTTCTAATTCTCCATCCACAGGAGATTAAGACAACTTACAGACATCGCTCAGATAATATCGCCTACATCAGCGAGGCGCTCAAGTCCATGGTGGAGAGCGAACCGGGAAATTATCTGTTTTTCTTTCCCTCCTATGCTTTTTTAAATGAGGTCTACGAACACACAAAGACCTGGGATGACGCTGCCCTTCTACAGTCACCTCAAATGACGACACGAGAGCGAGCCGAGTTCTTAAAACAATTTAAAGCGGAGAGTCCCGTCCATGGCTATGTCGTTATGGGAGGTGTCTTTTCCGAGGGAATTGATCTTGTCGGAAAGGATCTTGTGGGAGGCGCAGTCATTTCTCTTGGACTTCCGGGACTCTCACCTGAAAGAGAGCTGAT
>CAYFQX010000002.1:0-652 GCA_964345405.1 uncultured Peptoniphilaceae bacterium
TCCTCGTCCATAGCGTGGTGAACTTCTTCAACACGAGCAGGTAGCTCTTCTTGTGTACGACGGTAGACAACAGTAACATCACTGCCCAGACGTTTTGCAACTCTCGCAGCGTCCATAGCAACATTACCACCGCCGATAACGGCAGTTTTCTTACCGATAAAGATTGGTGTATCGTAATTTGGATCAAAGGCCTTCATTAAGTTGGCACGAGTTAAGAATTCGTTGGCACTGAAGACACCGTTTAAGTTTTCGCCAGGGATGTTCATAAATCTTGGAAGACCTGCACCGGATCCGATAAAGATGGCATCATAACCTTCTTTACGAACGTCATCTACAGTAATTGTACGGCCGATGATTGTGTTTGTTTCAAAGTGAACGCCAAGATCTTTAAGTTTTTTAACTTCAGCTTGTACGACATCATCTGGTAATCTGAATTCTGGAATACCATAGACAAGTACACCGCCCGCTTGTTGTAGAGCTTCAAAAACAGTGACATCGTAGCCTCTCTTAACCATTTCACCTGCAACAGTAATACCTGCAGGGCCGGCACCGATGACGGCAACTTTATAGCCATTTGGTTCAGCAGCTGTCATAGTCTTTACATCATTTTCACGAGCATAATCTGCTGCGAAACGTTCAGGTTTACCAATAC
>CAYFQX010000002.1:662-1255 GCA_964345405.1 uncultured Peptoniphilaceae bacterium
ACAGCGTCGCCACGTTTACCAAGCACACATTGTTCTTCACATTGGCTTTCTTGCGGACATACACGACCACAGACGGCTGGAAGTGCAGTTTCTTCAGATAGAGCAATGGCAGCATCGGCAAAGTCGCCATTTTTAATATGTTGGATAAATTTAGGGATGTCAATATTGACAGGGCAGCCATTGCGGCAAGGAGAGTTTTTACAGTTTAGGCATCTTTCGGCTTCTTTTTGAGCTTCTTCAGCATTATAGCCGTAGCAAACTTCTTTAAAGTTGCTCTTACGAATATCTGGGTCTTGTTCTCTAACGGGAACTCTTGTAAAACGATCCATCTTAATACCTCCTACTTATCTTTCAACACTTACATATTGTCTTTGGCGAGCCATGGCTTCGTCAAAGTTTACCTTGTGGCCGTCAAATTCCGGACCGTGAACGCAGGCAAATTGAGTTTTTCCATCAATAGTAACACGACAAGCACCACACATACCGGTACCGTCAACCATAATTGGGTTCAGTGATACAGTAATAGGTAAGTTGTGTTTTTTACAATTTAAGGTAACAAACTTCATACTCATCATAGGTCCAATGGCTACGAC
>CAYFQX010000002.1:1265-2745 GCA_964345405.1 uncultured Peptoniphilaceae bacterium
ACCGTCATCAGTTGCAACATAGACATTGTCAGTAAGTTCTTTATATTTATCTTCCCAGATGACATAGTCTTTGCTCTTCGCACCGATGATGACATCGAAATTTAGATCGTTTTCCTTGAACCAGCGAATTTGTGGATAGACAGGAGCAACCCCGACGCCACCGCCGACAAAGAGCCATTTTTCTTTACGAAGCTTGTCTAGATCTTCGTTAATGTACTCGCTTGGAACTCCAAGAGGACCTACGAAATCTTTTATGTAGTCGCCTGTTTTAAGTTCTGCAAATTTTTGAGTAGATTTACCGGTTACTTGAACAACGAGATCTACGGTACCATTTTCAATATCAAAATCTGCAATAGTGAGCGGTAAACGTTCTCCAGTTTCGTCAATAATGACGATGACAAATTGACCTGGTTTTGCAGCTTTTGCAACTCTTGGTGCATCAATGCGAGCTAGGAAAATAGATGGAGCCAAATCAGTTTTCTCAACAATTTTATACATAAAAACCTCCCTAAAAAACCAATAATTAAATAAACTTGTAACATACTTAAGTATGATTATCTCATGTATAAACTATTAATTCAATGCTAAAATGATAAAAAAATATCAATAAAATTTAAAAATTGTAATTATCTTTAAGTTAAGGCGTTAAACTGTTATAATGACAAATAATTGAAGTACTAAAGGAAGTGATAAATATGAAATATATAAGTACGCGAGGAAACGATTTTAAAGATCACAGTTTAAAGGCGATTCAACAGGGGCTTGCAAAGGATGGTGGACTCTTTGTGCCTGAAACTTTTCCGCAACTTGATTTAGAAGAGCTTAAAAACTCATGTCAAACTTACGATGCCATGGCTGCGGCCATTATCCACAAACTATTTGATGACATTTCAATGGACACTTTACAAGAGATGACTCGCAGAGCCTATGTGGAGAGTTTTTACATAGATAATGCACTTGGTCTTAAAGTAATGGATAATCTCACCATCATGGAACTCTATCACGGAGGCACCGCTGCCTTTAAGGATTTTGCACTGAGTATTCTGCCTCTCTTTATGCAGGAGGCTATGGAGGATGAGAAGATTGCTATTCTCACTGCAACCAGTGGCGACACGGGAAAAGCTGCTCTCGAGGGATTTAAAGATGTAGAAAATACTCAAATCATCGCCTTTTATCCTAAGGATGGCGTCAGTTCCATTCAAAAACAGCAGATGGTAACGCAAGAGGGAAATAATGTCTGTGCCGTAGGAATTGAAGGTAATTTTGACGATGCGCAACAGGGAGTTAAGGCAATTTTTGAAAGCGAGGCAATGAATCAGTTCGCCAAGGAGCATGGCTATCAACTTTCCTCTGCTAACTCCATCAATATTGGTCGTTTAGTTCCTCAAATTGTCTATTATATTTGGACATATCTACAACTGGTGGAGGAAGGTAAGATTGAATTTGGCGATGAAGTCAATGTCTGTGTGCCTACGGGAAA
>CAYFQX010000002.1:2755-10691 GCA_964345405.1 uncultured Peptoniphilaceae bacterium
TTTAGGCGCCTACTATGCAAAGAAGATGGGTCTGCCGGTGGATCAACTTATCTGTGCCTCCAATGAAAATAAGGTGCTTACAGACTTTTTTGGCACCGGGATATATGATGCCAATCGTGATTTAAAACTGACCAACTCTCCATCCATGGACATTTTAGTATCAAGTAATTTGGAGCGACTGCTCTATGACGTGACAGAAGATAGCGAGCAAATTGGGCAGTGGATGAGGGCTCTTAAGGAGCAGGGTAAGTTTAGTGTAGGTGAAGAGGTGCTTGAGAAATTAAGTGACTTCCACGGCTATACCTGCGACGAAGCAAAGACACTTGATGTGATTAAAGAAGTATTTGATGCCAAGCATTATTTAATTGACACACATACAGCGGTGGCGTGGCATGCAATGGAAATGTACCGCCGCGACACGGGAGATGACAAGATGATGCTCATTGCATCGACTGCCAGTCCCTATAAATTCCCGGAAGATGTGGCAAAGGCGCTTGGTCTCGATTCGAATTTTATAGAAGAGAACTTGCTTGAGAAAATCAAAGATGCAACAGATGCGCCGGTACCACCATGCCTCGACGGCATTTGGAGTCGTGAAATTACGCAAAGAGAAAACATACATCGAGATGAGATGGCGGAATTTGTAAAGGAGAGATTACTTCATGATTAAAATTGATGTTCCTGCGACCACAGCCAATGTGGGTCCGGGATTTGACTGTCTCGGCATGAGTTTGGGACTGTATAATAAATACGAATTTTTTGAAAGTGCGGATGGGACTTCGGACAAGGATAATTTAATTACAAAATCTGCCTACTATCTCTATGAAAAGGCAGGGAAGAGTCCTGAGAAGTTTGACTTTCATTTAGAGGCGGACATCCCAATGTCTCGCGGTCTTGGCAGTTCTGCCGCCTGTATTGTCGGCGGTCTTGTTGGCGCCAATGAACTGTTAGATCGTCCCTTTACTGATGAAGAAATATTAGAGTTTGCAACAGAAATCGAGGGGCATCCGGATAATGTGGCTCCTGCACTTCTAGGTGGCTGTGTCTTTTCAAGTGTAGAGGGTGATCAAGTCTCCACTTTAAAATTGGAAGTACATCCAGATATTCAAGCGTATGTGGCAATTCCTAATTTTAAATTGAGCACGGCAGAAGCAAGACAGGTGCTCCCTGAGCATTTAAGCTATGAAGAGGCCGTCTTTAATATCGGACATATTCCCTATCTAATGGAAGGACTGCGACGTGGCGAGATTGATTTGATTAAGAAGGGAGCACAGGATAAACTCCATCAATCTTACCGAGCAGATCTCATTCATGGCTTTGAAGAGATGTCTCAAATTGAAGATAAAGTAAATGGGAAGATGCTCATCAGTGGAGCAGGACCGACCTTATTATTTTTAACAGATAAGAAAGTTGCGGAAGATGAAGTAATTAAACTTTGGAAGGAAATCAGTGAGACGACAGGGCATGAGTGGGAAATTTTTCACTTACCTATGGATCAAGAGGGAGCTCGCAGAAAAAATAAACCCCGAGAGGGGCTTGTTTTATAAATAATTGAATTCTAATGATGTTTTAATTGCTCTGTAATAGTAAATAGAAATGTATCCATGACAGACTGCAGTTGAATGGCTTGAAGATTTGCTTGAATTTTAAACATATTGCCGGTGCCATTTAGTTCATATTCCTTAGAGAGCTGATCTAAGATAGCCTTTAGATCCACCATAATATTTGAACTTCTGGAGACAATGACTTGAGCCTGTGGACCATTTAAAATTCCGTAGATCTGCACGTAATTTGGTCGCTCGGAGATGGTCTTTGTAATTTTTTCCATCTTTTTAAAATTGACATCGTCCATCACTTTATAGATGTAATTGATGCCGTCGACGGGACGAGCATCCTCGAGGAATGCACTGATGTCTTCAAGATCCAATTCACGCTCTAGACTTTTTACTTCGCGGTCCAAGTCATTGATTTGAGATTTCAAGCCCTTGACAATGCGCCAAAGTTTGGCAATATCTCTTTCATTAAACATGATGGAGAGATTGTTGATGAGGGCCTTGGCATTTGCAAACTCGCGATAGGCTCGTTGCCCTCCTCTAAAATAGAGGCGAATCCCTTCGTTTTCTTTTTCAACAGGCCCCAGGGACATGAGAGCACACTCGCCAGTATGCTTTAGCGAAGGAAGTTTTGTCTCGACTTTGCCATAGGAACCAATGGTGACAGTTTCACTTGAAAGATCGTGCTCTACAGGAAGATTGGATTGAATGAGATGATTACAGAGATGCTCCAACTTTTCAAGATCTTTAAAGGACAGATCGTTGAGAGGTAAGTGGACAGAGTCCGGGGAGAGAAGTTCGGCTTCAATTCCCAGGAGTTGATCGAGAGCAATGGTGAGTAAAATTCGACTGAGCTCCTGCTCTAAGATATCCAGACGTCGCTGCCAGTCAATGACAACTTCCACTTCATCGTCCACATTGAGTTGTCCCTTGATGCGGTAGAAGAGATGGGAATCCTCATGGTCGTAGAACTCAAGCTGTCTGTCATCGATGAAGGCAAGATCACCACTGGTGTGATTTTTCAATGGCGGAATTAGAATGGTTTCATCGAGGGTGAAGGATGTAAAACCTTGGTCATAAAAGGCTTCGGTCACTTTAGATGTATGTTTCTTTTTATAGGGATCAATGATTGCTAAATTTTTCATAGATATCGCCTCGCTTTTGTTTGTATCTTGGGAAAGGAAGAAAAGATGAGAAATACCTGGGCATCCTTTTTAATTGGCGCCTATGCCGCCTACTACATTCATGATAAATATGAAGTTTTACTTCCCTTCTTATTATGTGCTCTTGTGATTGGACTCTTTGCCCGTTTCTTTATGAAGCGGCCGGAAGCTGTCCTGAGTATCCTCACTGGTCTCTTGCTCTTTTTACTATTATATCATCAAATAGATGGGCGTACTTCTTTTGTGGAAAATTCTCAGCGAATGGTAGGACAAGGGGTCGTTGCAGAAAGGCGAGTATTTAGTCTTGTATTGAGACAAGTGAGCTTGGAAGATACGAAGAAAAAATTCACCATTGTCTTAGATGGTGTCAATGATACGGGTGAGTTTAAATTGGGACAAGAAGTCTTGTTTCGTGGGGAAGTAAAGGAGCCACGTCCGGCACTGGGCTATTTGGATCGCGATATGAAAAAAAGTGATCGGTCTTACGGAATCGACTTTCGCATTGCGCCTAATAGTGTCAAGGCAACTGGTCAGGTCAACAAGTACTACTATCTATGTGGCAATTTAAAGGACAAATTATCTCATCAATTGGATGAAATCTTCAGTACGAATTTAAGTACCATTTTAAAATCCATGCTACTCAATGATTATTTACCTGATGAATTTAGAGCTGCCTATCAAGAGGCCGGTTTGATTCATCTGTTTGCCATATCCGGGCTTCACATGGGCCTGTGGTTTTTGGTGTTTTCAGAAATATTAAAATTTGTACCCATTCATTATTACACCAAGCAAATCCTAATCTTCCTCATTCTACTGGGCATCTTGTTTTTTCTAGGTTTTCCGGCAGGGGCCGTACGAGTGTGGTGGATGTTACTCTTTGTACATAGTGGGAAATTACTAAAATATCAAGTATCTCCCTTTCACTCTTTGTTTTTTGCAGCAAGTATGATGCTCCTTCGCTGTCCCTATCTATTTTATAGCGATGGATTTCGGATGAGTTTTCTTGCCATTGCAGGCATATACGGTCCCGGAAAATATTTACAGACAAAGTTTTCATTCCTTGGAGAGTATCTGTCAAAGTCTTTGGCGACGACTCTAGGTGTGATGATCT
The DNA here is from genome assembly GCA_964345405.1 of uncultured Peptoniphilaceae bacterium. Taxonomy (GTDB): domain Bacteria; phylum Bacillota; class Clostridia; order Tissierellales; family Peptoniphilaceae; genus CAYFQX01. Next base: position 6,583 of record CAYFQX010000002.1, read on the forward strand.
GTCTGCTTCCCTACCTTAGTGAGTATCATCTCTTTATGTCTCCCTGGACCATTCTTTTAAATCTTTTGATGATTCCGGTTTATTCGTTTATTCTCGTCATGGGCGCCTTTACATTGGCACTGAGTTTTATCTCTACCGGTGCCGTCACCCTCTTCGTACTGATCTTAGAAAAGTTAGCTTATCTTAGCTTTACCGTAATTGATATTGCAAACCGAGGATTCCTGCCGGTCTATGTACCCGTCTTTAGTGGAGTGCAGAAGCTAAGTTATTACATACTTCTCTATCTGGCCCTTCAACCGAAGCCTGCGTTTAATTTAAAATTTAAACAAGTGGTGCTCTTGCAGTTTTTATTTGCCTTTTTATTTCAGGGGCTATATCATAGGCACATGGCTTGGGATTTAAAAATCACTTTGCCCTATGTTGATCAAGGGGAGGCCATCCTGATTGAGCACGGAAATTACCTGGCGATGGTCGATACCGGCGGATCTTATATTGAAAATTACAATCCCACCCGGCGATATTTACTGCCCCATTTGAATTACATGGGCATCACTAAAATCAACGATCTATTTGTGACTCATGGCGATGATGATCACGCAGGAGGATTGGATACGATTTTGTCTAATATTTCTGTGGAAAACACCTACGGTTATCAGGGTCATGGCCCAAGGCGAGAGGATATGATCTATGTCAATGCCATAGAACTTGTAAGAGACAAACTCTATATTCAAGGGTTGTCTCTTCCGGGATTTTCACCGGATGATAATGACAACTCAATGCCGCTGCTCTTAAGTTGTGGAAATTTTAAGGCGCTACTCACTGGAGATCTGTCCACGAAGGTTGAAAAGAAAATTTTAGATCAGCTGCCGGAGATTACGCTGCTAAAAGTAGGCCATCATGGCTCGGCTACATCAACTTCAGAGGAACTTTTAGCTCACTGCAAGCCAAAACTGGCCGTGCTGTCTGCGGGTTTTCAAAATCCCTACGGTCATCCACATGAGGAAGTCATGGAGCGACTGGGGGATTATAATGTAGAGACTTTTCAAACCAATGAGGATGGAACGATTGAAATTTTCCTCTACGGAGATGATGTATATGTCCAAACTTACCGCGGTCAAGAAAAAATTGCGCTGGGATTTCATGAACTTTTACTGAGTTTTGTCAGCGTAATTATTGTGTATCAAATGTCGGAGTATTTAAAGAGAGAAAGGGGACCGATGATTGAATCCTCAAGGAATCGATAAAATGCAGGGCGCCTACCTCATCTACGGCGAGGAAGCCTATGGAATGGAACAATTTATTGAAGAGGTAAAGCGGCGCACTGTCCAGCCGGAGTTTGCCTCCTTTAACTTACAGATTTTTCAAGGGAGCAAGGCCACTGTGGCGGAGCTGTCGTCAAGTTTAGAGGTGCTTCCACTAATGGCAAAGAGGCGTCTTGTTATCCTTTATGAAATTCAAGAGTTCATCAACCGGGAACATCCGGAGGATTATTTTTACGATCAACTGTTAAATCTGGACTCAACGGTATTACTTATGGTGGAGCGCGGGGAGAAAATTAAGAAGAATCAAAAACTCTACCGCAGAATGCAAAAAGAGAGTAGAGCTTATGAATTTAAACCTCTAAATCGCATGGAACTGCGCCGATTTATCGACGAGTATCTTTCCCATCAGGGACGTAGGATGGACAGCAAGACGAGGGAGCTCTTTATCCAAAGGACAAATTACGAGAGCAGAAATGTCTCCGTAGATTTAAACCGTGTGGTCAATGAACTTGACAAGCTGATCTCTGCATCTACTGACACCATTGGTGAAGAGCTGATCAATGCATCCATGGAAAAAAGTTCAGATGAGAGTATCTTCGACCTCTTGGAATTTATGACTAGAGGACGTGGAGCCGAATGTTTTAGAGCACTTGATGAGTTGATTCGTAGAGAGGAGCCGGTGCCACGGATTCTATTTATGATTAATCGACACATCAGACTGTTACTTGGCTATAAACTATTATCTAAGAACCATCGCGGACTCGAGGAGATTCGTAAGACCCTTGGAATTTCTCCATTTGAGGCAAAAAAAATAGCCGCTCAATCACAGAATTTCTCAGAACAGGCACTTCGTGCGATCTATCCCATACTCTGTGAGGCGGACCATCGTTTAAAGACAACGCATGAAGATGAGCGTTTACTTTTGGAATATGTCATTAGTAAAATTATGTATAAAAAAACTGAAAACTTCTAGTCTAGAAGTTTTCAGGCAATTCTGTTAAGCTTTTTAGATAGGTGGCTTAACTTGCGAGAAGCAGTGTTCTTGTGGATGACTTTTTTAGAAGCTGCATTCTTAAGCTTCTTGTCAACGACTTTAAGTAATTCTCTTGCTTCTTCAACATTGTTGGTTTCAACCGCTTCGTCAAATTTGCGGATGGTAGTTTTTAGGTTGGATTTTATTGATTTATTTCTTAAAGTTTGTTTTTTAGTTAAATCAATTCTCTTAATTGCTGATTTAATATTTGCCATAGTTCACCTCCGAGTTAGATTAAGCTAACAGCTCTTAACTTTAGTTAGTCTATCATGTTTGGCCTATAAATGCAAGAAAAATCAGCTCTCAATTGATGAAAAAATTAGAGAACTTTCATTTTAGCTACTTCAACACTTGCAAGATGTGATAAAATAGTAGACTGGCAAGAGATAGAAAGGGTGAGAAGAGTGACGATGAACGAATCAGCCATGTCGTGGATCAAGACCCTGGTCATGGCCTTAATTTTAGCAGTCCTCATTCGAAGTTTTATCTTCAATACGACCATTGTCATGGGACAGAGTATGGAGCCGACACTTCACGAACGAGATCGACTGATCTGCCTGGTATTTCCTAAATATTTTGATGACTTTTCAACCGATGATATTGTTGTCATTCATGCACCGGATGGAAGTGGACAGGACTATATCAAGCGCATCATAGGTGTGCCGGGCGATGTCGTGACCATTAAGCAGGGTATAGTCTATGTCAATGGCGTTGCCAAAGAAGAAAACTATACCCACGAAAATGTACCTACCGAAGTTCATGAATACGGAAACGACCAATGGATTTTAGGGGAGGATGAGTACTTCCTCTTAGGGGACAATCGCAATCCGGACAAATCTCTGGACAGTCGTGTCTTTGGACCGATTGCGAAGGATCAGATTAAATCAAAGGCAAGTGTAAGATTTTGGCCTTTATCAGATATAACAATTTTTTAAGGAGGAGACATGGGAGATCGACAGAAATTTATTAGAAATTTCTCTATCATTGCCCATATTGATCATGGAAAGTCAACCTTGGCGGATCGCTTAATTGAGACCACCGGTATGTTGACAGAAAGAGAAATGGAAAGCCAAGTTCTTGACAGCATGGACTTGGAGAGAGAACGTGGAATTACTATTAAATTAAAAGCAGTTCGCTTGATTCATCAGGGAAGCGACGGAAATGAATATATTTTAAATCTCATTGACACACCGGGACATGTGGACTTTACTTATGAGGTAAGTAGAAGTTTGGCAGCTTGCGAAGGGGCGCTACTTGTCGTCGACAGTACCCAAGGGGTTGAAGCGCAGACGCTGGCCAATGTCTATCTTGCCATTGATCAGGATTTGGAACTGTTGCCAATCATCAATAAAATTGATCTTCCAAGTGCTCGCGTCGATGAAGTAAAACATGAAATTGAAGAGTACATCGGCATCGACACGGAAGGAGCGCCACTCATTAGCGCCAAGGATGGCATCGGCATTGACGATGTACTGGACAAGATCATCGAAGTAATTCCGCCGCCAACCGGCGATGAAAAGGCGCCGTTAAAGGCACTTATCTTTGACTCTTACTACGATTCCTATAAGGGAGTTATTTCCTACGTTCGTATCTATGACGGGGAAGTCAAAGCGGGAGATCATATCAAACTAATGTCGACGGGCAAGAGTTTTGAAGTTACAGAAGTTGGCGTCAATGCCAACGGACATATTCAACTTCCAAAACTTCAAGCAGGCGATGTAGGTTATATTGCGGCAAGTATTAAAGAAGTGAAGGAAGCCCAAGTGGGTGACACGATCACTTTAAGAGACAATCCAACGGGAGAACCTCTGGAG
>CAYFQX010000002.1:10701-23152 GCA_964345405.1 uncultured Peptoniphilaceae bacterium
GTATCTATCCTGCGGAAGGTGAAGAGTACAACGACATTCGAGATGCTCTTGAAAAATTAAAGGTCAATGATGCGGCGTTAAACTTCGAAGCGGAGACATCCATTGCGCTGGGCTTTGGATTTAGAGCAGGATTTTTAGGTCTTCTTCACATGGAGATCATTCAGGAACGCTTGGAGAGAGAATTTAATCTCGACATCATTACGACTGCGCCATCTGTTATCTACAAAGTCCACACGACCGATGGACAGGTGATTGAGATTCACAATCCTTCCGACATGCCCGATCCCGGACTCATTGACTATACGGAGGAACCTTTTGTCAAGGCGGAAGTTATGACGCCATCAGATTATGTCGGCGCTGTGATGGAACTTTGTCAGGAACGTCGTGGAAGATTTATCAACATGACTTATATTGACGAGACGCGATGTGTCATTGAATATGAACTTCCACTGAACGAAGTAATCTATGACTTCTTTGATGCACTGAAGAGTCGAACTCGAGGCTATGCATCTTACGATTATGAGCTCATTGGCTATGAAAAGGGCGACTTAGTGAAACTTGATATTCTCATCAATGAAGAAGTGGTGGATGCCCTCTCCCTTATTGTTCACAAGGACAGCGCCTATGAACGTGGTCGCAGAATCTGTGAGCGACTTCTGGATGTCATTCCAAGACATCAATTTGCCGTGCCGATCCAAGCAGCCATGGGATCTAAAATTATTGCACGTGAAACCATCCGCGCAATTCGTAAAGACGTTACGGCGAAATGTTATGGTGGGGATATCTCTCGTAAGCGCAAACTACTTGAAAAACAAAAAGAAGGTAAAAAGCGCATGAGAAATATCGGCAATGTTGAAGTACCACAGGAGGCATTCCTGACAGTACTCAAGTACGATGAAGATTAAAAAGTGGCCGAAAGGCTGCTTTTTTATTGGAGGAACGATGGAAAAGATATCTCTCTATATGCATATTCCATTTTGTCGGCACAAGTGCGACTATTGTGACTTTCTCTCCTTTGTACCAAGTGCACCGGAGGCAATAAAAAACTATATGCATTATTTAAAGAAGGAATTAACACTCTACGACGATCTCTTAAAGGATCGCAAGATTCAAACGATTTTTTTAGGTGGCGGCACACCTAGCATGGTGCCATCAAGGGAGCTTGTCGATTTATTGGACTTTATTAAGGAGAATTACAATCTGGATGAAAAGGCAGAGATCACCATGGAGGCCAATCCTGAAAGTCTCGTGAGCTGCGATTTGGAGACACTTAAAAAAAGTGGGCTCAATCGTCTAAGTATTGGCGCGCAATCTGCCAGCGAAGAAATGTTAAAGCGCGTGGGGCGTATCCACAGTGTAGAGGATATTGAGCGCGCCTTTCAATATGCACGAGCATCGGGCATTGACAATATCAATTTGGATTTTATCTCTTCCTTACCTGGCGAAACTCTCGAAATTGCAAGGGAAAATGTAAAGCTCATTGAAAAGCTCAGCCCGGATCATGTCAGTATCTACAGTTTGATTTTAGAAGATGAGACCCCGCTTCACAAAAAACTTCTAAGAGGCGAGATTGCCCTGCCTTCTGAAGATATTGACAGGGAGCGCGTTCACTTCTATGAAAATGTCATGAAAGATCTCGGCTATCATCAGTATGAAATTTCAAATTTTGCAAGAGAGGGCAGTGAGTGCCTTCACAATAAAGTCTACTGGACTTTGGGCGAGTACCTTGGTCTTGGCATGGGGGCGCATTCCCATGTTGATAAGCGTCGCTACTGGAATGTGAGAAGCTTTAATGAGTATGAAAGCTCTTTAAATCGGGGCGAGCTTCCCGTGGATGATGTGGAAATTTTAAGGGATCAGGACCGGAGAAATGAATTTATGATGCTTGGGATTCGAATGAATTGTGGCATCGATCTTAGAAAGAAAGTCATCGGCTCAAATCTTCCGGTGTTGGACTATTATCAAGACGCCATTGAGAAAAACTTGGAGCGTGACAATATTGAAATTATTGAGCACCATATGATTTTGACACAGAAGGGACGCGATCTTTCAAATCAAGTGGAGCTTGACTTTTTTGAATAAATTTAAGAAATTGTTGACAAGCTCTGTTTTTCAATGATACAATTTGGTAAATTCATAGAAATAGATAAACAAAAGAGCGGAAGAGTAGATCTTGGCGTGTTGCTTAGAGAGTTTCTCACCTGGTGAAAGAGAAATCATCATAAAGAGATTGAAGATGGTCCGTCTCAGTGATCGGTTGAATGGAGTAGATCGATATGGGTTCGCCCATTACAGCGATAGAGTATGTTGGTACTCGAAGAGGTGACAATTGCGAAATTGTCATAAATAAAGGTGGTAACACGAAGTTTAGCTTTCGTCCTTTTGCAGGGCGGGAGCTTTTTTTGTATTTATTAGGAGGTTTCTATGACAGTTCAAAATAATTTCCATGAAGAGACAATTTGCGTACAAGGCGGATATTCACCAGAAAATGGCGAACCGAGAATCGTGCCCATTGTTCAATCGACAACTTATAAATACGACAATACTCAGGAAGTGGCAGATTTATTTGATTTAAAGACGTCCGGTCACTTCTACACCCGACTTTCCAACCCAACGGTGGAAGTGCTGGAGAAAAAGATTGCAGAACTTGAGGGAGGCGTTGCTGCACTTGCCACTGCCTCCGGACAGACGGCCACACTCTTTGCTATTTTAAATATTGCATCTGCCGGAGATCATATCCTTGCATTAAATAATCTTTATGGCGGTACAGTGACACTACTTGCCTCCAGACTAAAACAATTTGGCATTGAGACGACCTTTGTCAGTTCAGAGGAAAGTGACGAAGAGATTGCAAGTAAAATCAATCCGCGCACGAAACTAATCTTTGGTGAGACACTTAGCAATCCGGATGTACGCGTCCTGGATATTGAGCGCTTTGCAAAACTTGCCCATGACAGTGGCATTCCGCTAATTGTGGACAATACCTTTGCAACGCCGGTGCTCTTAAAGCCGATTGAGCATGGTGCAGATATAGTCACTTACTCAGCTACGAAATATTTAGACGGTCATGCAACTTCTGTCGGTGGACTGATTGTCGATTCAGGAAAGTTTAACTGGACGGAGGAGAAATTTGCCTGTCTCACCGATCGAGATCCGGACTATCACGGCCTATCCTATACTGAAAGTTTTAAAGAACAGGCATATATTGTCAAAGCTCGAGTGGGTCTCATGCGAGATATTGGTGCGGTCCTAAGTCCAATGAACGCCTTTTTAATTAATTTAGGCATGGAGACCTTACATCTCAGAATGGAGCGCCACTCTGAAAATGCCCTTAAGATTGCACAATTCTTAGAAAATCATCCCAAGGTATCCTGGGTCCACTATCCACTTCTTGAAAGTGATCCGGACTATCCATTGGCTAAGAGATATCTGCAAAAGGGTGCCAGCGGTGTCATCTCCTTTGGTATCGAAGGTGGTCGCGAAGCCGGTGAGAAATTTATCGACAGCGTCAAACTTGCAAGTCTTGTCGTTCACGTCGGCGATTTGAGAACACACGTCCTTCACCCGGCCAGCTCCACCCACCGTCAACTGAGCAGTGAAGATTTAAAAAATGCCGGCATTGGCGAGGATACCATTCGTCTCTCTGTGGGCATAGAAAATGTAGATGATCTCATTAGAGATTTGGATCAAGCGTTGAAAGGATAATGCCATGCCACTTATTGTAGAAGACGGTTTGCCCTCGGGAAATAAACTTGGTGAGGAGCAGATCTTTGTCATCGATAAATCAAGAGCCTGTACTCAGGACATACGTCCTGTGGACATTGCCATTTTAAATTTAATGCCCAATAAAGAGGAGACGGAAGTGCAACTTCTCCGTGCTCTCTCCAACACGCCACTTCAGGTAAATATTGATCTCATTAAGATGGAAAGTTATGAATCGCAAAACACCTCTAGGGACTATCTGGAAAGATTCTACAAGAACTTTTCAGATATAAAAAATAAGAAGTACGACGGTCTGATTGTCACCGGGGCGCCGGTGGAGACCATGGACTTTGATGATGTAAAGTATTGGGACGAGCTGCAGGAGCTGTTTAACTTTGCAAAGACCAATGTCTACTCTACGATCTTTATCTGTTGGGCAGCTCAGGCCGCTCTCTATCACTACTATGGGATTCCAAAACACGATGCCGCAAAGAAGATCTTTGGCGTCTATCACTATGATATTGAGCGTCCAAGCCTACTCACAAGAGGTCTCGGCCCCAAACTTATCTCGCCGCAGTCACGACACACCTACACCAGTCGTGAAGATGTAGAGGCGGTGGAGGATCTTATTCTTCTCTGTCACCACGAGGACACAGGGGTCTGCCTCTGTACCAGTAGGGATCAGCGCTTTGTCTTTATGGCGGGGCACAATGAATACGAAACTTACACTCTCTATCACGAATATATGAGAGATGTGAAGCAGGGAAAATCCATTGAAAAGCCGGTCAATTATTTCGAAGAGGATGGGGAGACGGTGTCAAATACCTGGATGGCAGACACAAGTTTATTTTACTCAAACTGGTTAAACCACTGCGTCTATCAACGGACCCCCTATGATATTCAGAGTATTGAAGAAAAGAAAATATAGCAAATTTAAGAGCCGATCTTTGTTGATGAGATTGGCTCTTTTGTTGTAAATAAGCGGTTTGTAGCCGTTGGCAAAACCTGTGGATAACTTTTCCAAAAGTCCTTGACATTTAGGGAATACCTGCTATAATTAATATATAAGCTATTAGCACTCAATGTTAACGAGTGCTAACAATGAAAAGGGAGGTGAGTTTTTGGACAGCCGAAAGAAAGAAGTTTTAAAGGCAATCGTTCAATTTTATATACTCTCTCCTGTACCAGTGGGAAGTCGTAGGATTTCTAAAGAATACGATCTTGGAGTAAGTTCGGCAACGATACGCAATGAAATGAGCGATCTTGAGGATATGGGCTATTTGATTCAGCCTCATGCTTCAGCCGGGCGTATTCCCTCCGAAAAGGCTTATCGATTTTATGTAGATGAATTTTTAAAAGATCAGATACAAAAATTGAAGACAGACAATCATAAAGAAACTCTTGAATTTGATCTATCATTAGGTACAGATGAGTTTTATACAAAAGTAGCGGACTACTTGGCAGATTTAAGTGGCAGTATCGCCTATGTCTTGGCGCCGGCAAAAAATGATACGGATATTAAGCATTTGGATTTAATATCACTTGAACCCAATATGGTGCTGGCTATCATTGTTGGGAACGAAGGTATTGTGGATCGTTCCTTGCTTCACAGTGAACTTGCCGTCTCTCAAGAGGAGTTAAGCGAGATTGTTCATATTCTAAGAGCCAAACTTGAGGGGCTGAATTTCAAAGAAGTGACAGAGCTAACCATTGAGGTTCCCGCAAGCTTAATGAAGTTTGAGCCTTTGATTAAAAAAGTCTTAGAAGCTGCTCAAAATGTCGCGCTAAAAGTTGAAAAGTCAAATCTCTATACGGCAGGTCTTACAAATATTCTGCTATTTGAAGAGTATCAGGACATTGACCGCGCCAGACGTTTGATGGCCTTTGTTGAAGAAAAGGGCAACTTATTAAAATTAATTGAACAACAGTCGGTTCAAGATGATCTTATCATTTCCATCGGTACGGAAAATGAAGAGGACACCTTGAAATCCAATACGCTGATTTCAGTAAACTATCGACTAAAGTATAATATCGGTAAGATCGGACTCATTGGTCCGATGCGAATGGACTATTTTGATTTAATTCAAAAGAGTTTGATTCTATCCCATGCCATTAGTCAAACTTTCGAACAAACGTGATGATTGAGGTGATTTCGTGGATAATGAAAAAAGAGATGAAGTAGTAGAAGAAGTTGAACTTGACGGGTCAGCTCAAGCATCCGGCACAGAAGAGGATGCAGGTCCTACTGTGGAGGAAGTGACTGAGGAGACATCGGATGAAGTTTCTGAAGCTGCTGAAAAATATGAACAACTAAACGATCAATTTATCCGCTTGCAAGCGGACTATGCAAACTATAAGAGACGCAGTGAGCAGGATAAATTAACATACATTGACCTAGGATTGGAAAAACTCGCTCAAGCCATCCTACCGGTCATTGATAATTTTGAGCGAGCACTTGAAATGTCCGACCAAAAGGAAACCAGTTTCTACGAGGGCGTTTCATTAATTGAAAGACAACTAATTGAAGTACTGAACAATTTTGATATACAGGAGATCCAGGCAATCAATGAACCATTCGACCCTAATTACCATCATGCGGTATTAACTGAAACCGTCCCGGATGTGGAAAGTGGCGTCGTGATTGAAGTATTGCAAAAAGGGTATGTACACAACGACAAGGTGATCCGCCCTGCCATGGTAAAGGTCTCTGAATAAGGAGGAATTTAAATGAGTAAAATTATTGGTATTGACTTAGGTACAACAAACTCAGCAGTTGCTGTTATGGAAGGTGGGGAAGCAACAATCATCCCAAATATCGAAGGGAACCGTACAACTCCATCCATCGTTGCATTTACAAAAGACGGGGAACGTCTTGTAGGTGAAACAGCAAAGAGACAGGCAATTACAAATCCGGACCGAACCATCTCATCCATTAAGAGAGAAATGGGTTCTGACTATAAAGTTTCCATCGATGGCAAGGATTACACTCCACAGGAAATTTCCGCAATGATTTTACAAAAACTAAAATCAGATGCTGAGTCCTATTTGGGAGAAAAGATCACCGAGGCAGTTATTACTGTACCTGCTTATTTTACAGATGCTCAACGTCAAGCAACAAGAGATGCCGGTATCATTGCCGGTCTTGATGTCAAACGTATTATCAACGAGCCGACAGCAGCAGCACTTGCCTATGGCGAAGATAAGGACGAAGACGGTGCAACCATTATGGTCTATGACTTAGGTGGGGGTACATTTGACGTCTCCATTCTAGAACTTCATGACGGCGTCTTTGAAGTTCATGCAACTCGTGGTAACAACAAACTTGGTGGCGACGACTTTGATGAAAAGATCATCGACTTCATTGCCGACTCCTTCAAGAGCGAACATGGCGTGGATCTAAAAGCTGACAAGATGAGCTTACAACGTCTAAAGGAAGCAGCTGAAAAGGCAAAGAAAGAGCTCTCCTCTACCATGAGCACAAATATTAACTTGCCATTTATTACAGCAACTGCTGAAGGTCCACTTCACTTAAATATGGACTTAACTCGTGCTAAGTTTGACTCTCTTACAAAAGATCTTGTAAAGGCAACTGAAGAACCGGTAAAACTTGCACTTAAAGATGCCGGTCTTAGTGCTTCCGATATTGACAAGATTCTACTTGTCGGTGGTTCCACTCGTATTCCTGCCGTTCAAGAAGCAGTTAAGAAAATTGTCGGCAAGGACCCACAAAAGGACATCAACCCGGATGAAAGTGTAGCCCTTGGTGCAGCTATTCAAGGTGGTGTCTTAAGTGGTGATGTTAAAGATATTCTACTACTAGATGTTACTCCACTATCTCTAGGTATTGAAACAATGGGTGGTGTCACTACACGTCTAATTGAAAGAAATACAACTATTCCTACTAAGAAATCTGAAACCTTTACTACTGCAACAGACAATCAAACCAGTGTAGACATTCACGTCCTACAAGGGGAACGTCAAATGGCAGCGGACAACACAACTTTAGGTCGTTTCCAACTCGAGGGAATTGCACCAGCACGTCGTGGAGTTCCTCAAATTGAAGTTACCTTTGATATTGACGCCAACGGTATTGTTCACGTTACAGCAAAGGACCTTGGTACCGGCAAGGAACAAGCCATCACCATTACTGCCTCTTCAAACTTAACCGATGAAGAAATCGAAGAGAGAGTACGTGAAGCTGAAAAATATGCCGAAGAAGATAAGAAGCAAAAAGATTTGATTGAAGCTAGAAACCATGCAGACTCACTTATCTACTCTGCTGAAAGTACACTTGACGAGTTGAAAGACAAAGTCTCTGATGATGAAAAACAAAAAATTGAAGCAGCTATCTCTGAACTAAATGAAGTGAAAGATGGAGATGATATTGAGGCGATTAAGTCTAAGACAGAGGCATTGCAACAAGCATTCTACTCTGTATCTGAAAAATTATATCAACAAGACCAAGGCCAAGGTGCTGAGGGACAGGATGATTCTGAAGAAGTATTAGATGCAGATTATGAAGTTGTGGATGAGGATGATGAAGAATAATCCTTGATAAGGACTTAGAGGGCGATCCCGAACTTCGGGCGCCCTCTTTCTTTTTGCGCTCAAATAGGGTAAAATAGGCTAGTTAAGGAATATCATTAGAATGAGATGGTGAATATGAAAAGTTATTATGAGATTTTAGGAGTTTCAGAGACTGCCAGTCGAAGTGAAATTCGCAAGGCCTATCGAACGAAGGCAAAACAGTGTCATCCCGACTTACATCCAGGGGATGACGAGGCGGAAAATCTATTTAAAGAGCTCAATCATGCCTATGAAGTTTTAAATGATGAACAAAAGCGACGCATCTACGACACCTATGGTGAAGATGGACTGAAGGGCAACATGGGCGATGCCGGAGGATTTGGTGGCTTTGGTGATATCTTTGGCGATATCTTTGATATGTTTAGTGGCGGTTGTTCAGCAGACTTTAACAGTGGCAATCAGGCAAAGGCGCCAAGACAGGGAGCCAATATCCAGACAACCATCAGCCTGAGTTTTAGGGAAGCAGTCTTTGGTACAAAAAAGACCATCACCGTACGCAGAGAGGAAAACTGCGGAAAGTGTCATGGAACCGGTGCAGCTGAAGATGCAACCATTGAAAGATGTGACAACTGTCAGGGATCCGGACAAGTTCGTCAGATGCAAAATTCGCCCTTTGGACGCATGGTGCAGGTGGTCACCTGTCCAAAATGTCATGGTACCGGCGAGTTGATCTCCGATCCGTGTACGCAATGTGGCGGTTCCGGTCGCGAGATGAAACAGCGTGAAATTGAAGTGAATATTCCTGCCGGTGTAGATACAAACTCTGTCATTTCACTCCGTGGTGAAGGTCATGAGGGAATCAATGGCGGTCCTGCCGGAGATATCTATGTCTACATTCAAGTGGAGGAAGACACGATCTTTAGCAGAAGCAACCAAGATCTCTTTGTACAAATTCCAATTACCTATACGGACGCCGTTCTTGGTGGAACTATTCAAGTGCCGACTTTAGAAGAATTAGTAGACTATGAAATTCCCAAGGGCACGGAGGGTGGTACGACCTTTAAATTAGAGGGGAAAGGTGTTCCCTATGTTCGTAGAAAAGAGCGTGGAGATCTGTACTTTAATGTGGAAATTATCGTACCAAAAGAGGTTACTAAGGAGCAGGAAGAGCTGTTAAGGGAATTGAAAACGAAGGGGAAGAGCCCCGAGGAAGAACACAGGGGATTTTTTGATAAGATAAAAAATCTATTTGACTAGGAGTCGATTATGAAATACACTGCGGTAACCGTTCGTAGCAAGGCAAGTCATCGCGATGAGATCTTGCTGCTATTGAGTGAGTATGAAATTTATGAGTATGAAGAAAAGAGCCACGACATCGTCGATTCTTTGATGAAAAATGAGAGGACTTGGGACTATATTGATCCTACTGTATTAGATGTGGATCCGGAGTCTCTTCTCATTACTTTTTATCTCTCAGAGGAAGATTCTCAAGAATTTTTAGGGGAGCTTCGTGAGGATTTAAGCGCGAAGGATCTTGGCGAGTTGGAAACTGAGATGGTGGATGAAGAGGACTGTGCTCACAACTGGAAACAATATTATTAACCACTGAAGGTAACAGATGAGCTTGTCATCGTTCCCTCTTGGGAAGCGTATGATGCAAAAGATGATGAGAAAGTCATCTATATCAATCCGGGCATGGCCTTTGGAACGGGAACTCATGAGACCACTTTTATGTGTATGGAAGTACTGACTGACTATATCAATGGTGGGGAAGAAGTCTTTGATATTGGAACCGGTAGCGGCATTTTATCTCTTGTGGCACTGGCCATGGGTGCAAAACATGCCGTAGGTGTGGATCTTGATCCCGTCTGTATCTCCGCTGCCAAGGAAAATCGTGGTCTCAATAAGATGGAGGATCACTTCACTGTCTATGAGGGAAATCTCCTAGATATTATCAAGGGCGAGGCGGATCTCATTGTGGCAAATATTATGGCGGAAGTCATCGTGACCATGGTGGATGATCTCAAGGCGCATTTAAAGGACGATGGGCACTTTGTCGCCTCGGGAATTATTTTGAGGAAAAAAGATATGGTGAAGCAGGCCCTTGAAGATGCGGGACTTACAGTTATTGATGAACGAGAAGACGGCGAGTGGGTCTGTCTGGTGGCAAAGAGGATGCAATAATGAGACACTTTTTCATTGATATGCAGCCGGTCATAGGCAGTACCGTCTACTTGTCAAAGGAAGATAGTTATCACTTGACTCAAGTACTTCGACGCTCCGTCGGGGAACAACTGACAGTGAGTTTTGACGACAAGAAGTATCTTGGAGAGCTTATTGGCATTCAGGATCAAAGAGTGTGTGTACGGATTGAAAGTGAATTGGAATCTGAAAAGACACTGCCAACGCTTGTCCTCTGTCAGGGCGTGGTCAAGGGACAGAAGATGGAGGAGATTCTCCAACATGCCACAGAAGTTGGTGTGGATCACTTCATACCACTTCACATGGACCGAAGTGTTTCAGATATTCGCAAGAAATATTCAAAGCGTAAGGAACGCTATATAAAGATTATCGAGGAGGCAGCAAAGCAGTGTAGGCGCGTCAGCATGCCTACGCTGGGAGAAATCGTCACCTTAGATGAATTTCTAAAAGATGCAGTTGAAGGGCAGATCATTGTGCCCTATGAGAGCCAGGATAGTGGCGATATAATGAAGCTTGTAGATAGAAATTGCGAGACAATTTACTATATCATTGGGCCGGAGGGCGGATTTTCTCCGCGGGAAGTGGAGTTGCTTGACGAGGTAAAGGCGGACTTCTGCACCTTGGGGCCGCGGATTTTACGAGCGGAAACTGCCGCCATTACAGCCGGCTTTTGCATTAAGAGAATATTAGAAAGTGAAGGTGAATGATGAAGACATACTTTATAGAGACCTTAGGATGTAAAGTCAATCACTATGAGTCGGAGGCAGTGGACGAACTCCTTCAAGACGAGGGCTTTGAGCGCGTCATGGACAAATTCGATGCCGACATTGTCATTATCAATACCTGCACCGTAACAAATTTAAGTGATCGCAAGAGTCGTCAGATGATCCGCAGATCGAAGCGGGAAAATCCGGTGGCCATGACCATCGTCATGGGCTGTTACACTCAGACTTCCCCCCATGAAGTGTTGGAACTTGACGAGGTAGATCTCATCATTGGAACCAGCGGACGTGAAAATATCGTCCAGCAGATTCGAGCATTTGAAAACAATCCTCAAAAAAGCAACACTGTAGTGGATTTAAACGAGAAGTATGAGTTTGAGGAACTTCCCGTTCACAGTTTGGAAGATCGCACAAGAGCTTATATGAAAGTGCAGGAAGGCTGCAACAGATTTTGCTCCTACTGCATCATTCCCTATGCTCGCGGGCGCATTCATTCTCGAAGTATTGAAAACTCCGTAAGGGAAGCCAAGCGACTTGCTGAAAACGGCTTTAAGGAAATTATTTTAACGGGAATCCACATTGGATCCTATGGGAAGGATTTGGATGAGGACGTAGGACTAATAGACCTCATTGAGAGCATTGCAGAAGTGGAGGAAATCGAGCGCATTCGACTTTCTTCCATTGAGCCTATGACCATTGATGAGGAATTCTTAAAGCGCGGACTGGCCACAGGTAAACTCTGCGACCACTTTCATTTGAGTTTACAAAGTGGATGCGACCGAACACTCAAGGAGATGAATCGTCGCTACACTACCGAGGAGTATCGCAAGACGGTGGAACTGATTCGCAAGTACATGCCCTATGCTGGCATCACAACCGACATCATCGTTGGATTTCCAGGGGAGACGGAGGAAGACTTTAATGAGACCATGGACTTTGTTCGTGAGATTGGATTTAGTCGTATCCACGTCTTTAGCTACAGTCCGCGAGAAGGTACGCCGGCAGCAAAGCGCACAGATCAAATCCATGGAGATATTAAAAGGGACCGCAGTCACAAGTTGACAAACTTGGGTCATGAACTTGAAAAAGACTTCATTGAAAAGAATCGAGGTCGCGCACTTGAAGTTCTATTTGAGGAACGAGTGGATAATGCCAACGAAGGTTACACAACGAACTATATCCGTACGAGGGCAACTTCTGCAGAGTACCTGGAAAATCAGATCAAATGTGTTAAAATAGTAGGTATTAAACATACATTTTAGGATAGAAATTGGGGCAACTATGAATCAGACAGAATT
>CAYFQX010000002.1:23162-29969 GCA_964345405.1 uncultured Peptoniphilaceae bacterium
ATTAATGAAGATTCTGTTGAAGTTGAAATTTTAAAGGAGTCTCTATGAGCGATTGTTTATTTTGTAAAATCATTGATGGAGAAATTCCATCGAAAAAAGTCTATGAAAATGACTTTGTCTATGCCTTTGAAGATGTAGATCCTCAGGCACCGGTTCACATCCTTGTTGTGCCAAAAAGACACCTATCCGGTCACGATGCGCTGGAAGCAAGTGATGCGGATCTATTAAAGGAAATCCACCTTGCCATTAAAGAGATTGCCAAGGAGCAGCACTTGGACAAAGGTTACCGAGTGGTGATTAATCAAGGAGAAGAGGGCGGTCAGACAGTCAATCATCTTCACTTCCATCTACTTGGAGGAAAAAGTTTAGGTTGGCCTCCATGTTAAGTCGATAAAGACTTGAATAAAAGTGAATTTCTGTGTATAATAGACATGAATTTAACCATCCCTTAGGATGGTTAACACTCTTTTTATAAAGAGGGGAGGGGAAGGTATGTCCGAGATTCGTGTTGGAGAAAATGAATCCTTAGACAATGCTCTTAAGAGATTCAAAAGACAATGTGCTTCGAGCGGTGTTTTAAGAGAAGTTCGTAAGCGTGAACACTACGAAAAACCTAGCGTTCGCAGAAAAAAGAAATCTGAAGAAGCACGTCGCAAAAGACGTAGATAAATAGATCGAGGCATTGGTATGTCTAAATTTAAGATTTAGATGTCTTATGCTGAAACTTTCATTTATTGGAATTTTTAACCCGGGGGATCTCCGGGTTATTTTTCGATTATAAGAAGTATTAAATGGGTATTATTTTCAAGATAGTTGAATGATTTCTAACCTTTGAGGATGTGAAACTATGAACTTGAAAAAATGTCTTGCGGCTCTTGTGGCAGTCGTGCTACTTTTACCTCTACCGGTTCATGCAGCAGACGCTACGCTGAGCTCGTATTTAACAAAACCCTATGTACTCTCTGCGCTGATTATTGTCAGTGTGGTGGCCATTGTCTATGGCATCCTAACCTCTGACTTTAGCATTGCAGGGATAGCCGTTGCCCTGTCTCTAGGATTGTTTTTCTACATTAACTTCATTCTCTTGGGCAGAGATATGCTACTCTTTGTACTGTTTTTAGCAGGTCTAGTATTGATCACCATGGAGATATTTATTCCGGGATTTGGACTACCGGGCATTACAGGCATTGCACTGTTAATTTTCGGAATCGTCCGCTCCTTTCATTCTCTACAAATGGCCGTTACAACTCTAGTGATTGCAGCCCTTATTTCCATTGGCCTTTGTTATATCATCATTAAGACGGGAAAGAATTCCTCTTATATCCAACGACTTGTCTTAACAGACAGTATTCAGGGTAGTGGAACCGCAGAGGTTTACGGAGTTGAAAAGGGTATGAGAGCTATTACACTTACGGATTTAAAACCATCCGGCTATGCACAACTCAATGATGAAAAGATCTTTGTCTTTAGTCGTGATGGCTTTATTGAACGTGGTAAAGATATTATTGTTACAGACGTTATCGGCAGTCAGATCTACGTTAAGGAGGTAGAGAATGTTTAGTGGAGGAATTGTCTTGACAGTGGTTGTCATCATCGCCATTGTTATATTTTTAGTGTTGTTTTTCACCTTTGTTCCCGTGGGACTTTGGATCAATGCATTATTTTCCGGTGTAAAGGTTCAAATTTCTGAATTGGTAGGTATGCGTATGCGTCGCGTACGTCCAAGCCTAATTGTATTGCCATTGATTAAGGCCACCAAAGCCGGCCTTGATTTAAAACTTGATAAATTAGAAGCGCACTATCTTGCAGGAGGTAATGTAGATTCTGTAGTGGATGCACTTATTGCAGCGCAACGCGCCGATATTCCCTTGGAATTTGAGCGTGCTGCAGCCATTGACCTGGCTGGTCGTGAAGTGCTGGAAGCAGTTCAAGTAAGCGTCAATCCGAAGGTAATTGAGACACCTAATATTTCAGCAGTGGCTCAAGACGGGATTGAAGTTGTGGTCAAGGCAAAAGTAACCGTGCGCGCCAATATTGAGCGACTGGTTGGGGGTGCCGGTGAGGCGACCATCATTGCTCGTGTAGGCGAAGGCATCGTTACTACAGTAGGTAGTTCACACAGCTACAAGGAAGTTCTTGAAAATCCGGACAGCATTTCGAAGCGCGTCTTGGAAAAGGGACTGGACAGTGGCACCGCATTTGAAATCCTATCCATTGACATTGCCGATGTGGATGTGGCACGAAATATTGGTGCACGTCTGCAAACAGATCAAGCCGAAGCCGACAAGCGAATTGCAGAGGCGAAGGCAAGTGAACGACGCGCCATGGCCATGGCGAAGGAACAGGAAATGCGTGCTGAAGTTGAAGCTCAGCGTGCCAATGTCGTCAAGGCACAGGCAGAAGTGCCACTCGCACTAGCTAAGGCCCTTGAAGAGGGAAAACTGGGTGTCTTTGACTATTACAAGATGGAAAACTTAGAGAGTGACACAAAAATGAGAGAGAGCCTTTCAAAAATCGATAAGAAATAGGTGGTCTTTGTGAATTTCTCACTCTTTGGTCTTGTCGTTGCAGTCTATGCAGTCTCAAGTATCTATTCAGGTCTTAAGAAACATTCCAAGTCGACAGGTCCAAGTAAACAAATAAAGCAAGCAGGTCCCAATCAAAAAATAAAGCAGAGTAAACCACACGGACAGACTAAAAATAAAAAAATTGACAGGTCCGTTCCTTCTAAATCCGAGTTAATAAAAGAAATTTTAGTGACCATGGACAGTCAAGATCAAAACAGTTTTGAAACCCCTGATCAACCCACCCCTTCCAAAGATGAAAATCTTAAGGAGGGGACAGAGATTGATAAGGCAGTTCAAGAAGATTTTGAATACAGTGGGGTTCGTTCCCCCCTTGATTCAAATTGGTCAGTCTCTTTAGATTTGGATTCCAAGGAAGAACTGGCAAAAGCAATAATTCTCAAGGAGATCTTAGATCCTCCACTCTCAATGAGGTGTAAAAGGAGTCGTGATTAGTTGGCTGAAGAAGTTGTCAATGAAATTCCAATAGAAAATGCAAGGGAACAGCGTGAAATTTTCGGTGATTTGGATAAAAATATCAAGAAAATTGAAGAGGCTTTTTCCGTTCGAATCATCAATCAAGAAGGTTCTATGAATTTGACGGGAGAGGAAGAGAATGTTCGTCAGGCGAGTATCGTCATTCAAAATTTAAAAGACAGTTTAAAGAGGCAGTCCTCCCTCGATGAGCGAGATATTGTCTATAGCATTGAACTTGTCAAGGCGGGGATTGAAGATTCCGTGGCAACACTATTAGACGATCCCATTGTCTACACTGAACTTGGCAAGCCAATTAAGCCAAAGACCTTGGGGCAAAAGCGCTATTTAGATTTAATGAGGGAAAATGACGTTGTCTTTGGAATTGGTCCAGCAGGAACAGGGAAAACTTACATGGCTATGGCCATGGCGGTTCAGGCCTTTAAAAGTAAAGAAGTGAAGCGAATTATTCTCACACGTCCTGCGGTAGAAGCCGGAGAAAATCTCGGCTTCTTACCGGGTGATTTACAGATGAAAGTGGATCCCTATCTTCGTCCTCTCTACGATGCGCTCTTTGAAATTATGGGCTATGAAAACTTCAACAAATATGTTGAGCGAGGCCTAATCGAAGTGGCACCCCTTGCCTATATGCGTGGTCGAACTTTAGACAATGCCTATGTCATATTAGATGAGGCGCAAAATACGACCAATGAGCAAATGAAGATGTTTTTAACTCGACTTGGGTACGGCTCTAAAGCCATTATTACAGGGGACATCACTCAAATTGACTTGCCCAAGGGCAAAAAGTCCGGTCTTGTAACTGTGCTTAAAATTCTTGAAAATGTACGCGGTGTGGGGATTGCAAACTTAGGTCGAAACGACATCGTAAGACATCCTCTCGTTCAGCGAATCATACAAGCTTATGAGCGCTATGAGGAAGAGGAAAAGAAAAAGAAATTGGCACATAAGGAAGCAAAGGATGCGAAGCAGCGTGAAGAAAATGGGGAGTCTAAATGAGAAACTTCTATATTGATTCTTCCATGAAGGAAGCGCTGGATAAGCATACTTTAAAAACTGTGAAGTCCATTATCAACGCCGGCCTTGACTATATGGAGGAGATGAGAGATTTAGAGCTCAATATCTCCTTTGTTACAGATGAAGAGATTAAGGCACTCAATGCCGAATATCGAGACAAAGATCAAGTGACCGATGTCTTGAGTTTTCCCATGTTAGAAGAGTTTCCAGGCCTTCCCTATCAGCTGGGCGATATCGTCATTAATCTTGATCAACTGCGTCGTCAAGCAGAGGAATTTGGCCATGGATTTGACAGAGAGTTAATGTATCTTACGGTCCATTCACTACTTCATCTCTACGGCTATGATCATATGGAAGTCTCTGATAAAATGGAGATGAGAGCCCTGGAAGAGGAAATTATTTCTTATTATCTAGACAAGGAGTAGGCCTATGAAGAGTGGAAAATTTATAAGATCCTTTAACTATGCCGTTCAAGGGATCATCTCCTCCATTCAAACAGAGAGGAATATGAAATTTCACTATCTTGCTGCTGTGGGCATTATCATAGGCAGTTTGTTTTTTAATTTAACTCGACTGGAGTTTATGATTCTACTCTTTGCTGTGACACTAGTTGTCGTTAGTGAACTCTTTAACACGGCCATTGAACGGACCATTGACTTGGTGACTCAGGAATACCACCCCCTTGCAAAACTTGTAAAGGATATTGCCGCAGGTGCAGTCTTAATTGCAGCTCTGAATGCAGGGATTATAGGTTATCTACTGTTTTTTGATCGCTTGGTCAGTTTAAGTGACATCACTTTAATTAAGATCAAAAACTCCGGAGCGCATTTAACTTTTGTGGCTCTGTTGGTGGTGCTGATTTTAACGGTTGGATTTAAGATTTTACTGAGAGACCGCAGTCAGGGAACTTATTTTCAAGGGGGAGCCGTCAGCGGACACGCAGCTATTTCCTTTTGCATGGCGGCAGCCATTGCTTTTGTCTCCATGAATGGATTTGTCGCGGCCATTGCCTTTGGACTGGCCTTTCTCGTAGCGGAAAGTCGTGTCGAGGGAAGAATTCACAGTCCTCAAGAAGTGGTGCTGGGTGCGATTTTAGGTCTGTGTGTCGCCTTAATATTATTTGTTTGGATGGGATAAGTATGAATTATAGAGATCTAATTGAAAAAGCCTTTGAGGCACAAAAGGGAGCCTACACGCCCTACTCAAATTTTAATGTAGGTGCCGCTTTGGAGATGGAGGACGGCTCAATTTACACAGGTTGTAATATTGAAAACGCCTCTTTCACGCCGACGGTCTGCGCAGAGCGTGTGGCAATTTTTAAAGCCGTCAGTGAGGGACATAAAAAAATCAAGACCATCGCCGTCGTTGGCGGTGACAGTACCTTTGCCTATCCATGTGGCGTCTGTAGACAGGTCATTCGAGAATTTGGTCCGGAAGCGACGATCATTGTCGCGAAAGCATTGGATGATTACCAGGTATTTAAACTTAAGGACCTACTACCTCACAGTTTTGGCCCTGAAGATTTAAAGTAGGAGGAGATATGTTTAAATCAGGATTTGTATCAATCATTGGGCGTCCCAATGTAGGTAAGAGTACCTTGATGAATCAAATCTTAGGACAAAAGATCAGTATTACATCAAATAAACCTCAGACGACCCGAAATAAGATTACTTTCATCTACTCGGCGGAAAACGCACAGATTGTATTTCTAGATACGCCGGGGATTCAACGCCCGAAAAATAAATTGGGTAGATTTATGCTTGATGAATCCCTTTCCAGTATCAAAGATGTGGATGTCCTTACGATGATTGTAACCCCGTCTCAGGAAATCTATCCGGAAGATATAGAAATTATCGACCGATTGAAACAGGACACCTCCGGGCGAACAAAGATCCTCTTAATTAACAAAGTGGATAAGATTCAAAAGGAGCTGCTACTTCCTCTCATTGAGAAGTACAGTGAACTGGATCTATTTGATGAAATCATCCCCATCTCAGCAATTCGGGGCGAAAATGTTCAAACTTATCTGGACGTTGTCATAGATCATCTGGAAGAGGGGCCCCAGTATTTTCCTGAAGATATGATTACCGATCAACCGGAGAAATTTGTCGTGGCGGAGATTATTCGTGAAAAGGGACTTCAGTTTTTAAATGAGGAAGTACCTCACGGACTGGCCGTTCAAATCAACAAGATGAAGGAGCGTGAAGGTCGAAACCTCATGGATGTTGAGGCGACCATCTATGTGGAGCGAGAATCTCACAAGGGGATCATCATCGGCAAACAAGGTCAGATGTTAAAGCGAATTGGTATGGCGGCGCGCAAGGATATTGAAAACTTACTGGACACTCAGGTTCATCTACGACTTTGGGTGAAGGTAAGTAAGGATTGGCGCTCCAAGGACGAGAAGGTTCGTCACTTTGGCTATCAATAAAATCATTGAAACCAGGGGCATTGTACTGACTGAAATGGACTATCAGGAGAGCAGTAAAATCCTGACGATCTCTACTGAAAAACTTGGTAAAGTTTCAGTCCTTGCAAGGGGAGCGCTGCGTGCGAGAAGCTCCATTTTGTCTCTGTCTCAGACCGGGATTCATGCCGTCTTTTATCTACGGCCGGGACGCAATTTTTACTATTTGCAAGGCGGAAAGTTGCTTCACTCTCATCTGGAGCTAAGAGACCGGTATCAGTCCATGATTGCAAGTGCACTGCTTTTGGAAATGGTCCATAAGACCAC
>CAYFQX010000002.1:29979-32010 GCA_964345405.1 uncultured Peptoniphilaceae bacterium
ACCCTGGAGGTGTGCGGCAATCCGAAAATATACGGTCTGCTGTCAAAATCTCTCGCTTATTTAAATAAAAATGGCAATGAGACTGTATTAATTACGGCTTTTATAATAAAATATATTAGTTATATGGGTTATCGGCCACATTTAATGGCCTATCCGGAGATGAGCTTTGTCATACAGCGAGGAGGCATCGTCCAGGGGGATGCGCATACGACTGGCGGCATTCCCATCAGTCAAGTGGAACTGGATTATTTAAATCATCTGCTCCTATCGCCTATTGATGAAGATTCCCTTTCAAAAGAGAGGAATATCTCCTATGAAAAACTCATGAACCTTATGATTAAATACTTACAGTATAATTTAGATGTCAGTAAATTCTTTTCTCTACAACTTTGGGGGTAGAGAAGAAAGGAGTCAAATATGCATTTTCAAGATATGATGCAGAATCTCCAAGCTTATTGGAAAGAACAAGGCTGTATCATTTTAGAACCTTATGATACTGAACTCGGTGCAGGTACCATGAGTCCCTACACTTATTTCAAAGCGCTGGGTCCTGAACCCTGGAGAACGGTCTATGTCGAACCATCGAGAAGACCGGCCGATGCTCGCTACGGTGAAAACCCGAACCGAGTGTATCAACATCATCAACTACAGGTTATTTTAAAACCATCTCCATCCAATATTCAGGAGCTCTATTTAAACAGCTTACTTGTCTTGGGGATTGATCCTTTGCAACACGATATTCGATTTATTGAAGACAACTGGGAAGCACCAACCCTGGGCGCCTGGGGACTTGGTTGGGAAGTTTGGCTAGATGGTATGGAAATTACACAATTTACTTACTTCCAACAAGTGGGCGGTATCAACTGTGACCTTGAAAGTGCAGAGTTAACTTACGGTTTGGAACGTATTGCCATGTACCTTCAAGATGTGGACAGTGTTTATGATATTCAGTGGAATGACGAGCTCACTTATGGCGACATCTTCTTAACTCACGAGTATGAGCACTCTGTCTATAGTTTTGAACTTGCAGATGTTGCACTGTTAAATAATTTATTTAACGCCTATGAGAAGGAAGCCCTGCGTGTACTCGAGCATGATATTGTCGTTCCTGCCTATGACTATATCCTCAAGTGTTCTCACACCTTTAACGTACTGGATGCTCGCGGTGCAGTGTCTGTATCACAGCGTGCAAGTTATATCAGCCGCGTACGTAATTTAGCGCGTATTGCTGCGGAAAAATATCTTGAACAGAGAAAAGAACTAGCCTTTCCATTACTTCAAAAGGAGGCCAAAATCAGTGAATAACTATTTAATTGAGATTGGGGTAGAGGAACTACCGGCTCGCTATATTGAAGGTGCATTAGCTTCTTTTAAAGACAATATGACAAAGTTCTTAGAGGAAAATCACCTGGGCTATGAAGAAGTCCTTTCCTATGCAACCCCACGTCGTCTGACTTTGATTGTAAAAGGACTTGTAGATACTCAAGAGGATGTCCATGAGGAAGTGCGAGGACCTGCAAAAAAGATTGCCTACCTGGAAGATGGAAGCATGAATAAGCCGCTGGAAGGCTTTATGCGCGGCCAAAATATCACTGAAGAAGATATTTTGATTAAGGAATTTAAGGGCGAAGAATATGTATTTGCTGTAATTCACCGCAAGGGACAGGATGTAAAGACGCTACTTGCATCTCACATGGCAGATCTCATTAAGTCTGTCTATTTCCCTAAAAATATGCGTTGGGGCGGCAAGAATATTCGCTTTGCTCGTCCAATTCGCTGGGTACTGTCCTTGCTTAATGATGAAGTGATTCCATTTGAATTTGAGGGAATCCCCGTTGGAAACTTGACTTATGGCCACCGTTTCCTAGGTAAGAATCCTGTCACCATTGAGACAATTGATGAGTATGAGGAAAAATTAAGAGAAAATTACGTCATTTTAGATCAAAATGAGCGCCGCGATGAGATTGTCTTCCAATCCAAGCACTTGGCGAAATCCCTTGGTGGTGAAATTGAAAGTGATGAAGATCTCTT
>CAYFQX010000002.1:32020-39583 GCA_964345405.1 uncultured Peptoniphilaceae bacterium
CATCGTAGAGTATCCTACGGCCATTCTCGGTGAGATTAAACCGGAATATCTAAAACTTCCTCCCATTGTCATCACTACACCGATGCGTGAACATTTACGCTACATCCCGGTCTATGACCAAAAGGGCGAACTACTTCCATACTTCATCACCATTCGTAACGGAAATGATGAGTATACAGATATTGTCGTCAGAGGGAATGAGCGTGTCCTAGGTGCACGTCTTGAAGATGCGAAGTTCTTCTATGAAGAGGATCTTCAAGCGCCACTGGTAGATAATGTGGACAAACTTGATGGAATCTTATTCCAAGAAAAGCTCGGCACCATCAAAGACAAGAGCATTCGCGTAAAGAGTTTAAGTCGACGCATTGGTGAGAGCCTTGCCATTGGTGAAACTGCAGATGAAATCTTAGCTCGCGCTGCAGAAATTGCCAAGGCGGATCTTGTAACTCACATGGTTCAAGAGTTTACAGAACTTCAAGGGACTATGGGTAAGATCTATGCCATTGAAAATGGTGAAAAGGATCTGGTAGCTCAGGCTATTGAGGAACAATATTTACCAAGAAGTGCCGGGGATGCACTACCGAAATCAACGACTGGTACGATTCTGTCCATTGCGGATAAATTAGACACCATCGTAGGTCTGTTTGCCATTGATAAAATTCCTACTGGAAGTCAGGATCCATTTGGCCTGAGACGTAGTGCCATTGGTATTTTGAGAATGATTGAAAATAAAAAATGGTCACTTTCTCTACAAGAGTTAATTGATGCCAGTCTCTATATCTACATTGATCAAATTGGACTGACTTTTGATCACATGGAAGTGAAGTCAAATATCTTAGATTTCTTTGCAAGAAGAAGTCTACAAATGCTTAGAGATCGCTGTATTTCCTATGACATCATTGACTCCATCCACATTGGAGAACTTGACGATGTCCTTGATGTCTTTGAAAAAGCACAGACACTGAGTGAGTTCTTTAAAGAGGATCGCAAATCCTTTGTCGATGCAGCTGTTCGTGTGTCTAATCTAGCGACTCACTATGAAGAGGGCATGGAAATTAACTCCGATCTATTTGAACCCGGCGAAGAAAAACTCAATGAAGTTTTCTATGCCATGGCTGAGGAACTGGACGAACTGTTGACAAATAAAAAATACGATGAAGTGCTTGAAAAGTTTGATGATATGAGTCCTTTAGTACATGAATATTTTGATCACACTATGATACTGACTGAGGATGAAGGTAAAAAGGCAAATCGACTTCGTTTACTTCACGATATTAATTTACGCATCGGCAATATTTTAGATGTCCATAAAATTGTCACAGAATAATCAGGTGGTGATGTTTTGAAACTGTCCGAAAGACAGAAGGCAATTATTGAAATTGTCAAGGAAAATGAACCCATCATAGGTGATGACATTGCAAAGAAACTGGAGCTTTCGAGGGCGACGATTCGTCCGGACCTGACCATCCTGACGATGTTAAATATCCTCGGCGCCAGACCTAAGGTAGGGTATTTTTTCACAGGAAAGATCCCCACAAACCGCTTTATTGATGAGGTTAAAGAACAAAAAGTAAGAGACTATATGTCTGTGCCTGTCATTCTAGATGAGGGGAGTTCCATCTATGAGGGGATTGTGACAATTTTCCTTGAAGATACGGGGACAATTTTTGTCACAAGAGATCGAGAACTTGTAGGGGTCGTGTCAAGAAAGGACCTTTTACGAAGTACCATTGGTCAATTTGAAATCGAGCAGACACCACTGTCTGTCATTATGACCAGGATGCCAAATATCATTAAAGTAGACCCGGATGAAAGTATCTATGAGGCAAGTCGTCTACTTGAAAAGCATGGCATTGATGCCCTGCCGGTAGTTGAGGAAATGGATGGTCAGCTAAGGGTGATTGGTCGATTTACAAAGACAAATATTCTTAGGATTTTTGTAGAATGGGGAGAAGAGTAAGATGGACTTATCTAATTTCAATACAGAGCACAATGATTCAGTTTTAAAAATATATGTTATTTCGGATAGTATTGGTGAAACCGGGGAACTCATTGCCAAAGCATCTGTCAGACAGTTTGAAACTGCAAATTATGAAATTAAAAGATTTCCCTATCACAACAGCATTGAGCAAATTAAACCGCTCCTTGAAAGTGCTGCCAAGGATAAGAAATCTCTAGTGGTCTACACCAATGTAGATGTCAAGACAAGAGCGTATATTGAGCAAAAGAGACAGGAATTGGGCCTTCACATGGTGGATGTTATGGGACCGCCCATGGGTGAGTTGGAATCCATTTTAAAATATGAGCCAAAGCGTGAGCCGGGGCTGATCCGTCGTCTGGATGAAAATTATTTTAGAATGGTGGAGGCTATAGAGTTTGCCGTTAAATACGATGACGGCAAGGATCCAAGAGGCGTCATCCAAGCAGACATCTGTCTTGTCGGTGTCAGCCGTACTTCAAAGACACCACTATCCATGTATCTTGCCAATAAATTATATAAAGTTGCCAATGTACCTTTAGTACCGGAAGTGCCTGCGCCGAAGGAGATTTTTGAAAAGGATCCTCGACGCGTCTTTGGACTCATTGCCGATCCTAAAAAACTCTACAACATTCGCGAGGAAAGACTTCGTGCACTGGGACTGAACAGTACGGCTAAATATGCAAACATCGACCGAATTGATGAGGAGCTTCAGTATTCACTGGATGTCATTCACAAGATTGGCTGTGAAGTCATTGACGTGTCTGCAAAGGCCATTGAAGA
Source organism: uncultured Peptoniphilaceae bacterium (assembly GCA_964345405.1). Lineage (GTDB taxonomy): Bacteria > Bacillota > Clostridia > Tissierellales > Peptoniphilaceae > CAYFQX01. The sequence goes on from CAYFQX010000002.1 coordinate 34,782, forward strand.
GACGGCAGAGCTTATCATCAGTTATATGAAAAAGAACAATCTTTAATGGGGTGTTGAGTTATGAATTGGCGCGAAAGACAAGAGCAGATTGAAGAAGAGATATTGTCACCGCAGGCTTGTAAGTCTCAAGACTCCAAGGGTCGAAGGGATCCGGAGGAGCAGTGTGAACTGCGCACCGTATTTCAAAGAGATCGTGACCGCATCATTCACTCAAAGAGCTTTCGACGATTAAAGCACAAGACTCAGGTATTTATCTCTCCGGAAGGAGATCACTACCGCACGCGCCTCACTCACACTTTAGAAGTCTCACAAATTGGACGAACGATGGCACGAGCTCTAAGACTGAACGAGGATTTAGTAGAAGCCATTGCCATGGGCCATGACCTGGGGCATACGCCCTTTGGTCACTCCGGTGAGCATGCTCTTAACACACTCAATCCTGCGGGTTTTAAACATAATGAGCATAGCTTAAAGATTGTGGACTTTCTCGAGACAAAATCCGATCGTCAGGGTCTAAACTTAACTTGGGAAGTTCGAGACGGGATTTTAAATCACACAGGCCCCCATAAAGCGGCAACTCTTGAGGGGCAGATTGTAAGTATTGCCGACCGCATCGCCTATATCAATCATGACATTGACGATGCCATGCGAGCCGGGATCTTACAACTTGATCAAATCCCAAGTGAGTTACTGGATGTCTTGGGAAGAACGCATTCCAAGCGCATTGAGACGATGATACTTTCTGTCATTTTAAGCAGTGAGCATCAGCCGGAGATCCAAATGGATGGGCCGGTGAAAGAAGCTACATTGCGGCTGAGACAATTTTTATTTGACACCTTGTATCATCACTCCATTGCGAAAAAGGAAGAAGAAAAGATATATTCACTCATTGAGCAAATGTATGATCACTACCACAAGCATCCGGAGCATCTACCGAAGGAGCATCTTGCTCACTATGAGGGAACTGATGAAAATATTGACGATATTATTACGGATTATATTGCCGGCATGAGTGACCGGTTTGCACTGATGACCTGGGAAGATCTTTTTCTGCCAAAGGTTTGGAATAGATTATAGAATGGAGTATCCATGAGAGCTATAATTAATGATCAAGTCATTGAAGAGGTTAAAGATCGGGCAGATATCTTAGAAATCATATCTCGCTATACCGAGCTGAAAAAAAGTGGAAATAACTATATGGGTCTCTGTCCATTTCATGACGAAAAGACCCCCTCTTTTTCAGTGGTGCCCGAAAAGGGGTTCTACCACTGCTTTGGCTGTGGAGAAAGTGGAGATGTGATTTCTTTTCTTATGAAAAAGGAAAATCTCTCCTTTATTGAAGCGGTCACCGGTTTAGCTGAGGAACTTCACATTCCCCTACGTCAGGAAAGTCCGGAACAAAGGCGCAGGCAACAATTGCGCGATCGAATCTATGAGATGAACCGTGCAAGTGCTCTCTACTATATGCAGCTGCTTAGCAGGCACAAGTACGGACTGGACTATTTGTTGTCAAGGGGACTTGATGTAGATACTATTAAAAGATATGGCCTAGGCTTTGCGCCGGCGGGAGGAGATCAGCTGCTAAAACACTTGAGCCGCTTGGGTTATGAGCCCGGTGAGATGTTTCAGGCAAATTTAGTTTCATACAATGAAGAGCAAAATCGCTACTATGATCGTTTTCGCAATCGCTTGATGTTTCCGATTATCGACAGTCGCTCGAGAGTGATTGGATTTGGCGGGCGAGTCCTTGGAGATGGGCAGCCAAAATATTTAAACACCAGCGATACGCCGGTGTTTCATAAGGGAAGCGAGCTCTACGGATTAAATATACTCAGCAAGGAGTCAAACCGTGAAAAAATCCTCCTGGTGGAGGGCTACATGGATGTTATAAGCTTATTTAAAAGTGGTATAAATTATAGTACAGCCTGCCTGGGAACTTCTTTGACACGTAATCAAGCGCGACTGATTAAGCGCTACGGCAAGGAAGTGTATATCTGTTATGATGGCGATGAGGCAGGAGTGCGCGCGACGGATCGTGCAATTTCAGTGCTCTTTCAGGAGGACATTCGTCCGCGAATCATTCAACTGAAAGATCATTTAGATCCGGATGAATTCATTAAAAAATACGGCGCCTTTGAGTTTGAAGCGCTGCAAAAAAAGGCCATCACAGGCCTTGAGTTTCGCATTGAACAGACGGAAAAAAATTTCAATCTTTCATCGACGGAGTCCTTTGTTCAATTTATGGAGCAGGTGGCAAAGCTTCTATCAGCAGTTCAAAGTCCTGTGGAGCAGGAAGTGTATATCGACCGAGTCAGTTCAAAATACGGGATGAACAAGGAGAGTCTAAGGCTTGAGATTGCCCGTCAGATGAATGAACCAAAGGTCAGTTTGCCGAAACGACCGGTGAGTACATCACCAAATCAACAGGAAGAATTTGACGACAAATACATAGAGCTACTTAGTTATGCTTTAGAATCAAAGGATCTCTATGGGCTTATTTGCGGAGTGGATAAGGGCTTGAATGCCCTGGATGACCGCTGGTATGGTATATTTAAAGCATTGGGTAAAATTTACGATGAGGATAGCTGTACGAGAGAAGAGCGGCTAAATAAACTTGCTGAAACCCTGGATCAGAGTGATTTTCTTCATAGTGTGGATGAAGTGGAACTTAACTTGCCACAGGCGGAACAGGTGATTTCAGAGTTAATTTATGTACTGACACGTCAGCGTCTGGAGAAGCGAAGTCAGTCGCTTTTAGCGACGATTGATCAGTTGGATAAGAAGGAGACACTGTCCATGGAGGAAGAACTTCGTCTCAAGGACAGTTTGGAAGAACTATCGGAGATTTCGCTTCGTCTTCGCAAGACAGAAAAAGGAGGTACACGTGAGTAATACAGAGGTAAATGATTTAAATTTTGATGATAAAGAGACAAAAAAGATTTTTAAACAACTCATTGACAAGGGGAAGGCTAAGGGCAATTTAAGTTACGATGATATTGTTGATGCCTTTGAAGAGCTGGATTTGGATTCTGATGAAATTGACAACTTATACCAAGAGTTGGAAGAGCAGGGCATTGAACTTCTTCGAGACGATGAGGATGAAGAGGATGAGAAGGACGACGACAAGGATTTAGATAAGGATCTGACACCACCTAAGGGAATCAGTATTGACGATCCGGTGCGTATGTATCTAAAGGAAATTGGCCAAATCGATCTGCTTACTGCGGAAGAAGAAGTGGAACTTGCTAAGCGAATGGAAGCAGGCGATGAGTCAGCTAAAAATGAACTTGCCGAAGCCAACTTACGTCTTGTAGTAAGTATTGCCAAGCGCTATGTAGGTCGTGGGATGAGTTTCTTAGACTTGATTCAAGAGGGGAACTTGGGTCTGATGAAAGCTGTTGAAAAATTTGACTATACCAAGGGCTTTAAGTTTAGTACCTACGCTACCTGGTGGATTCGACAAGCCATTACACGGGCCATTGCAGATCAAGCGCGAACCATTCGTATTCCTGTACACATGGTTGAGACCATCAATAAGCTTGTCCGCGTTCAGCGTCAACTGGTCTCTGAACTGGGAAGAGATCCTGAACCGGAAGAAATTGCCGAAGAGATGAATTTAACCGTAGAGCGCGTGCGTGAAATTCAAAAGATTGCACAAGAACCTGTCTCACTTGAGACGCCGATTGGGGAAGAGGAAGACTCTCATCTTGGGGACTTTATTCCGGATGAAGAGGTCCTTTCACCACAAGAGGCTGCGACATTTACATTGTTACAAGAGCAGCTGGACAGTGTACTTACCACACTGACTGAGCGTGAGAAAAATGTGCTTATGTTGCGCTTTGGTCTTGGAGATGGTCGAGCAAGAACGCTTGAAGAAGTGGGCAAGGAATTTGATGTCACACGAGAAAGAATTCGTCAAATTGAAGCCAAGGCTCTGAGAAAATTACGTCATCCAAGTCGAAGCAAAAAGCTAAAGGACTTCTTAGAATGATTGAGTTAAGTCCTCGACTATTTAATATTAGAGAACTCGTTGAACCGGTACTATCTATTGCTGATGTTGGAACAGATCATGGATATGTGCCGGCTCGGCTTTTACAGGAAAATTTAGCGGAACGAGTCATTGCTACGGATGTATCCAAACTTTCCCTGGATAAGAGCGAGCGACTCTTGACTGAACTTTTTTCAAAGGACAAATTTGATGTGCGCTGTGGCGATGGGCTAAAGGTGCTTGAGCCTGGCGATATGGAAGTGGTAATTATTGCTGGTATGGGTGGCCAATTGATGATCCGTCTTCTAACGGATGAGATGGAGCTTGTAAAGTCTCTAAAGTACATCATCTTGCAACCTATGCAGGGAGCAGAGCTTCTCTTTAATTGGCTTAGTGAGCACGGGTTTAAACTGTTGGACATGAGACTTGCAAGGGAGGATCGACGCTTTTATCCCATGATGAAGTTAAGCTACACGGGCATCAATGAGGATATAAATTACGAATGTTTCCATTCCAGTCCCAACTACCCTGCCTTTGTTGAATTTCAAGTCAATCACTATCAGCAGATTGAAGATCAAATCAGATCCTCAAGTCCAAACAAGACAGATCTTGCACAGATTGAAGCTAAAAAATCAGAGTGGGTGAAGCGATATGAAAGTTTATGAAATTTATGATCTCATGGAAAACTGGGCACCGCTGGATTTACAGGAAGACTGGGACTACTCCGGTCGCCAGATTTCCTTTGGAGAAGCGGAGTTAAAAGGCGTTGTCATTGCCATGGATGTTACCGATGTGGTGGTGGATTTTGCCATTG
>CAYFQX010000003.1:0-3389 GCA_964345405.1 uncultured Peptoniphilaceae bacterium
CAGTCGGTAGAGCAGTAGACTGAAAATCTACGTGTCGCTGGTTCGATTCCGGCTCAGGCCACCATCAAGGTAATGATATACTTTTAAAGTATAGGGTCTCACTGATTACATAGGAGTATAGTTCAGTTGGTAGAACGTTGGTCTCCAAAACCAAATGTCGTGGGTTCGAGTCCTACTACTCCTGCCATTAAACCTCTTATCATTTGATAAGGGGTTTTTTGCATTTCTAATTCTTTTATTTATATAATTAATAGTATGTAAAGGATGTATGAAGTTTTAGTAAATGATAGAAGATCAGTTCACTTTACTATAGTGAATTTATGTTGACATCTCATCATTTATTAAATATAATTATGACTTGTAGACTTTAGTAATTTGCTATTGATGGGGGTCTTAGAATTTAGAAATTAGATAGACATATCGTTATTATTTACTTCTATTATATATTTGATTTATAGTGAACTAATGGATAATTTAAGAGACTCGCCTTGATAGCTACAAATGATCTTCACTTTAGGAGGTTATCATGGCACAAAAAAAGATGAAACTAGGTCTAGTTTCGAAACTGCTCATTGCCATTGTAGCAGGTATTCTGCTTGGTCAATGGCTGCCTGCAGGTGTCCTGAGAGTACTGGTAACTTTTTCAGGATTTTTCAGTCAATTCCTTAATTTTATCATTCCTCTAATGATTGTAGGATTTGTTGTAAAGGGGATCTCAGAGCTGACTGAGGGTGCAGGAAGATTGTTACTTATTACGGCTTTAATTGCCTATGGCTCAACTCTAATTGCAGGGACACTCGCCTATTTGGTATCAAGTACTCTGTTCCCAACTTTTATCACACCGGAACTTGTAGAGCAAATCACAGCTACTAAGGATGGTCTCGAAGCATATTTCAGCATTCCTTTGGCACCAGTGATTGATGTGACCTCAGCCATTGTGTTGGCATTTATCATGGGGCTTAGCATCTCATGGTTACGCAGCCAAGGAAGAGGCACGGTTCTCTTTGAAGCTTTTACAGATTTTGAGGCAATTGTTGTCAAGATTTTAAGTACCATTATCATTCCGCTACTTCCACTTTATATTGCAGGTAACTTTGCAAATATGAGCTACTCCGGCTCTGTATTTAGTGTACTGTCTATCTTCTGGAAGGTGTTCTTAATTGTCATTGTTATGCATCTGCTTTATATTACCCTGCTCTTTATCGTGGCAGGAAGCATTGGCGGCAAGAACCCATTGACACTGATCAGAAATCAAATCCCAGGTTATTTAACTGCCGTAGGTACCCAATCCTCTGCAGCAACAATCCCTGTAAATCTTGAATGTGCGAAGCACAACGGCGTTTCTGAAGATATTCGTAACTTCGTCGTACCTCTAGGTGCTACGATTCACCTTGCCGGTTCAATGATTACCATTACTTCCTGTACAGTGGCTGTACTTCTAATGTATAATATGCCAATTTCCATCGGCATGATCATTGGCTTTATTGCAACTCTAGGTATTGCTATGGTAGCGGCACCGGGTGCTCCGGGTGGTGCAATTATGTCGGCACTTCCATTCTTGCCAATGGTAGGTATTGTATCCGATACAATGCAACAACTGATGATTACACTTTACATTACACAAGACAGCTTCGGTACTGCAGCCAATGTTTCCGGTGACAACGCCATTGCCGTCATCGTTGACAAAATCTATGGCAATCAAGTTAATGAGTAAATTAAAAAGACTTGTCTCCTCAGGGGATCAAGTCTTTTTTTATGCATTCTTTTTCTGTGCCTGAATGGAGACGATCAGATCTAGGATGCCTTGAATATTTAAATATTTCTCAAGACGAATGAGTAGATAACCCTCCGGCATGGGCACGGGGTTTGTAAAATTTTCATCGGTGGGGAGATAGGTGCAGCGACGGGACGCGTCGTAGGCAATCTCCATGGGATAGAGCTCCAGTTTAAACTGGCCGTGATCTTCCTCATAGAGATAGTAGTCACTGTGTTTAAAAAAACTCTCCGCGCCACTTATATGCCCGTAAAAACAGTTCCCCTCATAGGATTCAATGGCGATCTCCTCTCTTATCATAGATGTCTTTAACTCGTCCAAGTATTTTGCCGCACAGGCGATGGCCCTGAGACTATTTTCAAGTAGGGACAGGTCGAATGCTTCATCAGACGCCTCCCATTGATAAAAGAGTTCGGAGCTTGAATGTACGCTAATATCTGAGTTCACTTCCCTTGCAATGCTCTGAAGCTTTAGATTTGGAAGATTTGTGATTTCTCTAAGTTTTCTGATTTCAAAATAGATGTCAAGGACATTATGATGATAGAACTCCCTTGGTGAAAAGTCCGAAAATTTAAGAAAAGAGAGTTCACCAAGTCCGTTAAACATGAGGATACTGTCTTTGGATGTTTGAATTTGAAGTAGGTAGTCCTTTAAATTTTCAAGTTCAGTGTCCCAAGTCTTTAGATCACTAGCCATGTGTAATTGACACTCCCTGCTCTGCATGTCATAGAGACCATAGGCAAAAATGGCATCTCTCTTTAATTGAAAACCCGTGGTAAAGATTTGTAAAATTAGCATAATGTAATCCTCTGTTAAATTTAAGCCGGTTATATGATAAAATTTACTATAAGTGTATTATACTATAATAGATATAAGTGCGATCAATTAGAAGAGGTGTACTTTGATTTACTTAGATAATTGTTCAACGACAAGACCCAGTCAAGAGGTCATAGAAGCGATGAATTTAGCCCTTACAGATGAGTTTGCCAATCCATCCTCCTCTCATGTATTTGGTCTGAAAGTTCGTAAACATAAAGAGGAAGTTCGAGAGGGGATTTTGAGATTTTTAGGCGATACTTCGGGGTCATTAATCTTTACTTCCGGCGGCACGGAGTCCAACAATCTTGCCCTGCACAGTTTTATCGAAAAGAATGCCCACTTGGGACGACGAGTGATTACAACAAGTATTGAGCATGCCTCGGTCCTTGCTACTTTAAATTCCTATCCGGATCTGGAAGTCATTGAGCTTTCTGTAGACAAGGAGGGAAAGATCCATCCTCAGGAACTGTTGAATGCTGTCAATGATGAGACCATATTAGTGAGTCTCTATCATGTGCACAGTGAGCTTGGGACCATCAATCCTGTGGAGGACTATGTCCGTGAGATTAAAAAGATAAATCCAAAGACTTTGGTGCATATTGACGGCATTCAGGCCGTTGGTAAGATTCCCGTCGATGTGAAAAGCATTGGCTGCGACTCCTACAGCTTTAGCGCTCATAAATTCCATGGGCCCAAGGGTGTGGGTGGTCTCTATTTAAAGAGAGATCTTAAGATCAAGCCCCTTATCTTTGGTGGCAGTCAGGAAAATAGTTTGCGTTCCGGTACGGAAAATACA
>CAYFQX010000003.1:3399-4479 GCA_964345405.1 uncultured Peptoniphilaceae bacterium
TGGGAGCGGCCTTTGATTATCTTGAAGAGCACGCCGCAGAAGATGGCAAGCGCGTCCAAAAACTTAAGGAGGACTGCATTGCAAGTTTAAACACCATTGAGGATTTAAAAATCAACTCTCCGTTAGAGAGTTCGCCATATATCTTAAGTGTGAGCATTAAGGATACGCGAGGGGAAGTAATCTTAAACATGTTAGCAGACAAGGAGATCTATATCTCCACCACCTCTGCCTGCTCCTCCAATACACAAAAGAAGAGCAAGATCTTAATGAGCATGGATTCGGACTACCGAGACGGTACCTTTAGACTCTGTCTATCCAATGATACGACAAAGGCAGAGATTGACACATTTATTGAGGCGCTAAAAGAGGCCGTAGACGACATTCGTGCGTTAACAAGGAGATAAAATGAATCGAGTTATAAGTATTAGTTTAGGAGAGGTGGTTCTCAAGGGCCAAAACCGCAGGTTCTTTGTCAACCGCATCCTACAGCAAATTAGAAATGTATTGAAAGATTATAATTATGAGAATTTACGCCATGAAATGGGTAAAATATATCTAGATATTGATGAAGCAGAGGAAGATGAAATCATCGACAAGCTAAAGTATGTCTTTGGCATTGTCTATATCATTCCATCTTGGGAAATGGAGCTCTCTTATGATGAAATTAAAGAGGCCTCCAGTGCGTACTTAAAGGAACTTGTACAAAGTCAAGGTGTCAAGACTTTCAAAGTGGAGACACATCGAGCCAACAAGAGTTTCCCCAAGACCTCCCCTGAGATCAGTCGAGAAGTTGGCGGAGCAATCTTAAAGGGCAATCCTGAGCTTACAGTGGATGTGCACCATCCCGAGGTGAAGTTCCAAATCGATATTCGCGACAAAGCCTATCTCTATCATGAAAAAATTCCTGCCTACGGTGGCATGCCTTTAGGCACCAATGGAAAGGGGCTACTCCTACTTTCCGGTGGAATTGATTCTCCGGTGGCAGGCTTTCTTATGGCCAAACGCGGCATGAAAGTGCATGGTTTGCACTTCCATTCCCATCCTTTTACATCGCTCGGGATAAAGAGTTTCCTTCGCTGA
>CAYFQX010000003.1:4489-7234 GCA_964345405.1 uncultured Peptoniphilaceae bacterium
TGCCGGTGTCTTGGCAAAGTATAGTATCGAATTTAATGTCTATTCCGTAAATATTTTAAAGATACAAAAGGCAATCAATCAAAATTGCCCACCGGAACAGATGACACTACTATCCAGACGATTTATGATGCGCATTGCCAATGAGATTGCAAGGCGCGATGGATTCAATGCCATCATCACCGGAGAAAATCTGGGGCAAGTGGCCAGTCAAACCATTGAGGGGCTCACTGTCATAAATGATGTGGCAGAGCCTGTCGTCTTTAGACCACTGATTGGCATGGATAAGATCGATATTATCGACTGGGCGGAGCGAATTGGAACCTACCCCATCTCGATACAACCCTTTGAAGACTGTTGTACCGTGTTCCTTCCCAAACATCCTCTACTACATCCAACCATTGAACAAATGGAAATATCTGAAGAAAATTTAGAAATCGATGCCCTAGTCAAAGAGGCTGTGGACGAGATGATTATCCATAAGATTGAAGTAAAGGAGTAAGGAATGAATAAGAAGGGACTTATACCTATTCTCATCATTGTAGTAGTCATTGCTGCCATCTTTGGTACAACCTACAATCGATTGACTGCGCTGGAAGTGCAGACAGAAGAAGCATGGGCACAAGTTGAAAATGTCATGCAAAGAAGGTCCGACTTGATTCCCAACTTAGTGGAAACAGTCAAGGGCTATGCCAGTCATGAAGAGGGCGTACTCAAAAAGGTAACGGAGGCACGTAGCTCTGTACAAAAAGCCCAGACTCCGGAAGAGTATGCATTGGCCAATGAAGAGATGAATGATGCCATTCGAAGCATTAATGTCGTTGTGGAAGCTTATCCTGAGTTGAAAGCCAATGAAAGTTTTCAAAATCTACAGGCGGAACTTGCAGGTAGTGAAAATCGACTTGCAGTGGAAAGACAGAGGTACAACTCTGCCGTGAGCGAATACAATCTTGCGATTCGCCGTTTCCCAACCAATATTGCAGCTAAAATTTTAGGATTCCAACAAAAACAATTCTTTGAAATTTCTCCAGGTGCAGAAGAGGTGCCTCAAGTACAATTTTAGGAGGAATTTATGACAGTCAAGCGGAGACAAATCCTCTATCTGGTACTTTTACTCATCTTCACATCCATGCCGGTTTTTGGTGTGGAAGTGCCGGCTCCAACTACTGAATTTTATGTGTACGATGAGCCGGGGCTATTGAGTGCAGATACTAAAAATTATATTGTCAAAACAAATGAAGAACTCAATCGCCAAGTAGGAGCTCAGGTAGTAGTGGTTGTTTTAAATCAATTGCCACAACATACCACCAGCAAAGAGATGGCAGTTGAAATGTTTAATCAATGGGGCGTTGGAAAAAAGGGAGAGGACAATGGCGTCCTGCTTCTCATTTCAATGAAAGAACATGAATACCAAATGGAGATTGGCTACGGTCTAGAGGGAGCCATTCCCGATATGATCGCCCATCAAATCCTAGAGGGTATGAAGGAGTACTTTATTCAAGGCGAAATGGAGGAGGGAATCTTATACGCCTACTCCAAAGTCCTTGAGCGAATAAAAGACGAATATCAAATAGATGTCGATGTCAACGATGCGTGGACAGAAGAAGCTCAGACAGAGGAAAGTACGGCAGCAGAAGTGTTGCGAATCATCATTACCTTGCTGATTCTGTACTTTATCTTTTTTGACGGAGGACCGCGCAGCAGGAGACGAGGCCGTAGATACCGAAGGACAGTCTTCTATCCTGGTAGTTTTGGTGGCTTTGGCGGCGGCTTCGGCGGTGGCTTTGGCGGCGGTAGCTTCGGAGGCGGTGGAAACTTTGGTGGTGGAGGCCGTTCCGGTGGCGGTGGCGCCGGTGGAAGTTGGTAAATTTATAGGAGGCAAATGAAATGGAGTTTAACTATATTATTATTGGTAACGGAATTGCAGGCTATACAGCAGCCAAGGAATTAAATAAGCGCTGCCCGGACTGTACCATTGCAATTATTTCTGACGAAAAATATTCATCATATTATCGAATCAAAATGACTGAGCTCATCGCCAAGGACTTTGAAGTGGAAGAGTCCATCATCAGTCCTAAAGACTGGTATGAGTCACGTGATATCATCGAGTACTTAAGTGAGCCAGCAACTGGAATTGATTTTGATAAAAAAGAAGTGACTTTAAAGAGTGGTAAGACAGTCAAGGGCGAAAAGATTCTTTTAGCCATGGGTGCTCATTCCTTTGTGCCACCAATTCCGGGACATGAAAGGGATGGCGTCTTTACCCTTCGTTCCATTGATGATCTCTTAGAATTCAAAAGCTTCCTAGAGGGAAAAGACACCGTCGTTGTTGTCGGTGGGGGACTGCTTGGTATTGAAGCAGCTAAATCTCTAAGAGAATGGGGTAAGAAAGCCATCGTCATTGAAAACCAAAAACACGTCTTATCTCGTCAACTCAATGAAGAGCTTGGCCTACAACTCAACAAAGATCTTGAGGAGATGGGGATTACGATCAGTGCAGGTTCACCAACCAAATGCATAGACGGTGGGGATGCTGTTGAATGCGTGCGTCTAGAAGATGGTACAGAAATTAAGACCGATGCGGTCCTACTTTCTACCGGTGTGCGTCCAAACTTAACCTTAGTTGAAGACACAGCCTTGGAGGTCAACCGCGGTATCGTCGTCAATGAAAAGATGGAAACCAATCTTCCGGGCATTTATGCTGCAGGGGACGTGGCAGAAGTTAAGGGGACAGTCATTGGACTGTGG
>CAYFQX010000003.1:7244-38605 GCA_964345405.1 uncultured Peptoniphilaceae bacterium
GTGGCGACGGAGATCTTGTCTATGAAGAACCAAAGCTATTTACAAGACTCGATCTTGGCGAGGAAAAAATCTTCAGTGCCGGCAATGTCAGCGATTATGATGAAGTCTACAAACTTGACAAGAACAAGAACCACTATCGTCTCTTTGTCACTGATGGCAAAGTGAGCGGCGCCATCCTCTATGGGGACACCTCTCTAATGAATAAATTTAAAAACTACGTCTTCAATCACAAATCGATTGTAGAAGTGAAGGAAGAAAGCGGATTATTTAACAACTAATCAAATTTTCAAAACCATGTCCTGAATCTTCGGGGGCATGGTTTTTTATATAATTGTTAATTTTTGCAAGATATATTTATACAATATAAATGAAACACCCACGACTATGTAAAATTATGATATGATTAATGACAAGGATGGGCCATGCCCTCAAAACTTGTGGAGGTTTTATATGAATATTAGACTTAGAAACACAATAATCTATGGTATTTTTCTCTTAATAGTCTTTTTATTTACCCTGACTCCTTATTTTGGAGATGAAGTGACATTACCAGTAGAGAAAAATCAAGCAAGATCCTTTGATGGGTTGATATTTGATGAACCAGTCAATATTTCCAACTTGTCTGTGAAACGCTCAGTTGAGACTGATAAAAGTGAAAATTTATACAAGTATGACATCCATTTTAATTACAGTGGGGATGCTTCCGATCTTCGAATCCTAAGCACACCGGTCCGTCAGATCTTCTTTCCGGATAATGTCGTTGCCAGTCGATCCAATGCAACTTTAAAGGGAGAGTATGATAAGATTAATCGCGCAATTATTCCATCTCTATCGACAGCGGATTGGTTTGCTAAACTAACAGAGGATAAATTTTTAGCTACATCAGAAATTAGACTCCCTCTAAACGAAAAAATTGGTGAATACGACTTTACAGTTTATACCAAACCTCGTGAACTCGTCTTGCAGACAGACAAGACTCTAGCTGAAGTCGGCATCTTCATTACCAATGCAAAGATGGTTAAATTTACAGAAGATGTCCATCTTGCAGATGCGAACTTGTCTCCTAAGACGACAACAAAAGAAGAGTCAGGTATCTATGTCAATGCACTTGAAATTGTAAAATGACCCGGTCACACGGGGGATGCTCCGCAGCCAACAAATTGGCATGGTAGTATTTATTATTTCAGCTGCCATGGTACTTGCAAGTATTTGGATCAATCGTCCTCAACTGATGCAACTTAGAATCGTAGGTATTTTCTTAAATGTCCTATCCTTTGCACCATTTATTAACAAGGGCGTATCCAATTTGGCGGCGTTTATTATTCTGCCCGTACTTACATTTATTGCTTATGTCTTAACTCAATTATTTAATCGACGCAAAATCACCCTCAAAGCAAAAGATTTTAAACAGGCCCTTGGCGTGGCATTAATCTTCCTAGTGGTAAGTATTTTTGTCTTTATCGTTCCAAGAGGAATTTAAAAAGAGGCAACTTCGGTTGCCTTATTTTTTTGGACTTAGCTTGCCAGGTGGGAAAACAATTGCGTGATTGTAATTTAACTGACAGTTAGATATAATATAAATATAACTATTTAGGAGGGGAATATCCAATGAAAAAAAGAAGTTTATTACTTGCAACCATTATGCTGCTTTCAGTAGTTTTAGTTGCTTGTGGCCAAGCCAATAATGGCGCTGCAAACAACGGCGGCACAGACGCAGCAGCTGAAGGTAGTGATCTTACTGTTGGCTTTGTAACAGATGAGGGCGGTATCAATGACCAATCCTTTAACCAATCTGTTTGGGAAGGCCTACAAGAAGCTGAAAAAGACTTTGGCGTTAAGATCGAATACCAAGAAAGTAACGAAGCAAACGACTACGTTCCAAACATTGAAACCCTAGTGGACAATGGAAACAAACTTGTGGTTGGTGCCGGCTTTAACTTAGGCGATCACATGGAAGAAATGGCAAACGCAAACCCTGATGTTTACTTTGCTACTGTTGACTACGGCTATGAAAACGCACCTGAAAACTTAATAGGTCTTGTATTTAAAGCTGAAGAACCATCTTTCCTAGTTGGTTACATTGCAGCTCACACTACTGAAACTAACAAAGTTGGTTTCGTAGGTGGACAAGAATCTACTGTAATTAGTGCCTTTGAATACGGCTACAAAGCCGGTGTTGCTTACGGTGCAAAAGAACTTGGCAAAGACATTGAAGTGGTATCTCAATATGTAGGTAACTTCTCTGATGCTGCAAAGGGTAAGAGTATTGCAACCAACATGTACCAACAAGGTGCAGACATTGTATTCCACGCATCCGGTGGTGCTGGAGACGGTGTTATTGAAGCTGCAAAAGACCAAGACAAATGGGCAATTGGTGTTGACCGCGATCAATACGAACAAGCTCCTGACAATGTATTAACTTCTGCTATGAAGTTAGTTGGTAAAGCAGTTTACGACTTAGTAGACAAGATGAACCAAGGGGAAGCATTCCCAGGTGGACAAACTGTTGTCTACGGTTTAGCTGAAGGTGCCGTTGGTATATCTCCAACTTCTGAAAAGAATGTTAAACCAGAAGTTCTAGAACTTATCGATCCACTTATTCAAAAGATCATTGACGGTGAAATCGAAGTTCCTACAAATGCTGAGCAATACGACGCATTCGTTGCAAAATAAGATTAATTAGTTTAAAAGAGTGAGAAAAGGGAAACTTTTTCTCACTTTTTTAATTTAATCCATTGTTCCCCTTATATAACATTTATTTATTGTGTATAATTGATATGATAAACAAATGAAGGAGGACGCTTATGGCAGTGTATGATCAGACGCCGATGATTGAAATGAAAAAAATCACCAAACGATTCGGCGACTTTACAGCCAATGATCAGATTGATCTCACCGTCAACAAGGGAGAGATCCACGCTCTTTTAGGTGAAAACGGAGCGGGGAAAAGTACACTTATGAATGTACTCTACGGTCTCTATTCGCCCACCGAGGGAAAGATCTTTATTGATGGAAAGAAAGTTTCATTTAATGGACCTAAAGATGCCATTGATTATGGCTTGGGCATGGTTCACCAACACTTTATGTAAATTCAGCCGTTTACTGTGGTTGAAAATATTATTTTAGGTGAGGAACCAACCTCAGGCATGATATTAGATAAGAAGGCCGCTCGTGAACGTGTGGAGGAACTCTCTAACAACTATGGACTTGCCATTGATGCCACTGCAAAGATTCATGATATCTCAGTAGGTATGCAGCAGAGAGTTGAGATTTTAAAGGCACTGTACCGCAACGCCGAGATTCTTATTTTTGACGAACCAACGGCAGTGTTGACACCACAGGAGATCACTGAGCTGATTACGATTTTAAAGAGCTTAGCTGCTGAGGGCAAGACTATTATTATCATTACGCACAAACTGGATGAAATTAAGGCACTGGCCGATCGCTGTACCATCATTCGTAACGGGAAGAAAATTGACACGGTGAATGTATCCGAAGTGTCTGAAATGGAACTTGCTGAGATGATGGTGGGTCGTCAAGTGGACTTTAAAATTGACAAGAAAGCTCAAGTACTTGGCGAAAAAGTCCTTGAAATCAAGGATCTCTATGTCAAAGATGCGAGAAATCTAAATGTTATCAACGGTTTAAATCTTGAGTTGCGTCAAGGGGAAGTCCTTGGGATTGCAGGTGTTGACGGTAATGGCCAATCGGAACTCCTTGAGGCATTGACGGGTCTACGCAAGGTGGAGAGCGGAAGCATTTTACTCAATGGCAATGAAATTGCCAACGCATCCGTCAAGGAAATTCGCGATTTGGGAATGAATAATATTCCTGAGGATCGTCAGCGAAGAGGATTGGTATCGGAGTTTACCGTTGCTGAAAATATGATTATTGAAAATTTCCAAGAGGAACCTTACAGTGCCAAGGGAATTTTAAACCATAATGTGATCATTGAACATGCAAAGGATTTGATGGAGCGCTATGACGTCAGACCTCGTCAACCTGAATATCTTGCAGGTGAACTTTCTGGGGGAAATCAACAAAAAATTATCCTGGCACGTGAAATTGACGATGATCCGGATGTGCTCATTGCCGCTCAACCAACGCGTGGTCTAGACGTTGGGGCCATTGAATATATTCACGAGTTCCTCATTGATCAAAGGGACAAGGGGAAGGCAGTGTTGCTCGTTAGTTTTGAACTTGATGAAGTAATGAAGGTCTCAGATCGAATTGCTGTAATTTATGAAGGAAAGATCAGCGCAGTTATCGATGCAAAAGATGCAACTGAGCGTGAACTGGGACTGTTAATGGCAGGTGGTCATCGTGACGAAGAATAAATTTTCATATACCCTTTTATCTATTTTGTTTGGACTACTTGTAGGCTGCATCATCTTTTTGCTTGTGGGAATTAATCCACTGGAAGCTTATAAAGTGTTATTTCTTGGCGCCTTTGGTAGTGTCAAATATTTTTCTTGGACGCTTGTGGAAGCGGTGCCCATTATCTTAACGGGGATTGCCGTCGCCTTTGCCTTTAACACCGGTGTATTTAACATTGGGGTTGAAGGTCAGTACATTGTCGGTTCTCTCGGGGCTGCCATGCTTGGTGTCGCCCTACATTTACCACCGGTGATCCATGGGATTGTAGCACTTCTTGGTGGCGCACTTCTTGGCGCACTTTGGGGCGGACTCGTCGGCTTTTTTAAAGCAAGACGTGGTGTCAATGAAGTTATCAGTTCCATCATGTTTAACTGGATTGCCTTTTACTTTAGTAACTATATGTTACAAAAGCCATTTTTGAGAAAGCCTGACAGCAACTACTCCTTTAATATTCAGGATTCGGCAAGTATTCGAATTCTTGGAACTTGGAAGACCTCAGAGGCAGGTCGTGCTGTTCTTAAAAACAATGCCTTTTTGAGAAATCTATTGAATCCACCTATTAACTGGGGGATCTTCATTGCCGTCATTATGGCGATTTTAATCTACTATATCTTAAAGAAGACAACGCTAGGTTATCAGCTAAAGGCGGTTGGATTTAATCGCGACGCAGCAGAGTATGCCGGGATTGATTTGCCGAAAAATATCATTCGATCCATGGCAATTTCTGGTGCCATTGCAGGTCTAGCCGGTGCCATTACCGTCCTTGGTGTTTCTAAAAACATCGGGATTCTTGCGGCGCAACAGGGCTATGGATTTAACGGGATTGCAGTAAGTTTAATTGCAGGGAACAATCCGATTGCCTGTATTCCTGCCGGGATTTTATTTGCGGGACTGCGATTTGGCGGTAGTAAATTAAATTCCAGATTAAACACACCATCTGAAATTATTAATATTGTCATTGGTATCATTGTCCTCTTTATTGCGATGCCTAGACTACTTGAAATGGTCAGAGGATTTTTTGCAAAGAGAAAAGGAGAACAGAAAAATGAACTTTAATATTATTCATGTGGCCAGTATACTTGGCATTACATTATTATATTCTGCACCTCTGATCTTAACTGCAATGGGAGGAATTCTCAGTGAAAATGTAGGTGTAGTTAACATTGGACTTGAAGGTATGATGACCATTGGTGCACTTGTAGGTGCAACGGTGGGATACTACTCCGGAAATCCATGGCTTGCATTGATTTGTGCAGGTTTAGGCGGGATGGCCCTTGCACTGCTACATGCCATTGCAACTATCAACTTTGGTGCAGATCATGTGGTCAGTGGTACGGCATTAAATCTCTTGGGACCGGGACTTGCAACTTATTTGGCGAGACTGTTTTTTGACGGCGCAGCCATGACAAAGCCCATCCCTCTTGAAAACAAATTGCCACGTGTCTTTGGTCACTTACTTCCGGCAAACAATCCAATTCAAATAATCATTCATCAATACATTACAGTCTATATTGCCTTTATTTTGGTGGCTCTTGTCTACTTTACTCTTTACCGAACCAAACTTGGACTTCGAATGCGTTCTGTAGGCGAGCATCCTCAGGCAGCAGAGACGCTAGGGATTGATGTCTATAAGATTAAATACATTGGTGTCTTGGCTTCCGGATTTTTTGCAGGACTTGGTGGTGCGTCCTTAAGTCTTGCAGTCGTTGCAAATTACCGTGAGACCCTTGTCTCTGGTCAAGGTTACATTGCGCTTGCAGCTGTTATCTTTGGTGGATGGAAACCTCAAACGACCCTCCTTGCCTGTCTACTCTTTGGTTTGGCAGAGGGGATTGTCGTATTCCTAGGTTCCACCGGACTAAATGTAGCGCCGGATCTATTAAATATGTTGCCATACATCATTACGATGATTGCAATGATTGCCTTTGTAGGTGAAGCAAGAGGGCCAAGTGCCAACGGACTTCCCTATCATCGAGATCAATAAAAGAAAAAGTTCTTGGAAATCCAAGAACTTTTTTTATGTTTTATTTTATTAATTTTGATTTAAATAAGTTTCGCCAATGAGATAGACATCGCCTGCGCCCATAGTCAGTACCACGTCCCCTTCCTTGGCATGTGTATTTACATAGTCAATGACCTCTTCATTAGAGGATAGATAGAGTGCATCGTCTCCCTTTTCATTGATGGCATCCACAAGTGTCTTTGAGTGAATATTTCCATAGTCCTTTTCTCTGGCGGCGTAGATATCTGTGACGATGATGTGATCCGCTTCGTGAAAACTCTCGGAAAATTTATCTAAGAGCAGTCGAGTGCGAGTAAAGGTATGGGGCTGGAAGATACAAAATAATTGTTTCTTTGCCTTGGGGCGTAGTGCGTGGAGAGTTGATGCAATTTCTGTCGGATGATGAGCATAGTCGTCAATGACAAGCACGCCGTTGCGAATTCCCTTTTGCTCCTGGCGACGTTTGACGCCGCGATAATGTTTGAGACCGCGAAGACAAGTTTCAATGTCGATATTATTTTCATGACAAGCGGCAATTGCCGATAGGGAATTGGACACATTGTGAAGTCCAAGTACCTGAAGCTCCGCCTGACCCTGATATTCGCCACGAATGTAGAGATCATAGGTCATTTTATCAGGTTGAGAAAGATCGATGTTTTTAGCTTGATAGTCTGCTTTCTCCTTAATGGAGACGGTGACGGTGCGGCATTTTGCATCGTCAACGAGCGTTCTCACATGGGGATCGTCAATATTTAAGACGACCAGATCCGTAGGATCTAAGCTCTCAACCTATTCTCTAAAGGTATCGATAATATGATCGATATTTTCAAAGAAATCCAAATGATCCTCATCAATATTTAAGATGACTGCTGTCGTTGGATGATATTTTAAAATATTGGCACGATATTCGCAGGCCTCAGTCAAGAAGAGCTCCTCTTCGCCGACCAGGATATTTCCATGAATATCATTTAAATTTCCCCCCAGTAAGATGGTGGGGTGCATGGTCAGATCCTTGATAATCGATGTAATCATGGAAGTGGTTGAGGTCTTGCCGTGAGTACCGGCCACGCCAATGGCCGCCTTATAGTTTTGCATTAAAAGTCCTAAAAAACTGGCGCGATCAATGATATCAATTTTCTTAGAAATAGCCGCCATTAACTCCGGATTATCTAGGCTGACGGCATCAGTGTAGATCACAAGATCTGCATCCTCCACTTGCTCAGCTGCATGGCCATGATAAACTTTAACTCCGAGATCTTCCAGATGGGAGGTAGTCTGTGAAAGCTTTGCATCTGAGCCGGAGACATGATAGCCGTAGTTAGTCAACAGCTCTGCCAGTGCACTCATGTTGATACCGCCAATACCAATAAAATGTACGTGCTTGTATTCTTTATTTTTCAAATTAAAACGATTCAAGTTTTGCCTCCTAACTTCTATGTTGTATTATACCATATGAAAGTCCATGAAATTGTTCAATTATCAAGTTATCTTGAATTCATTATGGGTATAAAGAAATCAACACCAAAGATTGAAATTCTTCAATCTGATTGTTTAACTATATGAATGAGGAGTGGACAAATATATGGAAATTACAGATATTAGAATTCGAAGAGTAAACTCAGACAACAAAATGAAAGCAGCGGTCTCAGTAACATTTGACGATGCGATTGTCATTCATGATATCAAAGTGATTGAAGGTAGAGAAGCACCTTTTATTGCTATGCCTAGTCGTCGTATGCCAAATGGCGAATTCAGAGACATTGCCCATCCAATTAATTCTGAAACTCGTAAAGCCTTGGAAGAAGCTATCTTTAAGAAATACAATGAAACTCTACAGGAACTTAAACTTGAAGAGTCCGCCATTGAAGATGAGGCTCAAGGCAGTTGCATGTTAGACGAACAAATTGCAAAACTAAAGAAAGAGCAAGCGGAAGAAGAGGCAGTGGAAAGGGCTGAGGCTAACTGCATGCTCGATGAACAAATTGAAAGATTAAAGAGAGAACAGGCGGAAGAGGAAGCAGAGGAAATGTAGTCCCACCTTTGCTTTAAAATTTAGTAGGTAAAATCCTTTGGGTGAGTACTCAAGGCATTTAAAACGGGACCGGGAAGGTATGTCTACGCTCTTGTTTTAAATGAATATTAATTTTGTTAAAAAATTTAGAGAGATATTTTGCCAAGTCAGGTAGAATATCTCTCTTTGTGTTACTATAAGTATATAATGCAATTTAAAAGATTCGAAAGAATCATCGTATATGAAGGAGGATTCTATGCTTCGAGATCAGTTATTGGAAGTGTTAAGAGAGGAATTGAAACAAGAGAACTTGGATGCCATTATTATCCCAAGTACCAGTCCTCATCAATCAGAGTACTTGCCAAAACATTACAATTCAAGAGAATTTATCAGCGGTTTTACAGGTTCAGCAGGCATGGTTGTTGTAACCCCAACTCGCGCAGCATTGTGGACCGATGGGAGATACTTTATCCAAGCGGAGCGCGAACTTAGAGGTTCCAGCTTTGAACTTATGAAAATGGGCGTTGCCTCGGATCCTACAGTCGAGGAGTTTTTGTCAAGTGAAGTGCCTTATGGCGGACAAGTGGGTGTGAATCTAAATAATCTCAGCGAAAAATCATATCGCGGATATGTGGACAGTCTAAAATTAAAAAACATCCAACTCATTCATACGGAAGCACTGGAAAAAATCTGGACAACTCGTCCGGCCCTTCCTAAGGAAGATGTCTTTATACTTGGAGAGGCATTTGCAGGAAAATCCCGCATGGAAAAGTTAAATGAACTTCGCCAAGCGTACAGCAAAGAAGATGCGACGGCAACTTTTATCTCCTCTCTTGAGGATATTGCCTGGGTACTCAATATTCGCGGCAGCGATATTCCCTACAATCCGGTGACCATCTCCTATCTATTTGTCACCGATGAAGGGGCGATTTTATTTATTCATCAGGAAAAGCTGGATGATGAAATTAAAAAAGTGCTAGAAGATGATCATGTCCACATCATTGACTATGACCGCATCCACGATGAAATTTCTGTCATTGACAATCACAAGATCTTTGTCGATATTTCTATGACTCCGCATCTTTTATTTGATGCCATGAAAGAGAAAAATACCATGATTGAGGGTCAGGAACTAACCGCCGAACTAAAGGCAGTAAAAAATGAAACGGAACTTGAAAATCTCAAACATGCCTATCTTCAAGACGGCATCGCCATTACAAAATATATCTACTGGTTAACTCAACTCAAGGAACCGGTGGGAGAATACGAGGCAGAAGAATATCTCGTTGGACTTAGATCCGCACGCCCAAATTATATCGATGAAAGTTTCAAACCAATCTCTGCCTATGGTGCAAATGCAGCAATGGCGCACTACAGTGCAGGACCTAAGTCACAGGATAAGATTGAATTTTCAGGACTCTATCTCATTGACAGCGGTGGCCACTATCTCAATGGCACCACCGATACCACAAGAACCTTCTCTATGGGAGCGGTCAGTGATGAGGAAAAGAGAAGCTTCACTTTGGTCCTTAAGGGCATGATTCAAGTGATTAAAAATAAATATCTTGAGGGAACAATGGACCGAGATTTGGATATCTTGGCGCGAGTTAATTTGTGGAATGATGGAAAGAACTTTAATCACGGCACCGGCCACGGGGTAGGTTATCTACTTTCCGTGCACGAAGCACCACCATCAGTGAGCAATCGCAATCCAAATCCTACCGTTTTAAAACCGGGCTATGTGTTCTCAGTAGAGCCGGGCTACTATGTGGAAGACGGCTATGGCATCCGCAGCGAAAATATCGTCTATGTGAAACCTTGGAAGACAACAGAGGATGGAAATTATCTTGAGCTCTATAATTTAACGCGCGTCCCCATTGATCAAAAGGCCTTGGATATAAGCTTACTTGATGAGGGGGAAATTCAGTGGCTCAACGACTATCATCAGCTGATTTTAGAAGAAGTCGGTCCTCATTTAGAGGCGGATGAACTTGAGTGGTTAAAGGCGGTAACTGCCCCGATCTCCATCAATTAAATTAGAAAGGGATTTCATGGATTTAGAGGAAAAACTAAAGAAGGTCCCCACCGATCCCGGGGTCTATTTAATGCGCAATATGGCAGGACAAGTGATCTATGTGGGAAAGGCAAAGAATCTGCGCAACCGCATTCGTCAATATTTTAGAAGCTATGGCCGCACCAATCAAAAAGTAAAGGCCATGGTGAGCCATATTGAAGATTTTGAATATATTATTGTAAGAAATGAACTGGAGAGTTTAATCTTAGAGTCAAATCTCATTAAGGAATATCATCCCAAGTACAATATTCTCTTACGTGATGACAAACAATATCCGTATATTAAAATTACAAATGAACCCTATCCACGAGTGATGAAGACTCGTCAGATCCTTAAAGACGGCGCCAAGTACTATGGTCCCTATCCCAATGTATTGGCAGTTAATGAGACCATCCAAGTGATCCATGAAATTTATCCCATTAGAAACTGTAAGTTAGACATTGTCAAAGCGGCAGGGAAAGTTCGTCCCTGCCTTAACTTCTTCATTGACCGATGCATCGGTCCCTGTCGAGGGGATGTGAGTGAAGAAGAGTATATGAAAATGATTTACAAGATTACAGATTTCTTTGAGGGGAAAAACACAGAGATCCAGGACTATTTAAAAGATCAGATGTTGACGGCATCAAAAAGTTTCAACTTTGAAGAGGCGGCACTTTGGCGGGACCGACTGGAGCTTGTTGAAATTCTGCAGGAAAAACAAATCATAACCTATGCTGCCAGTCAGGATGAATACGATATCATTAATTTTGCCCGGGATGAGGGCAGTGTCTGTGTTCAGATTTTCTTTTTCAGACAGGGAAAGATCATGGGACGGGAGCATTTTATCTTGGAGGATCCCTATCGCGACAGTGCCGATGAAATTTTAAGTTCCTTTATCACTCAGTTTTATCATGGCATTGCCTATATTCCGGGAAGCATTTTAATTCCGGAGTCTCTAGAAGAGGAAGAGTTAATTCAGACGTGGCTGTCAGATATGAAGGGACAAAAAGTCCATCTGGAAGTGCCGCAACGTGGGGAAAAGCGAAAGCTCATGAACATGGTTCATAAAAACGCGCTGGATATGCTGGATAAACATGGCAGTCAGTATCAAAAACAACAGCGCAGACGCAATAAAGCGCTCGAGGGACTTCAGGAGCTCTTAGGTTTAAGTGAACTGCCGCGGCGCATGGAGGGCTTTGATATTTCAAATATTTCCGGGGTCGAGTCGGTCGGTTCCATGGGTGTCGGTGAAAACGGACAGATGAAAAAGTCCGACTACCGCAGGTTTCGAATTAAAACTGTCGTTGGTGCCGATGACTACGCAAGTCTAAGAGAGGTTCTTTACAGGCGATTTTCAAGAGGGCTGTCAGAGCAACAGGAGGGGGACAGCCTGACAAGTTTTGGGTTTTTCCCGGATCTAATTATGATGGACGGGGGAAAGGGTCAGGTCAATATTGCCATTCAAGTTTTAGAAGAGCTGGGGATTCAAATTCCCGTCTGTGGTCTAGTGAAAGATGACAAGCATCAGACGCGAGGAATTATCTATAATAATGAAGAATATCAACTTGAAAAGACCTCGCCCATTTATAAATTAATCTTCCAAATTCAGGAGGAAGCCCACCGATTTGCCATTAACTATCATCGCAGCTTGCGGAGTAAATCCACTTTTAAATCGGAGCTCGATGATATTCCGCTTATTGGACCCAAGCGCAAGCAAAATCTACTGGCACATTATAAGTCCATTGAACGCATCAAGCAGGCAAGTCCCGAGGAACTCATGGAAGTTGAGGGGATGAACCAACGTGCGGCAGAGTCCGTGTATGAATACTTTAGAAGGAGTCGCTCATGATAAGCTTTTCTGTAAAAGATCTAATTGAAGATGAAGGTCTGGACTTTGAAGTCATCTATGAATCTTCAGACTGTGCTTTTACAAAAATATATACGCCGGAGATCAATCGTCCCGGCCTTCAATTGGTAGGATATTACACAAAATTCACACCCAATCGCATTCAAATCATTGGTGGAGCTGAATGGCACTATCTCAATGAACTTTCAGAGGATAAGCGCTTTAAGGCATTGGAGCAACTCTTTAAAGAGCGGATTCCACTATTGATTTTCACGCGTGGCAATCGAATCTTTGACGAAGTGCTCTATTTAGCCAAGGAATATGACATCACATTGCTAAGAACGGCAAAGACCACCACTCGTATTGTCAATCAGCTCATTAACTTTATGGACATGGCACTGGCACCGACACTGCGCAAACATGGCATTTTGCTGGATATCTACGGGGTGGGTGTTTTACTTACAGGAGACAGTGGCATTGGTAAATCTGAAACCGCCATAGATCTAATTGTCAGTGGCCACAAATTGATCAGTGATGACTCTGTTATCATTAAAAAATTTGAAAACCGACTCATTGGCACCTCGCCACCAATCACACAGCACTTTATGGAAATTCGCGGGGTGGGAATTATTGATGTGGTTCGACTCTTTGGGATTGGTGCCATTATGGAGGAAAAGGACATCGATCTGATCATTCATCTCGAGCCATGGGATGACACGAAGGATTATGACCGTCTGGGCATCAAAGACGATTATGAAAATATTTTAGACATAATGGTACCTCGCATTGACATCCCCATGCGTAGCGGTAGAAACACATCCATCATCATTGAAATTGCCACAAGAAATTATAAGCAAAAAGAACTTGGATACAATGCAGCTCTTGCTCTCAATGAGCGTATTCTAGAGTCTATTGAGCAGAACAGAGAGTCTAATAAATAATTTGTAATCATACCAAGCACTGAAAGCGGTATCTTAATTGTCTAAAAATGCTACAACATTGCATTTTAGCAGCCTTGGAACTGTATACAAAATACGGAATGAAAAGGCTTTTATATAATATATTTCCGAATATGGCTTGAAAGGTTCGGGAGTTTATTGTTATAATACTATCATAGGGAAATGAAACAATTATTTTTAGGAGGGTCATTAATGGAAAGAATTATGAAAACCATGGATGGTAACGAAGCTGCAGCGCATATAGCGTATGCTTTTTCCGATGTCTCCATGATCTATCCTATTACTCCATCTTCACCGATGGCAGAGCACATTGATGCTTGGTCAAGTAATGGACGTAAAAACATCTTTGGACAAGAAGTACTTGTAAAAGAGTTACAATCTGAAGGTGGTGCAGCAGGTGCTGTTCACGGTGCTTTACAAGCCGGTGCATTAGCAACTACATACACTGCTTCTCAAGGTTTACTTCTAATGCTTCCAAATATGTACAAAATTGCCGGTGAGTTACTACCAGGTGTATTCCACGTTGCTGCTCGTGCACTAGCTGGACATGCACTAAGTATTTTCGGTGACCACCAAGACGTTATGGCAACACGTGCTTCCGGTTTTGCACTACTTGCATCCGGTTCTGTTCAAGAAGTAATGGACCTTGCTGCAGTATCTCACTTATCCGCAATTAAAGGTCGAGTACCATTCGTCCACTTCTTCGATGGATTTAGAACTTCTCATGAAATTCAAAAAATCGAATTAATGGACTATGAAACTCTTGGAAAAATGGTTGACCAAGATGCTGTTAAAGCATTTAGAGAAAGAGCTCTAGGTCCTGTAAATCCAGAAGTTAGAGGTACTGCTCAAAACCCTGACGTTTACTTCCAAGCAATGGAAAGTTCCAACCACTTCTATACTGACATAATTGATATTACTGAAGATTATCTAAACCAAATCAGTGAAGCTACCGGAAGAAAATATGGTCTATTTAACTACTACGGTGCAGAAGATGCAACTAAAGTTATCGTAGCCATGGGTTCTGTTACTGAAGCAATCACTGAAGTTGTTGATTACTTAAATGAAAAGGGCGACAAAGTAGGTCTACTAAAAGTTCACTTATTCCGTCCATTCTCAACTAAACACTTCCTAGCTGCTATGCCTAAGACAGTTGAAAAAATTGCTGTTCTAGACCGCACTAAGGAAAAAGGTTCTGCAGGCGAACCACTTTACCTAGACGTACGCAATGTTTACTACGAAGCAGACGAAAGACCTCTAATCGTAGGCGGACGTTACGGACTTGGTAGTAAGGATACAACTCCATCTCAAATCCTTGCTGTTTATAAAAATCTTGATGCAGCTGAACCTAAGAATAGATTCACTATTGGTATCAATGATGATGTGACTCACCTAAATCTAGACATTGACGAAATCATCCAAACTGAACCTGAAGGAACCATCGCTTGTAAATTCTGGGGATTCGGTTCTGACGGTACTGTAGGTGCAAACAAGAGCGCTATCAAGATCATCGGTGACGGTACTGACATGTACGCTCAAGGTTACTTCGACTACGACTCTAAGAAGTCCGGTGGGGTAACAATGTCTCACTTACGATTTGGTGATAAGCCAATCACTTCAACTTACCTAATTACTGAAGCTGACTTTATCTCTTGCTCTAAGCAATCTTACGTACATCAATACGACCTACTTCGCGGTATTAAAAAAGGCGGAACATTCCTACTAAATACTGTATGGTCTAAAGATGAACTAGAAGAAAACTTACCAGCAAGCTTAAAACGCAGTATTGCTGAAAATGATGTTAAATTCTACATCATCAACGCAACTAAGATCGCTGCTGAAATCGGTCTTGGTGGACGTACCAACATGGTAATGCAAGCTGCATTCTTCAAACTATCCAACGTACTTCCAATGGAAACTGCTGTTGCTAAACTTAAAGAAGCCATCGTAGCTGACTACGGTCATCGCGGTGACGAAGTTGTAGAAATGAACTACAAGGCAGTTGACGCTGGTATGGACGCTTATGAAGAAATCGAAGTTCCAGCTGAATGGGCTAAACTAGCAGAAGTAGAATCTAACGAAATTGAAGGTGCACCAGCATTTATCAATGACATTCTAGTTCCAATGACTCGTCAAGAAGGTAATGACCTTCCAGTAAGTGCCTTCATCGGTCGCGAAGACGGTACATTCCCATCCGGAACAAGCCGTTATGAAAAACGTGGTATAGCAGTTAATGTTCCAGACTGGAAGATTGAAAACTGTATCCAATGTAACCAATGTTCTTTCGTATGTCCACATGCCGTTATTCGTCCATTCCTATTAGACGAAGAAGAAGCAGCTAAGAAACCTGAAACTTTCGAAACTAAGAAAGCAGTTGGTAAGGGACTTGAAGGTTACGAATATCGTATTCAAATTTCTCCATTAGACTGTACTGGTTGCGGTAACTGTGCTCAAGTTTGTCCAGCAAAAGAAAAAGCACTTGTTATGGAACCATTCGAAGATCATTTCGAAGTACAAAGCGAAAACTGGGAATTTGCATTCAATAACATCTCCTCTAAGGAAAATGAAATTGAACCATCTACAGTTAAGAACTCTCAATTCCATCAACCACATGTTGAGTTCTCCGGCGCTTGTGCAGGCTGTGGTGAAACTCCATACATTAAGCTAATTACTCAACTATTTGGTGACCGCATGATGATTGCGAACGCCACTGGATGTACTTCCATCTGGGGTGGATCTGCACCAAGTATGCCATACTGTGCGAATGAAGACGGATTTGGACCATCCTGGGCTAACTCACTCTTCGAAGACAATGCTGAATACGGCTATGGTATGAAGGTATCTGTAGATCAATCACGTGCTCAAATCAAATCTTTAATGGAACAAATCATTGAACTTAATGTAAGCGAAGAACTTAACGCTGCATTTGGTAAATGGTTAGAAAATCCAAATGACTACAAGACTACAAAAGCTGCTGCTGCAGAAATTCTTCCACTACTTGAACAAAAAACAGGTAATGAAGAAGCAGACGCATTACTTGATCGTCTAGATGGCTTCAAACGTCTACTTATCAAACCAAGTAACTGGATCTTTGGTGGTGACGGTTGGGCTTATGACATCGGCTTTGGTGGACTAGACCACGTACTTGCAAGTGGCGAAAACATCAATGTTATGATAGTAGATACTGAAGTTTACTCCAACACTGGTGGACAATCTTCTAAGGCAACTCCAACAGGTGCGGTAGCTCAATTTGCTGCATCCGGTAAAGATGTTAAGAAGAAAGACCTTGGCCTCATGATGACTAGCTACGGCTATGTCTATGTAGCTCAAATTGCCATTGGCGCTGACAAGAACCAAGCACTTAAGGCAATTAGAGAAGCTGAAGCATATGACGGACCATCCATCATTATTGCTTACGCTCCATGTGTTAACCACGGTATTAAACAAGGTATGGGTTACTCCATTGCTCAAGAAAAACATGCAGTGGATACCGGTTACTGGCACCTATACCGCTTCAACCCAGACCTTAAAGCTGAAGGTAAGAATCCATTTACCCTTGACTCTAAGACACCTACTAAACCTTACCGCGAATTCCTTGAAGGAGAAGTCCGCTATACTTCTCTAGAAAGAGCATTCCCAGATAGAGCTGACGTTCTATTTGAAAAAGCTGAAAGAGATGCACGCGAAAGATATGAAGCATATCTACGCCTTGCAGGAGAAGATGAAGAAGCTGCTAACTAATGAAAAGCTTTAGATTATAAAATTAGGAGCCTACGGGCTCCTTTTTTTAATCTATAAGCCAAAGATGAGTTCTCTTATGCATGTGCATTTTTATCTACATAATATAGATAAGAACTTGAGAGAAGTAGCTTAAATGAGGAGTAGTGGGGTATTTTAAACAAAAGGGGGAATTTTAATGAACTATCAAGGGATTAAACTAAAGACGATTGACGGGAAAGACCAAGTCATGGACGACTACAAGGGTCAGGTCCTATTAATTGTCAATACAGCCAGCGAGTGCGGATATACAAAACAATATGAAGATCTACAAAAACTCTATAATCTCTACAAAGACTACGGATTTAGCATCCTTGGTTTTCCAAGCAATGAGTTTGGCGCTCAGGAACCCGGAACTGATGAAGAGATAAAGGCATTTGTCACTGAAAAATTTGGCGTTACTTTCCCGATGTTTTCAAAGACCAAGGCCAATGGGGAAGATGCCCATCCACTCTATCAGTACTTAAAGGAGACCTATCCTGAGGATGTGAAGTGGAACTTTGAGAAATATCTCATTGATCGCGATGGCAACGTAGTAGGTCACTTTGAAAGTAAGATTGAGCCCCGTGCTATTGTCGACGATGTGGATGAGCTCATCTAGAGTTTTTTGACTGAGTACAGTTTGTAAAGTTTACTCAATCTTTACATTTAAAAAACATGAATTTCATTCAACTGATTTAAGATAAGTTTAGAAAATAAAGAGAATTTACTTAACGAGGAAATTATTCATGTTCAATGTAAAAAAACTAGGGGTTGTTTTGGGCTTGTCGCTAGTTGTATTTGGCCTAGTCGGTTGCTCAGGTAATTCTGGAAATAATGCACCAGCTAACAATATAGCTAACACAGCTGCCAATGCGGAAGCTGATGCAGGTGATAAAGATCTAGCAAAGCTTGGAGAAATCTCTGTCATCAGTCGTGAAGACGGATCCGGTACTCGTGGAGCCTTTGTTGAAATCTTAGGTCTAATGGAAGATGATGTGGACAACACCACTCCTGAAGCCATCATTCAAAACTCTACTAACGGTGTTATGACTACTGTATCTACTGACCCATCTGCTATTGGATATAGCTCTCTTGGTTCACTAAATGATACTGTTAAAACACTTAAAGTTGACGGCGTTGAAGCTTCTGCAGAAGATATCATCAATGGTACCTATGCAATTTCTCGTCCATTCCTACTTGTCACTAAAGGCACACCAGCTGAAGGTTCATTAGAAGCTGACTTCTTAAAATTTGCTCACTCCACTCAATGTCAACAAATTGCTGAAGATGAAGGCTACATCAAAGTTGAAGGCGCTGAAGAATATCAACCAGCTGACCTTAGCGGTAGCATTACTGTAGCAGGTTCTACCTCTGTTACTCCTTTAATGGAAAAACTAGCTGAAGAATACAAAAATCTAAATCCAAATGCAAACATCGAAATCCAATCTACCGGTAGTTCTGCAGGTATCGCTTCAACCATCGACGGTTCCGCTCAAATTGGTATGTCTTCAAGAGAACTGAAAGACGAAGAAAAGGGCGAACTTGAAGAATTGGTTCTTGCTAAAGACGGTATCGCAATTATCGTAAACAAAGAAAACCCACTTGAAGATATTACAAAAGATCAAATCAAAGATATCTTTGGTGGTAAGATCCTAGATTGGGAAGAACTATAAAATTAAAAAAGAACCTTTTATAGGTTCTTTTTTAATGTCTTCATTGATATTTTGTAGGCAGAAAAGTGAATTGTTAAGTTTGTTTGATCGGATCTTATGAAAAACAATCAAAAGATCCGATCAAACTCACTTTACATAAACTTTACATAGAACATAAAGTGCCTTAATTGGGCCTTGTTAGTATTTACATCAGAGGAGGGGTGGAATGAATTCAAAATTTTACGAAAGATTTTGGGGATTAATCTTTTTACTTTGTTCCCTAGTGTCGATTCTATCCATTATTGTAATTTGTTATTTTATCTTTAAAAACGGGGTTCCATTTTTAATGGACTATGGTCTTAAGAACTTTATCAGCGGTCAAAAATGGGCGCCAAGTTCCGATATCTACGGTATTATGCCGATGATTATGGGTTCACTCTATGTTACCTTTGGATCCATACTGATTGGTGTACCCATCGGGATCTTAACTTCCATCTACATGGCATTTTACTGCCCTGAAAAAATCTACAGATTTTTAAAACCGGCAGTTAATCTAATGGCAGGGATACCCTCCATTGTCTACGGTTTCTTTGCCCTCATGGTCATGGTTCCCATGGCAATAAACATGGGCCTTGGCAACGGGATGAATATACTCACCGCTTCAATCCTACTTGGGATTATGATTTTGCCAACTATCATCGGGCTATCTGAAAGTTCTCTTCGCTCTGTGCCAATTCACTACTATCAAGGGAGTGTCGCCCTAGGAGCAACACACGAACTTAGTATTATGAAAGTTGTTGTACCTGCGGCAAAATCAGGGATCCTAGCTTCAGTGATCTTAGGTATTGGCCGTTCCATTGGTGAAACCATGGCCGTCATTCTCATTGCGGGCAATCAAGCACGTATGCCTCGCGGTCTTACCAAGGGGATACGTACCATGACTGCAAACATCGTCCTAGGAATGGCATATGCTGCCGGTCAACATCGTGAAGCACTTATTGCAACCGGCGTTGTATTGTTTGCCTTTATCTTAGTTATTAACTTGATCTTTAATATTGTGAAGAGGAGAATGAACGAATGAGTAAATTTATAAGAGGGCTCATCAAAGTAGCCGCCTTTATAACTTTTGGTGTTCTACTTCTAATCATTGCTTATATTGTTGTTAAGGGAGTTCCAAACTTACATCTCAGCTTATTTGAGCGCCAATATACAACCGAAAATGTATCCATGTATCCGGCGATTATTACGACACTGATCGTCGTTGGTCTGTCCCTACTAATTGCCACACCCCTGGGGGTTGGAACCGGGATTTATCTAATTGAATATGCAAAGCGCGGAAGTAAAGTCGTTGAAGTCATTCGTATTACCACCGAGACCCTATCCGGGATTCCATCCATCATCTATGGTCCCTTTGGGATGCTTTTTTATGTCATCACATTAAAGCTGGGCTTCTCAATTTACGCCGGCGTCTTTACATTGGCAATTATGATTCTGCCCATCATTATTCGGTCCACAGAGGAAGCACTCCTTGCCATTAATGATGAACTGAGATTTGGTTCCCTGGCACTTGGCGCCGGAAAGTTAAGAACTACCATCCGCGTCGTCCTACCAGGTGCGATGCCGGGAATATTATCTGGTGTCATTTTAGGAATTGGTCGTTGCGTTGGGGAGACAGCGGCGCTGATCTATACATTAGGTACAGCCACAGCCATTCCAACCGGATTAGGATCTTCCGGACGAACTTTGGCACTTCACATGTATGTACTTTCTACTGAATGACTCCATGTCAACGAGTCTTTTGCCACCGGATTTGTCTTACTAATTCTAACCCTTGCCATAAATACGATTTCTACTTTCTTAGGAAATCGAATGATCGGAGGTAAATAATGTCTAAAATTGAAATTCAAAATGTGGATCTCTTCTACGATGATTTCCACGCTTTAAAAGATATATCCATGTCCATTGAAGCAAACGAAGTGACTGCCTACATTGGACCCAGTGGATCCGGGAAATCCACACTTCTAAAATGTCTCAACCGAATGAGTGACTTAAATCCCGGTACGCGAGTAACCGGTATCATTACCTTAGACGGCCAAGATATTTTTGACTCTAAAATGGATGTCAATGCGCTACGCAAGCGCGTGGGAATGGTATTCCAAAATCCCAACCCCTTTCCAATGAGTATCTATGAAAATATCGCCTACGGTCCAAAGACCCACGGAATTAAAGATCGTGCCAAGCTGGATTATATTGTAGAAAAGAGTTTAAAAAATGCAGCCATCTGGATGAAGTAAAGGATAAACTCAACCAAAAGGCTACGGCACTATCCGGCGGTCAGCAACAGAGAATTTGCATTGCTCGTTCACTCGCAGTGGAACCTGAAGTGCTCTTAATGGACGAACCAACTTCAGCCTTGGATCCAATTTCTACATTAAAGATTGAAGAACTTGTACAAGAACTGAAAAAAGACTATACTATAGTTATCGTTACTCATAATATGCAACAGGCAACAAGAGTTTCAGATAAGACCGCGTTCTTTTTAAGTGGAGAGCTTATTGAGTATAGCGATACTGAAAAACTATTCTCCAATCCGGACGATAAACGTACGGAAGATTATATTACTGGCCGTTTTGGATAAGAGGGGGCTATTATGCGCGAAAGATACGAGCAGGAACTAGAGATATTAAATAATAAATTGATTGAAATGGGCTCCTTAGTAGAGGACAACATTCAAAATTCACTGCGAGCATTGACTGAAAGAGATGATGAAGCTTCAAGAGATGTCATCCTAAGAGATCGAGAAGTCGATGTAATGGAAAGAGATATTGAAAATTTGGCAATGTCTCTCTTACTAAGACAACAACCCGTTGCCGGCGACTTGCGTTTGATTTCTTCCGTCTTAAAAATCATTACGGACTTGGAACGCATTGGCGACCATGCTCAGGACATTTCTGAAATTTCTTTAAGTATGCCGGACGATCCGCTTACTACTGAACTTGACTATATCAACAAGATGTTTGATGCGTGCTCGTTTATGATTAAATCAGCCATCGACTCCTTTATTGCAGAGGATGTGGAACTTGCGCAGCAGTGCATTGAGCACGACGATGTCGTGGATGATCTCTATGAACAACTTCGTGTGAAATTAATCGGACTCATTCGAGAAAATGAATCTCGTGCAGAAGAGCTAATTGACTTACTTCAAATTGCCAAGTATTTGGAACGTGTGGGAGATCATACGGAAAATATCGCCGAGTGGGTCATCTATTCAGTGACCGGGGAACATGTGGATGAATTTTTAAAGTGGGATAAAAATGATTTACTGCGTTGAAGATGAAGCGAACATAAGATAATTAGTACTATATGCTTTAAAAGCCAATCAACATGAGGGCAAGGGATTTGAAAACGGAGAAGACATGCTCAATGCTTTGGAAGAGCAAATTCCCGATTTAATCCTCTTGGACATCATGTTGCCTGGGGAAGACGGCATGGCCATTTTAAAAAAGCTAAAGAGCAACAAGGCCTATGCCAATATTCCTGTCATCATGCTTACCGCAAAATCCTCAGAGATGGACAAAATCAATGGACTGGATCAAGGGGCAGACGACTATATCTTGAAGCCTTTCAGTGTATAGGAGCTCATTGCACGAATTAATGCGCTACTTCGAAGAACTCAAAAGTCAATGCCAAATGAAGACATCATTGAGATTGACGGCGTCATCATTTCCCTAGAACAAAGAACGGTCAAGTTTAGTAGTGGCGAAGAAATTCCTCTTACTTATAAGGAATTTGAACTGCTGCTCTATCTGTTCCAAAACAAAAACATTGTATTTGACCGAGAAAAAATCCTACAACACATTTGGGGCTATGACTTTGAAGGTGAAACCCGAACTGTGGATGTTCACATTGCAAGTTTGCGACACAAACTAAAAGACAAGGCCTATCTAATTGAAACGATTTGAAATGTCGGATATAAAGTGAGCACAAGATCATGAAAAAAAGCAGATTAAAATATGAAGCGACGGGGATTTTGCTCCTTGTTGCTTTTCTTTTCTCTATTAGTTTTTCCATTCGGGAGCAGAGACATGTCTTGTGTTGGATCGAAGATGATATGGAAGTCATTTCATCGGAACTGCAAGGTTCAAATCTCAACAAGGATTTATTTTTGCATTTTACAAAACTACATGAGCAGGGGAAGTACGACTTTTATATCTTCAATGAAGGACAGGTGATCTATTCTTCCGGTCAGCCTCTAGAGCAACGAATTGTGCTCCAGGCTATCCGCCATGGGAAATTTGATCGCTCGGTCATCTATCATCGCAATGAACTCGACAATCAATACATCTATCTTCATCGATTTACGGGAGGTACATTTGTCGCCTCCTTTAGGAACGAAAATCTCTTAGGTTATTTTGTCTATAGCTTGCCCTATTTTCTCGTACCGGTGATTGCGGGCGGATTGATCCTACGAAGATTTCTTGTCAATGTACTCAAACGACGAGAGGAGGAAGTTGCCTTCTCCATTGCAAAAGTGCGTGAGGAACTTCCCCTCAATAAAGAGGGCGATCTCTTTCATTTGGATCTCTATATACAAAAACTTGCCGATTCACAACAAAAATTACAGCACTTGGATGCCCTCAGTTCAAGTTATGAGGAACTCATAGGTAAAATTAACGAGGGTGTCATGATTATTGATGAGGAAAAGCGCATAAAGCTACTCAATGAAAGCGCCATCGAACTTTTAGACGGCTCACTGCGCCTGGACTACATTGACAAGAACATCATCAATCTCTGCCGCGAAAATAATTTCATCAAGGCACTTGATAAAAACATGAGCGAGCGAAGTTATGCCGTGCAGACAGTCTATGTCAATGACCAACCTCTTGAAATTGTCATGGCGCCCATCCTCCTCAAAGATTATAAATTTATCGGCATGAGTATCCTGATCTATGATCTATCTGAAAATAAAGATGCCGAGAAAAATAGACAGGAATTCACCTCCAATGTAACCCATGAATTGAAGACGCCACTGACTTCCATTCGGGGCTATGCGGAACTGATGAAAAGCATGAATCAAGATCCTCAGGAGCAAAAATTTCTAGGGATCATACTTGAGGAATGTGAACGACTTTTAAGCTTGATTGATGAGATCATCGCGCTTAACCGCGTGGAAGAGCATATTGAATTTGACAACGAGGAAATTGACATCAAAGCACTGGTTCAAAAGATTCTCTCACGTAAGGCTACCTCCATTGCCGAGAAATATCTAAGTGTGGATTTATCCATTCCTGAGGGATTGACGCTTACCACAGACTATAAGATTTTAAGGGAGATTTTTGGTAATTTAATTGACAATGCCATTCTCTACAATGTGGAAGATGGGATCATCTAAATTCAAGCGCAGGAGACCGATGACTTTGTCATTGTGACCATTGGCGACTCAGGTATCGGCATCAGTTACAAGGATCAACAACATATCTTTGAAAGATTTTATATGGCGGATAAGTCAAGATCCTACAACAAAAAATCCACCGGCCTTGGCCTTGCCATTGTAAAACATCATCTCGAGCGCATTCACGGTGAGATTTTGGTTCAAAGTAAATTAGGTGTGGGCACAAAGATGACCCTGACCTTCCCAAAGACCATTCAACCGTCTAAGAAAAATTAAATACTTTAAAAAGCCCCTCGATCCATACTCGATGAGGGCTTTTTTATTGTGGTGACAAAATTAGCTAAAATATATTAAATTCCACAATAAAACTCAAAGACTTCTTAAAGATTCGAAGTTCAACTGGTCTTCATCAATTATTCGTAATATAGTATATAGTGAGGTGATTAAATGCCAAAACTGTTAATTGTAGATGATGAACAAAAGATTCGCGAAGTGATTCGAACATATGCCGAGTTGGAAGGCTATGAAGTAGTGGAAGCCGCCGATGGGATGGAAGCCATTGCACGCTGCGAAGAGGAAGATTTTGATGTCATCATTATGGATATTATGATGCCGAAGCTGGATGGATTTTCAGCTTATCAAGAAATAAAAAAACACAAGGACATTCCCGTCCTTATGCTATCTGCTCGATCCGATGAATACGACAAGCTCTTTGGCTTTGAAATTGGCATTGAAGATTATGTCGTCAAGCCCTTTTCTCCAAAGGAGCTAATGGCCCGTGTCAATGTGATCTTGCGCCGAAACACGCAGGATGTGCAGCACAATCGATTGGAGTTTGACGGGCTCATTATCGACTTAGACGGCCACGAAGTCTATGTGGACAAGGAGCCGGTGGATTTGACACCGAAGGAGTATGAACTTCTTGTCTACTTGGCAAAGAATGAAAATATTGCCCTCAATCGAGATAAATTACTTAACGAAGTTTGGGGTTATGACTTTTATGGCGATGACCGAACTGTGGATACGCATATAAAAATGCTAAGAAACAGCATCGGTCCCTACCGTGACTTTATCGTCACTGTCCGCGGCGTAGGTTATAAATTTTCAACAGGAAGTGGATTAAAATGACAGGACACTGGGTCGATGATCGAAGTATTCGCATCCGATTTTGGATCTACTTCTCAGGCCTGGCTCTATTTATCCTGATCTTACTCTGGCTACTTCAGATTGTTTTTTTAAATTCATTTTATAAGTCCATGAAGATTCGTGAAGTGGAACGTGCAGGGGAGGACATCGCGTCTCAATTTGAAGAGGATAGTTTTGAAGAAACCATCTTGTACTACTCACTGCAAAAGGGCGTGCATGTTCAGGTGTTTAATGAACATGGTCAGCTGATATTTCCAAACAGTCCATCGGATATTTATTATCAACCGGGACTGGAACGCATGGATTTACAGAGTTATTTCACACCATTACTACGAAAGGGACTTAAATCAAAAGTGTTTGTAGAGCCCACAGGCGACACTCAGACCTCTTCAATTTTCTATGTCAACTATTTGGGTCAGGTGGGGAGTGAAAAGTATTTCTTAACGGCAAATACCACTTTAAATCCTGTGGACACAACTATTGATATTTTAAAAAATCAGCTCATTATTATCTCTGCAATTTCCATTACCGTAGCTTTTATATTAGCTTACTTTCTCTCCAATCGTCTGGCGGCACCGCTTACGAGCATGGCAAAGACGGCAAGAGAATTGGCCTATGGAAACTACGATGTGGAATTTCCAGAAAGCGAATATAAGGAGATCAATGACTTGGCAAAGACGCTCAACTATGCCACCGGCGAATTGACAAAGACTCTGGAACTAAGAAAAGATCTCATTGCCAATGTAAGTCATGATTTAAAGACGCCGCTCACAGTTATCAAGTCTTACGGTGAGATGATTCGAGATATTTCCGGCGACAATAGGGAACTTAGGGAAAAGCATATTGAGACAATTTTACAAGAGACAGATTATGTCACGACTTTTGTAAATGACATGTTAGATTTGTCGAAAGTAGAATCGGAACTTGAGGACTTAAAAGTCTATCCTCTCTCACTAGAGGAGTTGACTCGAGAAGTACTTGAGCGCTTTAAACTTGTCGTTGAAAGAGATCACTATGATATTAGACTACTCGTGACATCCAATCGATTGATATTAGGTGACAGAAGCAAGTTAAGACAGGTGCTCTACAACTTTATCTCCAACGCAATCAATTATTCTAAGGAAAATAAAACCATTGAAATAACTGTCGAAGATAGAGAGGATAAGGTAATCTTTTCTGTAAGAGATTATGGTCAGGGCATTAAGGAGGAGATGATTCCCCATATTTGGGAGCGATACACTAGAGGTAGAGACAATTACGAGCGGCAAGTTGTTGGAACGGGGCTTGGACTTTATATCTCAAGAAACATCCTACAACTTCACGGATTTACCTACGGCGTAGAGTCGGAAGTTGGGAAGGGAAGCTGTTTTTATTTTGAGGCTCCTGCCTATGAAGAAGAGAATAATGTTAAAATCATATAAAGATTATGATAAATATCTTTGATTCATGTATAATAAATATAGAAGTTAAATTTCTTTAACTTAAAAATATTTTAGTAGGAGTATCTATGTCATTTTTTAATTTTTTTTCCCTCGTAGGAGGACTTGCTCTGTTCCTCTATGGGATGGACATGATGTCTAAGAGTCTGAGCAATATTTCGGGCCCGCGACTAAAGTCAATTCTCGGGGGACTTACATCAAACAAACTAAAGGGCGTCCTTTTAGGTGCGGTGGTTACTGCGCTGATCCAGTCCTCATCTGGAACGACGGTCATTGTTGTAGGTCTTGTTAACTCAGGGATTATGAAACTGGTTCAAGCAGTACCGGTGATCATGGGGGCCAATATCGGGACGACATTTACTGCGTGGATCTTGAGTTTGGCTTCACTAAGTAGTGAAAACTTCTTTGTCCAAATGCTTAAACCTTCGTCCTTTTCACCAATTTTAGCAATGATTGGTGTTGTCAACTTACTTAGAAACAAATCCGAACGACAAATCCAGTTGGGACAAGTCCTCTTAGGGTTTGCCATCTTAATGTTTGGTATGGAGGCGATGAGCGATGCCATGCAGCCTCTGGGACAGTCGCCTGAGTTCTCTAAGGCACTCTTGTACTTTAATAATCCGATCCTTGGCATCCTAAGCGGTGCGCTGTTTACTGCCATTATACAGTCATCTTCAGCTTCCATCGGTGTCCTTCAGTCCCTTGCCAATACAGGCCTTGTCAGCTACTCAACTGCCATGCAGATCATCATGTGCCAAAATATTGGTCTCTGTCCAACGGCTTTAGTTTCAACCCTTGGTGCCAAACGTAATGCAAAGCGTACAGCGGTCATTCACTTGTTGTTTAATGTCTTGGGTACAGCTATTTTTATGGCGGTTTTCTACACCATCCACGCTGTGAAGCCCTTTGCATTTATGGATAGTATGGTTCAACCCGTGGGGATTGCTATGACACATACGACCATGAACTTGCTTGCCACGACTGTGCTCTATCCGGCATCCAACAAGCTGGTTGACTTGGCCTACCGAATCATTCCCATCACGAAAGATGAGGAAACTCGCGATGCTGAATTTGAACGTCTGGACGATCGTCTCTTAGAAAACCCAAGTATTGCACTTCAACAATCTTTTGAGCTATCCGTTCACATGTTTGAGCATGCTCGCGAAGCAATCAGCCTTTCGCTTGAACTCTTAGATGAGTTTGATGAAGAGGGTTACAAACAGGTGTCGGCACTTGAAGATCGAGTGGACAAGTACGAGGATAAACTCTTAAATTACATGATGAAGATATCTAAGAAGACCTTGATTGAAGTTGATAGTCATACGCAATCCTTGATTCTCTCCTGTATTGGCGATTTTGAAAGAATTGCCGATCACGCGAAGAATATTTCGGAATCAGCCGAAGAGATGAATCGGAAGGGCATTTCCTTTACAACTCAAGCTAAGCAAGAGTTAAAGATGTTTAAACAAGCGACTTTAGATCTAGTGGATATGGCGATTCATGTCTATGAAACTCAGGATCTTGAGATTGCGGCATCCATTGAACCACTTGAGGAACTCATCGACTATATGAATGATGAGATCAATGTGCGTCATGTCGATCGTATGCGCGAGGGACTTTGTTCCATTGAAATGGGATTTATACTACAAGATATCTCAACTTCACTTGAGCGTATTGCCGATCACTGTTCCAATGTCGGGGTTGCAGTACTTACCACAGGCAATGATGAAGATCGAAGCCAGGCATACTTAAAACTCATACGCAAGGATAGCAAGGCTTTTTCTCAAAAATATGAAGAAAATCGTGAAAAGTACATCTTGCCTGACAAGAGAGCATATATTGATTAATAGGACCTGGGCTTCGACCTGGGTTTTTTTTATTACCTAAATTCATTTGATACGCGTTTACCAATTAATCGAGGTACACTAAATTCAATTGATTTAAATTCATTCGTTCCTAAAATTGTATTCTGTCCTATGAATTTATAATATAATAGAGAAAAGATGTGGGATGAGAGGAGGCCGTATATGCGCAAATTATATCGAGATTTAACGATTGTAATGGTGTTGATTTTAATTTCAGGATCCATTCATATTTTTGCGGCCATTCATGGACTTTTTCCCAGCGAAAATGTCATAATTCTCTTTCTGTACATGATGGCAATATTAATTCTTATCAATATTGCAAAGAAAAGCATTCTACATAAGGACACGCTGCGTAATTTTAAGTACATCGCCTATCTTCTCATCATCTATTTGAGCATTCGCACTATCAGATATGCCATTGCCCCTCAAAATCCTGTAGTGGCAAGATACATCTGGTATAGTTACTATGTCTTGATTTTTTTAATTGGCGTCGCCATTTATTTTTCCATACTCTATATGGCCTGCCTGAGGGTGCAAAGATTGAGAAGATTTGGAAGTTAATTCACATTCCCACACTCTTCTTTTCCGTACTCTTTCTAACGAACGAATTTCATCAACTGGTCTTTCAATTTCCAACGGATGCAGTGGAGTGGACCAGTCAAGTGGCCATTCACCGACCGGGCTACTACGCCATGCTCATCTACCTCTCTCTATTTTCTGTCAGCATGCTTATCATTACACTTAGAAAGTGCTTCCATCAAGGCAATGTAAAGTATCTGTGGATTCCCTTTCTCTGCCTTATCTTTTGGCTACTCTACACTTTATTTTACATGGCCCATGTCGACGGATGGTTTTACTGGTTTAAGACGGCTTTTCGCAGTCCGGAGTACAACACCCATCATTGTACTCATATTTATTATCGCCTTGGTGTACAGTAGACTCATTCCTTCCAATCAAGACTATGAAAAGTATTGGTATCTCTCCTCCCTTAAGATGGGAATCCTAGATCTTCAGGGAAATATTTTCTTCATGGGAAAGCGAGACCGAAAGATAGACAATGAGATTATTCTCAAAGCTGAACACCATCCCATACCCTTAGATAGAAATCACTATATTGAAAGTGCAAAGATTCAGGGTGGTTATTCCTATTGGGTCAATGATATTACGGTGATCAACTCTCTAAGGGAGGAACTTTTAAATTTTGGGAATTTCATGTCTGAGTAAAATGAACTCTTAGATGCGGAAAACAAAGTAAAGAAAAATCGAGCCGTGATTAAGGAAAAGATGGAGATTTACAGTCACATTGACAGATTACTTGAGGGAAAGATCAATGAGCTGGACAATCTACTTGAAAATTTGTCGCTGGAATAGGGAGCCTTTCGAGATCAAATGAAGTGGGCGGCAGTGCTCAATGTCTATATCAAGCGAATGTCTAATTTAATCTTACTTTCGCAGCAAAATCCAAACTTGTCATTGATGGAGTTAAAACTTGCCTTAACCGAGACGCTCAGCTATTTGGAACTTGCAGGAATTGAGACGGAATTAATTTTGAACCATCGGGTGAAGATAAAGTCTGAGAAACTCATTGCGCTCTACACCTTTTTTCAAGAGAATGTTGAAACGTACTATGCAAAGATGTCTGCCCTTAAGGTTTCTATAGCGATGCAAGGGGAACAGTTAATGATGTCCCTTGAAATGAAGGGGCCGGGGATCGAGAGCAAGTATGAATGCATGGAAATTAAAGCCTGTAAGGGGGAGGAAGATCCGCCCTTAAAAGTTCAAACAAGGAAGGAGTGTTAAGATGACCATTGGAGATTTAACGCTCTTTGGAATGATTGCGCTCTTTATGCTCCTAGTAGTTCTTGGGGTAATCGCCTTTCAACTGATCTATCAAGTGCAGATGTTAGATGGCAATACTTGGCAAAGGGTAGTAACTCCTACGCTCTTTGTCCTCTGTTATTTAATGATTCAAATCTTAGCGGAGGTAGACTCCGATATATTTAAACTGAATCATTCGATCCGCAAGACTCGGCTTGGCATCTTTATAGCACTCATGTTGCTGATTATGATTCTTGAATTTTTCATCAATCAACAAGTGAAGCGAATGTATTCCCTAAATCTTTCTTTCAATGCGATTAAGGAGAGCATGGACAATCTTCCGCTGGGAATTTGCTTTTCAAAACGAGATGGACTTTCCATGCTTGTAAATAAAAAGATGAATGAACTGAGTCAAGCATTGACCGGTCGGATTTATTTAAATATTCAGGATTTAAAGGGACAGATTTTATTTGGTGATCTACCGGAGCATGTCGAGCTGATTCGAAGCGCGCCCGTCATTATTATTAAAATTAAATACAATTACTGGGAAATTGAGACAATTGATCATGACCATATTTTGGAAACGCAGGCAAGGGATGTGACGAGGGAAATCGTCCTTCTTACAGAAATTAAAGAAAACAATTAACGTTTAGAAAACATCAATCGCAGGCTGAAGAATTATAATGTAGAGGCAGATGAACTCATTCGCGAAAAGGAAATTCTCCATGCCAAGGAAAGAATTCATGACAATATTGGAAGTACACTGATGTCGCTTCGGATGTATTTAAATAATTCTTACGAGGGAGTAAGTTCTCGGGAGGAATTGGTTCAACTTTGGCGTCGCAGTGCCAAGCTCTTAAAGGCGCAGGCGGATGCACAAAAGGTCAAGTCAAAGTGGGAAAATCTCATGAAGGCGGCGGATAGTGTAAAGTTAAATATAAATATTAAGGGAACGCTGCCTGACAACGAGGAAGTTATGTCTCTACTAACAGATATAGTTCACGAGTCCATTAACAATGCCATTGTTCATGGAAAGGCAGAG
>CAYFQX010000003.1:38615-39409 GCA_964345405.1 uncultured Peptoniphilaceae bacterium
ATCAGTATCGATTTAAGATCAGTAATGACGGAATAGATCCAACGGATCCATTGAAGAGCGAGGAGGTCTGAAAAATATTCGTAAGCGAGTGGAAATGAAAGGTGGGGCGATGATGGTCCATTGGAACCCAAGATTTATACTTGAAGTA
Organism: uncultured Peptoniphilaceae bacterium; assembly: GCA_964345405.1. Taxonomy (GTDB): domain Bacteria; phylum Bacillota; class Clostridia; order Tissierellales; family Peptoniphilaceae; genus CAYFQX01. The sequence goes on from CAYFQX010000003.1 coordinate 38,764, forward strand.
AGGATGGGATATTAAGATGAAATACAAAGTGATGGTGGTAGATGATCAAAATGTACCGCGGCAGATGTTTGCCCTATACATTGAAAATAGCGACCATTATGAGCTTGTCCACTCTGTGGAAACGGCAATGTATGCGGACACCTATGTTTTAAGTAACGACATTGATCTCGTACTTATGGATATCCTCATGGAAGATGGCTCCAGTGGCTTAGAGGCTGCAGCAAAAATTAAAAAACTAAAGCTGGAAGTTAAGATCATTGCCGTCACCAGTATGCCGGAAGTTTCCTGGTTGGATCGTGCGCAAGAGATTGGGATTGAAAGCTTCTGGTATAAGGAGGCTTCTCAAGAGACGATTTTGTCCATTGTGGACCGGACCATGGCGGGAGAATCTGTCTACCCCGATGAGACACCCGATGTTAAACTTGGTAAGATCAGTTCGCGGGAACTGACTGAGCGCGAGCTTGAAGTCCTAAGACTTCTTACGACGGGGGCTAGCAATTCCGAAATTTCAATGAAGCTCAATATCACTGAAAATACGGTGAAGATACATTTGAAAAATCTTCACTTAAAGACGGGCTTTAAGAGTCGAACGGAACTTGCCATCCAAGCAAGGATTATGGGACTTGTCATCGAATAGTATAAAAAT
>CAYFQX010000004.1:0-6826 GCA_964345405.1 uncultured Peptoniphilaceae bacterium
GGGGGGTATTAGGAATAAATATATTGATTAAAAGCGATGAACTGACTTTACCGTCAATGAGCGTTCCGGTTTCAATAATTTCATTGAGACCGGTCTTTCGTCCTATGACGATCAGTGCACCAATTTTTTGACGGGATAACGAGGCCACGGCACGAAGTAGTTCCTCAATGGTCTCTTCCGTCTCCTCTTTGGAAGCAAAGATGCTGTTTCGAATGGAGCTGGTACGCCCAATAAACTCCAGTCCCTTTCTAAGTTCCGGCTGAAATACGATCAGTATTGCCAGATAACCAACGGTCATCAAATTACTTAAAATATAGTTGACAGTATAAATTTCCAGCCACTCGCTGAGCTTTGTCAGTACAAGCAGGACGATAATTCCTCGACTCAACTGCTCCGCTCGAGTGTCTTTTAATATTTTAAAGAGACCGTAGATCAGGAGTGCCACAATGACGATGTCAATGATGTCCTGAATCCGCATGGCACTTAATAATTGATTGATATATCTAAACATCCGATTTTGCTCCTTTGATTTTATATAAATAGGCAGACAATAAGATCCCCAGACCCACGCTAATGAAAAAGTCTCCTAAGCTCACCACTTTTCCCAGAGTCCAAGGAGGATGGTAGGTAAAGATGTCACTTAGCCAATAGATATCCGTAGATAGTAAAGGCCGATGAGTCAAAACCCGACCACTTGTCAATATATTTATTTTATCAAATTGGCCTAAGTTTTGTAACTTATTTAGATCAATGGGCATCTTTTTATGAATCAAAACAGACAGTCCATTGAGAAGAAGTCCTAAGCTATAGATTGAGAACTTCCAATTGAACTCTTTCGGCAAAAATCCAATGCCCATGAGAATCAGTGTGATAAAGTGAATATAATAGAAATATTTTCGCGTAAAATCACCTGCGGCACTTGCACTGAGAGATGCCATCTGCAACGATAGATAAAAAATAATTGCCGATAGCACAGCAAGATAGAATGATTTAAATCCGGTAAAATCCCAAGAGACGCGATTTTTACGAATGAGTAGATATGAAATTATAAATGATATTAAGATCAACTCAAGCATAATTCATCCTTGTTATTAAAAAGGCGCTTTCACAATCTATGAAAGCGCCCATTGTTTTACTCTTCGTCAGAGTTTTCTTCTTCAACTACTTCAGTTACTTCTTCTACCTCTTCTTCATCGGAGCTTTGTCCAAGATCAAGATTTATCAAGTCACCAATTGCCATACTGAATTCTTCAGTTTTTTCAGGTTCTTCTTTGACTTGAGGTTTTTCTTGACGACGAGGTTTTTCAGTTTTCTTTGGTTTTGCAGGAGCATTTTCTTGCTCTTTTTGTTCAGGTGCTTCAGTTAGAGCACGGATGGATAGACTGATTTTCTTTTCATCCGTATTGATATCTGTCACCTTGACATCAATTTCTTGACCAATTTCTAAAACGTCTTCTGGTTTTTCAACATGGTCATGAGAAATCTGAGAAACGTGAAGTAATCCGTCGACTCCGGACTCAAGACGTACAAATGCACCAAAGTCTAGAATATTTACAACTTTACCTTTGACAACATCGCCAACTTTTACAGTGCGAGTGAATACATCCCAAGGTTTTTCAGTGGTTTGTTTTAAACCTAGTGCAATACGGTTTCTCTCTTCATCCACATTGAGGACTTGAACTTCAACTTCTTGTCCAGGACTTACAACATCACTTGGATGTTTAACGCGGTTCCAGGATAGTTCAGAGATGTGAATTAGACCGTCTACACCGCCAACATCTACGAAGGCACCAAAGTTAGTTAGACGTTGAACTGTACCTTTGATTAGTTGTCCTTCTTCAATGTTTTCGAAAATTTCTTTACGTTTTTCTTCTACTTCCACTTCTTCAACATTTTTTCTGGAAAGTACAAATTTTCTACGACTCTTATCGAAATCTATAATAACACATTCAAGGTCTTGGCCAATATATTTATTAAGATCACGTTGGAATCGAATGGATACATGAGAAGCTGGAATAAATCCGTTTAGTCCTTCAACTTCACAAGTTAACCCACCTTTAACAACATTAGTTACATGGGCAATAACATGTTCGTTGTTATTGAATTTTTCTTCCATTTCATCCCATACTTTCATGTTTTCTACACGTTTGTATGAAAGTACTACGTTTCCGTCTCCATCGTCCATACGCATCACGTAGACTTGGATTTCATCTCCTTGTTTGAAAAGATCGGAAGGTTTTACATTAGGGTCGTTGGATAGTTCATCTCTAGAGATGATACCATCGGCACGGTAGTTAATGTTTACCATGACTTCGTCATCAGTAACATATAGAACTTCCCCTTCGACAATTTCTCCACGTCTCACTTTGGTGAAGGAACTGTCAATTGCCTCCATCATTTCGTTATTCATTTCCTCGTTGTTAAAATTTTCCATTCTACTTACAGCCTCCTTGATTACCCAATCTGGCGTAGAAGCACCAGCGGTAATACCTATTTTATTAAATTTTTTAAGTAAATCCAACTCTATGTCATCAATGGTTTGAATATGTTTGACATTGTCACAGTACAATGATGCTATTTCAGCAAGCTTTTTTGTGTTTGAACTGTTTTTACCACCAATTACTAGAACGCAATCTACTTTCTTAGCCAACTCAGCACAAGCTTCTTGCCTTTCCTTTGTGGCTATACATATAGTATTATACACGAAAAGTTCCCCTGTGAAAACCTCTTTTAGGTGTTCTTTTGCATTTTTTAGGAATTTTTGGGGATTTGTCGTCTGTGATACGAGTGTGATGCTATGAAACGGCTCAAGATTTAATGATTTTAACTCTTCAATGCTTGAAACCACCATGGTATGCTCATGACCATAGCTTTGAATGGCTAGAACCTCCGGATGATTTGGTTGACCAAGTATTATCACGGCATGATCCGGATCCTCTACTTCACTGACAATATTTTGCACGCGAATGACAAAGGGACAAGTGGTATCGATGATGGTGTTGTCTTTAGCAAGCATGGCCTCTTTTACTTGTTTTGTAATCCCATGACTTCTTGTAATGATATGCTCCCCTTCGGGAAACTCATCATCTTCAATGACGATGACATCTCTATCTGCAAGTGCCTTGACTACATCTGCGTTATGAACAAGTTCTCCATAACTATAGGACTTGTCCAATTCATCAGCGGTTTCAAATGCCATGTCCACAGCGCGTCTGACACCGCCACAAAATCCTAAGACATCAGCTAGGATAATTTCCATCTAATTCTCCTCCAAAATAAATTGTATCCATTATTGTTTTTGTATCGTTCATATAGTCCTCTTCACTTCGCTTTCCTGTAGGAAGTTTCAAGGGCGAACGTACATAAAGTGTTACTTTTCTAAATAATTTATAATCTCCCTCAATATAGACAGGAACAATAGTGGCGCCACTTCGACTAGCAATTAACGCCGTTCCGGACTTTGCCATATCAGGGTCATAGGACTTAACTCTTGTGCCCTCGGGAAAAATACCTAGGACGCCGCCCTCTTTTAAAATCTTCATGGATTGTTTCAAGGCTCTAAGATCATTTCCTTGACGATCTACGGGAAATGCACCCAGTTTTGATAGAAAGTTTCCTATGAGCTTATTTTCAAAAAGTTCCTTCTTCCCCATCCAATGAATCTGATTGGGAAATGCCACGCTCAGAAGTACAGGATCTAAATTGCTCTTATGATTGGCCACAAGGACAATGGGCCCTTCGGGGAATCCATTAAAATTCTCAATTTTAAAACGATAAAATAATTTTAAAAAGGGATAGAGTAATTTCTGTAAAAATTTATATAACATCCATTAAACCTCAATATATGATTTCATTTTTGCCACAACTTCATCGAGAGATAAATGAGAGGAATCAATTAAAATTGCATCTTCCGCCTGAATTAACGGAGCATGCTCACGTGTAGAATCATTGAGATCTCGCTGCTTAATATCCTTTAGAATTTGTTCATAATCGACAGACGGATCCTTTTCTCTCAACTGATCGTAGCGTCTGCGTGCTCGAATCTCATCACTTGCCGTAAGGAAAAATTTGTATTCAGCCTTAGGTAGGACGAAGGAACCGATGTCTCTCCCCTCCATGACCACACTTTGAGATGAGGCAATCTCCTGTTGTCTCTTCTTTAAAAAGTCGCGAATATAGGGGATTTTGGATACTGTTGCACTGCTTAGTCTAGAGATCTCCTCAGTTCTTATAAAGCCCTCTACATTTTCATCGCCTATGTAAATTTGCTGCTCATGAAAACTAAGGGGTTGCTCACCCATTATTTTTAAAAACGCCTCTTCACTTTCAATCATCTCAGGATATTTCTTCGATAGATAGGCAACGGCTCGAAACATAGCGCCCGTATCAATATAATTAATATTTAAAGATTCCGCCAGTTTTTTGGCGATGGTACTCTTCCCTGCACCTGAGGGACCGTCAATGGCTACTGCAAAGTTCATATTTCCTCCTACTTTTACTCGATTTAAATATCTCTCTAGCGCGCGGCTTCCTCACCGGCAAGTTTACCCGTGGCGAAGGCAATTTGAAGATTAAATCCACCGGTCAGTGCATCTACATCGATTAATTCACCGGCAAAGTAAAGCCCTTTGACTCGTTTGGATTCCATAGTCGAAGGATTGATCTCTAAAGTAGAGACACCTCCACTGGTGATAATTCCTGTCTTTTCATTAAATAGTCGCTGATAATTTAACGGGAAATTTTTAAGTACGTGGACTAAATTACGTCGATTTTCAACAGTCCATTGATTGCCCTTGAGGTCTTCAGAAATCTTAGCAACTTTTAAGATGGATGAGATCATAGACTGTGGAACCAGTGACTTTAGAATTGTACTCGCCTGTCTGTTAATTTGACTTTCAACTTCTCGTAAAATTCGCTGCTCTAACTTTTCTTCACTCAGTGCCGGCTTTAAATCCACTGTTAAATCGACTCTATCGCATCGATTGATATACGATGACATACTTAGTGCAATGGGTCCGGAAACGCCGTAGTGGGTGATGAGCATCTCGCCAAAAATCTCCTTTTTAAGATCTCTTCCCCGAGCTTTTAAAACTACATTTTTCAAACTGAGACCGGACATAGAATCCAAGTCTTCCATGTCGCAGACAAGACCGACAAGCCCTGCCACCGGTTTTATAATGCTGTGCTCAAAACTCTTTGCAAATTCATATCCGTCTCCTGTAGATCCTGTAAGAGGATAGGTAAAGCCGCCTGTTGCAAGGATCAATCGATCCATGAGATAGATCTTTTTCTTTGAGACTAGCTTAAACTGCTCTCCCACTTTTTCAACAGAGTTAATTTCAGTATTTAGCAGGAGATTGATCTTGTTTTTATCAATTAATTTTAAAAAGCATTTAAGTACATCACTGGATTTATCAGACTTTGGGAATACCCTTTGACCACGCTCAACCTTTAGTGGCAAGTGATTGGATTCAAAGAACTCCATAACTTGAAATGGCATAAATCCATAATAGGATGAGTACATAAACTCCGGATGACTAACGACATTTTGAAAAAACTCCTCGTCCAGGCAGTCATTGGTAATATTGCATCGTCCCTTACCCGTAATATATAATTTTTTACCAATCTTTTCATTCTTATCAAATAAAAAGACTTCATGTTTTGAATTTGATGCAGCCACTGCCGCCATCAGTCCAGCGGCGCCGGCACCAATAATACCAATTTTCATCTTCTCACCTAATTATCTTATACTTTGAAGCCACTTCAACTCTTGATTGTTGAGTTTTCGTGTCTTGCCCATGGGAAGTCGTCCAAGTTTCAGTTCGCCCACTTGAATTCTCTGCAGGGAAAGTACCGGATGGTCAATTGCCTCAAACATTCGGCGAATCTGTCGATTTCTACCCTCCCGAATGGTACAGGACAGACGAGTCTTGTTGTTTCTCACTTCAATGATTCTAAATTTAGCAGGAAGGGTCATCCCATCCTCAAGTTCAATCCCTGTATTTAATTGTCTCAGTTCTTCCTTCGTGACAACGCCATCCACTGTCGCGCGATAAGTCTTTTCGATTTCAAAGGATGGATGTAGCAGTTTATGGGCAATTTCTCCATTATTAGTCAGTAAGATTAACCCGGTCGTATTTCGGTCCAATCGCCCCACAGGATAGAGACGGTGCTCACTGTCTTCGACAAAGTCCAGCACAGTCTTTCTGCCCTTTTCATCCGATGTTGTAGAGAGAACATCACGAGGTTTATTAAGCATCAAGATGACATTTTCCCTCTCCATTCTGATACGCTTTCCATCGACAGTGACAATATCTCCAGGCTCTACAAGATAACCCTGCTCGCGGACAAGCTCCCCATTTACTTTAACTCTTCCCGCAGCTATGATCTCTTCACTTTTTCTACGACTGGCAACACCTGCATGTGCCATGAATTTTTGTAAACGCATTATTCCTCCAAAAAATTTAAATTTTCAGTGATTTCATCTTCCCTAGGAAGATCATCTAGAGTTTGTAAGCCAAAGTGTGAGAGAAAAAAGGAGGTCGTGCCATAGATATTGGGTCTCCCGGGACGATCCAAGCGTCCGGTAATTTCTACAAGGCCGACATCCATGAGATTTTTAATCACTTGATCGCATTTTACACCGCGAATATCCTCAATATCTGTCTTAATCACCGGCTGTCTGTAGGCAATGATACTTAAAGTTTCAAGAGCCGCATTAGACAAGTTCTTCATCTGCTGATCTTTGGCATATTCCTTTATCTTAGAATAAATTTCAGGCTTTGTACTTAATTGGACTGAATCCTCAATGGTGACAAGACGTAGT
>CAYFQX010000004.1:6836-10587 GCA_964345405.1 uncultured Peptoniphilaceae bacterium
ATACTTCACTAACATCTCCTGAAGCTCGCGTCGATCCAATTCCAAAACTTTACCGATCTCATCGATGGCTAAGGGCTCTCCCCAAGCAAAGAGCAAAGCTTCAAGTATTGCAAATTTATTCATGAACTTTTCTCCTGACTTTAATTTCTATATCATTCATGTCCTGAGCCTGGCGTGCCGTCACCACTTGATTTTTCATGAGTTCCAAGATCGTAAGAAAATAAGTGATTAACTCGTCCTTGGTCGTATCATCAAAAATCAATGAAGAAAATAAAAACTCTTCCTCAGATGAAATCTTTTCATAGAGTACTTTTCGCGCCTCTTGAAAAGTAAATTCTCGCGATGGAATCTCCTCTAAATCTTCTTTTGCCTCGCGATGTCTCTCATAGATCTCAATAATCCGCTGAAAGGAGCGGTAAAGATCCTGTGTCGAGCTATTCTTAAGCAATTCCTCCGGCTTGAAGTCGGAAAAATCCTCCTGCTTTTTGTAAAACGCGCGCTTTTCATAGTCCGCATACTGCTCTAAAATGGCCGCCTTTTCCTTCATCTGCTCATAAGCTAAGATACGCTCAACAAGTTCATCTCTTGGATCCAACTCATCCGGCACTTCATCCTCAGTTTCCGGCTCGGGCAAGAGCGTAGATGATTTAATTTTTAAAAGGAGAGCCGCCATATTGATAAAATCAGAAGTTATTTCCATATTAAGTTTTTCCATTTGTTCAATATGAGCGATAAAGTCATCGCAGAGAACGTGGATTTCAATATCGTAGATATCCATCTTTTTCTTGCGTATAAGGTCGATGAGGACATCCATTGGTCCCTCATAGTTTGATGTATTTATTAGAACTGTCATATAACCAAACTTTCACCAACAAATAGGAAAAAACTAAGTAGTCCTTGAATCATCGGGCTCATCACGCGGTACATAGCACCACTAAACACGGCAATCACAAGTAAAAAGTACAGATAGCGCTCGTATCTGTAAAACTTCATCTCTAAGTTCACCGGCAGCAAACTTGCCACAACCTTGGAACCATCCAGTGGAGGCAGCGGCATTAAATTAAAGACGCCAAGCATTGTATTGTACCATAAAATTTGAATCAATAGATCGACAATTGGCCACTGTCTAGTGGACGCTAAGACAAGTAGGATGGCTGAGATCATTGCTAAGATAAAGTTTACAGTAATTCCTGCCAAACTCACAAGTATGGTGTCTCGCTTGCGATGTTTAAAATACATCGGATTGATGGGCACAGCTTTTGCCCAGCCAATTCGAAAGATAATCATACTTAAAAGTCCAACAGGATCTATGTGATTGAGAGGATTTAAACTAAGGCGTCCATCATTTTTAGCGGTCTCATCACCTAATAAATAGGCCATGTATCCATGGCCTATCTCATGACTTACCACTGCAATGATCAGTGCAATGGCCGTCGTAATAATATTAGTTAAATTCATAGTCAATTTCCTCATAAATTAATGGAGAGACTTTTAATTTATGATCTGAGATTTCTATGATCTTCATAAATTCATCGCGACCGGCCTCTAGTGCCCCTTGATCATGACCAAAGAGGGTTGCCAGTACTTCTCCCTCCTGCACTGAATCGCCAAGTTTTTTATTTAATAAAACACCGGCACCTAGATCCAATGTGTCATCAAGAGAAAGTCGACCGGCGCCTAGATCACGCGCAATTTCTCCCACTTCTCGAGCAGGGAGTTGAGTTAAGTGACCTGCACTTTTTGAAACCACATCGAGGCTTAGCTTGGCTTGAGGTAATTTTGAAGTATCATTAATGGCTGAAACGTCCCCACCTTGATTGGCAACAAATTCCTTAAACTTTTCTAGAGCATGGCCATTGTGAATGACATCTAAGACTTGTCTTTTAGCTTCTTCAGCATCAATTCCCTTTGCTAACTCCAATAGTCGAGTGGCAAGGCGAATTGAAAGTTCTGTCAGATCTTCGGGCCCCTCTCCCTTTAAAGTATCGATGGCCTCCTTAACTTCCAAACTATTGCCAATGGCCTTACCTAGAGGTTGATCCATTGCTGTGAGAATGGCAACGGTGTCGCGTCCAAAATCATGTCCCAGTTTCACCATGACTTTAGCAAGCTTACGTGCCTCTTCAAGATTTGACATAAAGGCACCTTCACCAACCTTGACATCGAGAACAAGCGCGTCCGAATCCACTGCAATTTTCTTACTCATAATACTCGATGCAATCAGTGGAATCGCATCGACTGTTCCCGTAACATCTCGTAGGGCGTAGAGTTTTTTATCCGCCGGTGTAATATTTGCCGTCTGACCTGCTATGGCAAGGCCTATTTTATTCGTTGCCTCAATGAAATCTTCAATGGATAGAGATACGTTTAAGTTTGGAATGGACTCCAACTTATCCAGTGTACCACCGGTGTGGCCAAGTCCACGTCCACTCATCTTTGCTACGGATAGACCACAGGCAGCTAAGATGGGCCCAAGAACTAAGGTTGTGGTGTCACCGACACCACCTGTGGAGTGCTTGTCAACCTTTACGCCCTTAATAGAACTCAGATCAATTTGATCGCCGGATTCAACCATGGCCTTAGTTAGAGCAGCAGTCTCTTTGCTATCCATTCCCTGGAAATAAACTGCCATTAAAAAAGCCGCCATTTGATAGTCCTTGACTTCATCCTCTGTATAAGCTTTGATGAGGGACTGGATTTCATCAGCATCTAAGTGCTGTCCCCGCTTCTTTTTTTCAATTAAATCCAGCACATTCATACTACATCTCCTGAATGATCTCTTGAATTAATCTAATAAAATCATCTTTAATTCTAGAGCTTACTAAAACAACATCTTCATGCTCTAATGGCTCATCTAAGATACCCGCTGCCATATTGGTAATGCAGGAAATACCTAAGACCTTCTTCTTGCGGTGACTTGCAATAATTGCTTCCGGTACCGTACTCATACCTACGGCATCTGCGCCCAGTGTACGCGCCATTCGAATCTCTGCCGGTGTCTCATAGGTAGGACCTGTCATATAGATATAGACACCTTTTCGTAGAGAAATATCTAATTTATTGCCCACTCTTTCTGCCAGCGTTTGAAGCTCTGGTGCATAGACATAAGTCATGTCCGGAAAACGAGGACCTACTTTGTCATCATTCGGACCAATCAGCGGATTCACACCACCAAAGTTAATATGATCTGTAATGATCATCAAGTCTCCAGGTTCATAAGTTTCATTGACGCCACCACTTGCATTGGTAATGATAAAATTTTCCACGCCAAGTTCACAGAGAACTTTCATGGGAAAGACGACCTGATCAACTGAGATACCTTCATAGTAGTGAATGCGTCCCTTCATGGCGACGACCTTCTTACCTCCTAATTCACCAAAGATAAGTTGACCACTGTGTCCCTTGACAGTAGAAACGTGAAATCCCGGAATCTCTCCATAAGCAATGACCACGGGGTCTTGTAAAGTATCGGTAAAGTCGCCTAGTCCACTTCCAAGAATAATCCCAATATCAGGAACCATGTCGGTCTTCGTACGTATATAATCAATTGCTTTTGCTTCCATTTTTTCCTCCCTTTTGTTGCTGAGCTTTTAGTACGCCTATAATTGTCTTGGCATCGTAGATCTCACCAAGTTTTACCAGTCGCAGCACCTCATCCAATGGCATCTTCACAAGTTCAATATCCTCGGTATCGTCAAGATCCTGCTCTCCGGGCTTTAAATTCGTTGCATGGAATAAGTGAATGCGTTCA
>CAYFQX010000004.1:10597-21697 GCA_964345405.1 uncultured Peptoniphilaceae bacterium
CGGTAAATCCGGGACTTGTGTAAATTTCAGTTATGAACTTCATATTTTTCTTTTTCACTTCAAAGCCGGTTTCCTCCTTTAGTTCACGAAGGGCGGCATCCCTAGGTTCCTCCCCGGGATTGATAAGTCCTGCAGGTAGTTCTAAGAGAGTCTTTCCAACCGGCAGTCGAAATTGTTTCACTAAAATGAGCTCATCCTCATCTGTAAAAGCAACGATGGCGACACTCCCCTTATGTTCAACAACTTCACGTTTGGCATAGCGTTGACCCGGAAGTTCAACAGTATCGACACGCACGGAAATGATTTTGCCTTCAAAGACTTTGTCCGAATTCATGATTTCTTCTTTACTCATGCTCTCCTCCTTGTTGATCATAAGAGATTAATAGTTCCCTTGCTGTTTCAAGGGACTTTTCTGTCACTTCACGTCCGCTAATCATCGTCGCAAGGACTTGAACGCGCTCAGGATAACTTAATTTCTTCACGGTAGATAAAGTCTTGTTGTCCACAAATTCCTTTTGAATTTGAAAATGCGTTTGACTTGCCGCAACGACTTGAGGCAAGTGGCTGATGACAATGAGTTGATGATTCTTGGATAGTCGAACCATCTTATCGGCCACAGTCATGGCCGTCGCACCACTCATGCCGGCATCAATCTCATCAAAGACGATGGTAGACAACTGCTCAAATTTACCCATGATACTCTTAAAGCCCAGCATAATTCGGCTCATCTCACCACCGGAGGCAATCTCTTGAATTGGGAGCATCTTGTCCCCCTTATTGGTGGCAATCAAAAATGTAATTCGGTCCATCCCATGTCTTGAAAGTTCAGATTCCTCAATTTTAATTTTAAATCGTCCCTCGCGAATATCCAGTTGATGAAGTTCCTCCATCATTGCCTTTTCAAGAACTTTGGATGTTTCCACTCGACCCTCGCGAATCTTCATGCTGATGTCAATGGCCTCTTGCTCCAAGACTTCAAGTCTTTGGTTTAGTTTTCGCAAATGATCCTCGTAGGAAATCAAGTAGTTTAAGCGCTTTGATGTCTTTTCATAAAATGAATTGAACTCTTCATAAGTATACCCATATTTCCTCTTGGCATGATTTATTGCATTGAGTCTTTCCTCTACATAGGACAATCTTCCCTCATCTAAAGTTAAGCGCTCCGTCTCCCTTTCGATATCGGAGGATAGATCACCCAGTTCATAGCGCAGTCCCTCGAGAGTCTCTAGAGTGCCTTGGTAGTTTGAATCAATGGATGCAAGTTTTGAAAATAAGGTAATGAGATGTTCCATCTGAGAAATGATACCCGAGTCCATGGAGAGAAGCTCCCGAGATTCATAGAGATTTTTAATGATATCATAAAAACTCTCGAGCTTTTTCAGTTCTGCTTCCAACTCGACATCTTCATTTTCTCTAAAATCTAAAGATTCAATCTCATTCATTTGAAATTCCAGTAGATCAACTTCCCTTGCCCTTGCTTTAGGATCAATGTCATTGTCTGCAATTTCTGCCTCGATTTCTGCCATCTCATCCAGCTTTTCATTCAGATGCTCAAGTCTTCTCTCTTGCATTGGCCCGACAAAATTGTCTAAAAGTGCCATCTGCTCTCTGGGCTTGACAAGAATCCTGTTTTCATCTTGGAGGACAAGATCTAGCAAATAGGGGCTCAACTTTTGTAAGAGCTGGCTTGTTGTCACCACTTGATTGACTCTTGCAATCGAAGGGCGGTCCGTTGAAATTTCTCGATGGATGATTAACACATCCTCTGCTTCAATACCTGCCTCCGCTAAGATCTCCTTCACTTCAGGATGTTCAATTGAAAAGACAGCTTCAATAAATGCAGATTCCTCGCCATGGCGGATCAAGTTGCGTTGCGCGCGGCCACCCAGTACCAGTTGCAATGCCTCGAGCAAAATGGATTTACCGGCGCCGGTTTCCCCGGTGATGATATTAAATCCCGACTCGAATTTTAAACTTGTCTCTTCAATAATTGCAAAATCTCTAATGTTGAGTTCTAGTAGCAACTTTATAGTCCTTTCTTTGACCTTTCATAGAGCCATTGAATTTGCTCATCGACATTAAAGTCTGAGGGATATTTGGAAAGATACATGAGAAATTCGACATTTCCTGAGGTTCCCTTAATTGGAGAAAATGTAAGACCGTGGAAGTGAAGATGAAGACTCTCTACTAAATCCTTTATCTTGTTTAGCACGGCGCGGTGAACCTTTGGATCTCTTACAATGCCGCCCTTGCCTACATTTTCTTTCCCTGCTTCAAATTGTGGCTTAATCAGTACCGCCATCTTTCCATTTTCGTCCAGGATTTTTTCTGCAACGGGAAGTACAAGCTCCAATCCAATAAAGGATACATCGATACTGATAAAGTAAATGGGATCTTGAATCACTTCCGGATCGAGGGTTCGGATATTTGTCCGCTCCATAACCACAACTCTAGGATCAACTCTAAGAGAATAGGCCAGTTGATTGTACCCAACATCAATAGCATATACTTTTTTCGCACCGTACTGCAGCATACAGTCGGTAAATCCGCCCGTTGATGAACCTATGTCACAACAAATTTTATCCTCTAAATTGATACCGTGTTGATCAAGGATCTTTTCAAGTTTGTAGCCGCCGCGGCTGACATACTTTAGACCTTCTCCTTTGAGAGTGAGTTCATCATCGACATCCAGCATCTCGCCGGCCTTGTCTACGCGCTGAGTTCCTACAAAAACTTGACCTGCCATAATCAGTGCCTTCGCTCGCTCTCTCGATGAAGCCAGACCATTTTGTACTATTAATTTATCTGCTCTCTCTTTCATATTATCGATCACGCTTTAAAATTTTATTAAATAATTCTTCAACTTTAGGATAGCTACCCTCGCCTTGATTTAATAAATCAAAGGCTGAGTTCGTGTAGTACTGTGCACCTTTTATCAGTTCAAGGGCCTCTCCCTCATGTTTTGAAGTTTCAACTCGTTCATCTTCTTTTAAATCAAAGGCGTCATCTTGAAGTTGATAGGATACGCCAAGTTCAAGTCCGGCTCTGTAAAATGTACCCGCAAGTTCGTCATCGCCGGTAGCTAAAATGACACCACTTGCCAATGCACTTGCTAAGAGTCCGCCGGTCTTTTTACGGTACATGTCGAGTTTTATACTCTTGTCATAGTCTGTAATGTCAATGGCCTGTCCATCAATCATGCCGGTCACACCTGCTGTTTGACTTATGTATTTCATGGCGCGAAGCCCGTTCACTTTCTCATGATCATCAAGCTTTTCAGTGCCTTCAATGCACATTTCCCAAGCGGTATTTAGTAATCCGTCCCCTGCAAGGATGGCCATGCCCTCTCCAAAGACTTTGTGATTTGTAAGTTCACCGCGACGATAGTCATCATCATCCATGGCGGGCAAATCATCGTGAATTAGACTGTAAGTATGAATGCACTCAAGTGCTGCAGCAAAGGGAATGATTCTCTCAATATCCTCACGAAATTCAAGATAAGTCGTCATCATTAGTAGCGGGCGTACTCGTTTGCCATCGCCAAAGATGCTGTACTCCATAGACTTTTGTAGATCACCGGATTGAATCCCCGCTGACTGAAACCACTGTTTTAGATAGTCATTTAATGCATTTAAAGGCTTCTCCATCACTTAGTTTTCCTCCCCAGGTCTTGTATAGGCACGTTCCCCTACTTCATCTAAGACAGAGATTCGCTGCTCCATGTCATTGAGTTTCTTTAAGAGGAAATGATAGTACATCATACCTTCCTCGTATTTGTCGATCATCTCTTCGATACTCAACTTTCCCGATTCAATTTCCCTTACAAGATTCTCTAAGGTCTCCTGAGCCTCTTGATAACTTAAGTTCTTGTCAAGTTCCTTCATCAACGGTTCTCCTTCCTGTCAGTAACAGTCGCTTCGATCAAGCCCCTATCAAAGTGGACAAAGAATTTCTTACCCAAAGTCAGTGATTCATAGTCCCAAATTAACTGCCCCGCTTCATCCGTTAATTCATGGGTGAAGTACTGATTTTTCATCTCTTCAAAAATCTCATAGGTATCTTGGAGAAATAGATGTTGTCTGTGATACTCTCTATGTATTTTAGAATTGACATCAGCCATTTGATGCACGAACTGTAATCGATCTCTGTCCAATGTTCTCTTTAAAAATGACTGTAAATGTTCCGGATCATAGGCATCGATCTTGTGCTTTTGCTGTTCAAATACACTTCGAACTTCCATCGTCATGCTTTTAAAGATACTCTCAAGCTCCAGTCTTCTGTAGTTTAAATAATCTTGATTTTTCAATTGATCCAAGGAACTCTTAAAGACGACAAGTTCATGCTGGTGCTCTTTCATCACTTGATTGACATAAGTCTTTAAATCCATAAATAACTGATCTAAACTTTGTGCCAATTCACTATGATCCCTCGTGATCATTTCAGCAGCTGCAGAGGGCGTAGGTGCCCGTAGATCGGAGACAAAGTCAATGAGAGTGGTATCTGTTTCGTGACCAACGGCAGAAACAATGGGATGTTTACGCAAATGTAGACACTCAATCAGCTCTTCATCATTAAAACTCCACAGATCTTCCAGAGAGCCTCCGCCGCGAGTCAGCAATATCAAGTCTAAATCGTCCCTGTCGTCCAATCTTTTAAAAGCGGTAATGAGTTCAGCCGATGCGTACACTCCCTGAACACTGGCAGGAGAGATAATGATTTCAATTCCCGGATTTCGTCTTTCCAGTACATGAAGCACATCCTGTAGTGCAGCTCCTTGAAGTGAGGTGACAATGCCAATCTTCTCAGGATAGGCAGGGACAGATCGCTTGCATTCCAAATCAAAATAGCCGAGCTTTTCAAACTTCTCCTTGCGCTTTAAAAAAGTTTCAAAGAGATCGCCCTGACCCTGAACTTTCATCTCGCGTATGACCAATTGAAGTCGTCCTCCGGTATCATAGAGACGAATTTCACCTTGAGCTTCCACCATCATTCTATTTTCAGGTTTGAAATTTAACTCTGAGACATCTCCTTGATACATTATGGCTGAAAGTTGAGCATGCTCATCTTTTAAACTCAAATAGAGGTGGCCGGAGGGATAGAGGTTGACATTGGTAAGTTCTCCAACCACCTTTACTTGATTTAATAAAAAGTCCATCTTCAAGACTTTGTTAATATAAGCATTGATTTCACTGATCTTTAACGGCTTCATGCTTCTCCTCTAGGGTTTGATAGATGCTACCTAAGATTCCATTGATAAATTTTGAACTGTCCGGTGAGCTGTATATCTTTGCAATTTCCACTGCTTCATTGATTGAGATTGGCATGGGAAGATCGTCCACGTACAAAAATTCATACACCGCTACTCTTAGAATCGATAGATCCACCTTGGCAAGACGCTCCAATCTCCAATTGTGAAGATGCTTGCTGATATAGTCGTCAATGATGTCTAAATGCTCAATGATCTTTGGAAGAGTTTCTCTTACGGCATCCGCTTCCTTATCAAGTAATCTGTGATCCTCGTCCATCTTTTTGTTGAATCTCTTCTTAAATCGAAATTCCTCTCTTAATGTCTCCGTTTCATCTTCTACATAGGGTAGACTCAAATAGTCTTCCATCAGCGAGAGGTCCCTGCTATGATTGACTTCCATAATAAAGAGGATCTGCATCAGTGCAATGCGTACCATCTTTTTTTGAGAAATGTCCATACTATTTCCCTTTGCTTCGGTCAAGTTATCACTCCTCACTTATAGATGCGCCTTTTTTGCATCTCCTTCATCAAATGCAATGCCGGTCACATTCAATGACATTGTAGCCGTACTTTAAGGTGACATACAGATCAATGTTCCCTTCCATCTCATCGGTCATTACTTTCGTCTGTTTTGTAAAGTTTTTTACATTTAAGATATCTTTCATGCCATCAAGTCTTGCATTGGAGTAATTCACAACTCCCTCTACGCGATAGGCGGTTTCCTCTGCAATGCGATTGATGACATCATCTGCAATTTTAATATTACCATCTTTTGATTCTTCAATAAAATATTTATCCGTCATGATACCCTCCTCTTAATTACCCTCTATTATATCATATTCGCTTTGGCTAATTTTCAACTTTCTTGAAATAAAAAAGAGGTCCCATACAAGGACCTCTCCTATTTTCAATTAGTTGTCAGTATCCTCTAAATCATCTTCGTCATAGTCTTCTTCAAATTCTTCAAAATCATCAAAGTCATCAAAGAAATCGAAGTCATCTAGATCATCGTATCCAAAGTCGTCCATATCATAAGTATATTCTTCAACTTCAGATAGATCTTCTTCAATAGCATCAACATAGGATTCTAAGTCATCAAGTTCAATACGTACTGTTTCTGCAAGTTCTGCAACTACATCAATTAATTCAGTAAGGATAAGTCCCTCTTTTGAATTTTCATCCACATGAAGACCGTCGGCTAAACCTTGTAAATAAGCTACACGTTGTAAAATGTTATTCATTTTGCCCTCCTATTACACTCTTGACATGTACTCACCACTACGAGTATCTATGCGAATTGTGTCACCAGTTTCCACAAAAAGTGGTACGTTTAAAGTAAATCCGGTCTCAACTTTTGCAGGCTTTGTTGCACCTGAAGCTGTATCCCCTTTGATGCCTGGTTCAGTTTCTGTCACTTCAAGTTCTACAAAGTTTGGAGCTGAAACATTAAATGGTTTGCCTTCATAGAAACTAATAATTGCATTGTCGTTTTCTCTTACGAAGTCCAGTGCTTCTTCAACGGAATCTCTTTCAAGAGGAATTTGCTCGAAAGTTTCAAGATCCATAAAGTAGTAAAGTTCTCCGTCAGTGTAAAGATATTGCATATCCTTTGTTTCTATACGGGCTTGGTTAAAGCGTTCGGTTGGTGAAAAGGTGACATCACGAATGGTACCGTTTAAAATGGAGCGGATTTTAGTTCTTACAAATGCCGCACCCTTTCCAGGTTTTACGTGTTGGAAATCGACTACTTGGTAGATGTCTCCATCCTTTTCAAAAGTCATACCTTTTCTAAAGTCTCCTGCTGATATCATTTAATTCCTCCTATGTCGTCTTCTATTCATTATAGCATATTGCCAATCAATAGAAAATAATTTAATGTTTTTCCAGACTTATCACTTGGGGATTGATAAATCCATCTAAATGTTTTAAGTAGCGAATGGTCTCCTCCTTAGAAAATACAGAGTAAATCCCCTCCGTATCCCCTCCTAAGTCAATACAGAGTCCATATACATCTATTTTACCATAACTTTTTGCCCCAGGTTCTAAAATTAATACACCTTTTACATGAAAGTTTCCCTCGATGGTCCCGCCATCCTTAACTCGAACAAGACCTTGAATGGTTCCCTGATTATTCACTTTCAGTTGATTCTGAACATTTAAGGCAATTGGCAATCGGTACACTTGACTTGGTGAGAGTTCTTCTTCACTAGGTAATGCAGTCTGTAGTTTCACACTCGTCCCTTCAAAGGCCAACTCCATAGGCTCATGAATGGTCGTGGAACTTAGAAATACAGAATCGCCCACTTCAAAGTTTTCAGTTATCGCACGAAGAAGACTTTCATCTTCAATTTCATCTCCCGTTAGATAACCATCCTTCTGGTAAAAGATTGGATCAATCCAGCGTCCATGAACTAAAGTCGTGGACTGAATCCCCTGATAGATTGTCCATAACTCCAGTTCAAAACTATTGAACTTTTCTTCCTCCCTCACTGTCTTTAAGACTGCATGACTTGTCTTGCCTTCAAGAACTCCCTTCTTTGTTAGTTTTAGCTCTGCCCCCTCACGCTGAAGTTTATTAAAATTGTTCTTAAGGTCAAGTTCACTTAAATACTGATAAGCTGTCGACTCCCCGATGTAGCTACTCTGCGCACGATCATAGACTGTATCTGTAATGGCAATTCGCTGCTCCAGCTGCGTAAACAAAAATAAAAAGCTCAGAGATATCAACAGAAATACAAATAGCAAGAGTATGGAAATGGATGCTCTTTTCTTCATATCATTTACCTCTCAGCCAGTGATAAAACTCATATTCCCTGCCGTCAATTGTCATCCTCCAAAGGAGCTGCTCACCATTTAACTCAAAATTGAAGTTTTCCACATTTTCTAAAATTAAATTCTTACCACCGCGAATATCATTTATCTTGATCTTTTTATCTTCTCTCCCTAAATGGACGGCTCTTCGATAGAGTTTCTGATCCTTAATAAAATAGTGATGATATCTATGATGATCGGACTGACGCCTGTCATAAGTATAAAATATAATCCCCTCGCCATCTTCAATGATGTATTTCGAGCCATTGATCTCATCACTTACATAGTTGAGTGCATACTCAACATCATCGACTCGATTTAATTGTTTGATTGTGGAAGTGGATAGATTTAGAGAAGTTGATAGAAAATTATAGATCAGTGCAAGGATTAAACTGCCGATGGCCAAGCCGATGACAAGTTCAATCAGCGTAAAAGCCCTTTTGGGGACGGTAACATTGGAGGACGGTCCTCTGACTGTCATTGTCGATCACCTCCACAAGTTCCAACTTCTCATTTATTTGAGTAACTTCCGCGCGAAAACGTTTGCTTTCATGCTCCGATCGAGCTAAGCTGGCTTCCATCACATTGACTGCCTCCATCATCTCCAAAGATTTGTCATTGATCTTATGAATGTGTAATTTCGTACTTGAAAGACTTGGAAGTGTAAAGACCACAAGTAGACAAAGCAGAGCAATGGCAAAGATTAGCTCAATGAGACTAAAGCCCCTCTTCATAACTTGCCTCCTGAATACTTATGCGCCCATTGACCGGTTGGACAACTAATTTTTTACGATGTTTCCCGTAGGAAAAAATCATCGTTCCCGCCTGTTGAGGTTTCCCTGTGGGAGAAAATATAATTTCTCCCTTACAGGTACTTGACTCAAATTGAAGCTTCTTGTGATATTCACTGGACTTGATGACATTGGAATCAACCATCGTCGTGTACTTTGCTTCATCAATCTTAAAAGTGGTTTTCTTTCGCTCTAAAATTGCAAATTTTCTCAAATAGCGAAGTTCCGATTGCATCTCATAGAGATCCGCCTGTGCTTGACGCAGAGGTAGCATATGAAAATTAAAAATACATAGAGTTGTGATTAATGATAGTATTCCAATTACAATGACGAGCTCAACTAAAGTAAATCCTCGTTTACTTTTGTTCAATGGAGGAGATTTCAATATTTTTGAAGTCGATATTTTCATTGAAGTACTCCTTCTTCATAACTTCATATTCCAAGCTCTTCACTCGAATCGTTCCATCCATTTGACCTAGTTTAAACACGATTCTTTCCTGACCTGCATCTAAACTTTCGACCTCAGGATCCTGAAGATTGAGTAAATTTCCTTGGCTATCTTCTAGGACAAGTGTAAATTTACCGGAGAAGGTATTTGCCGTATTTAAAGTCACGGAGAGAGTCTGCGCGTTTTTAGGTAGATAAAATTCCTTCAAACTTAAACGAATGACTCGGTTGAGATTCGTTGTTGGATCTACCATGCCCTCATTCAGTGACTGAATATTTAATTTTAAAGTCTGTTCCTTAACATCGTCCGCTTTCATATCCTCGCGATCAATGTAAAGATCTCTGACATCTCCAGTCAATGCAATCTCTTCTACATTTTCAGTCATGGAGTAATTTACAAATGGCGGTGCAAAATGACTGGTGTCCGGTGTCATCGTTGGAGTTGTAAAGGCCTTTGCACTAGCATCATGATTTGTTGAAGCGTTATTGTCAACTGCTTGCCCCTGACCAATTTGTGGATTGTCCTTATCTGTTACGGTCACATTAGGTGAACTTGGCTTTGGTTGAGATGGACTTGGTTTAGGCTTGGCAGTTGAAGTTACTTTACTTGGTGTGCGTTTTGATGAAGAACTTGAACTCTTACTTGAAGATGCACTACTGCTTGTCTTCGGTGTCGGTTTGCTCCACTTGGAAGTCGTGGCGTTAGACGATGTACCATTTGAACCGGATGAGTTCGAATTTGTAGCATCGGCAAGGACGGAAGAGTCCTCAGTCACAAAGGATTGACTTGCTAAACTCTGATCCACCTTATGGTAGGGAATGCTGAGATTAATTTCCGTACTGATGACGCCATCCAGTGTCTCCATATAGTTGATATTATCTACAACGATGCTCTTTGGTGCACTATTGATGGTCTCGATGTATTGTGAGAGTTCACCGGAAATTCCGTGATGATCAATGTTTAAGATCAGAACTCCTAAGTTGTTTTCGCCTTCTTCAAAAGATTGGGAGGCAATTCGGATATTGGGGTCTGAGGATACATAATTTGCAATGGCTTCTGCCACTTCCCCCTCATCATAATTTTCTTTAGTTGTATTGATGTTTCCATCATCAACGGGTGTATCGCCAGCAGTCATGGACTCAGTGTTCATACCTGTGGCATAGGCATTGTGCACCGCAAGGGGTTCTTGCACAAAGAGGAAGTAGCCTAAGGCACCTGCAGCTAAGATCATGACGACGCTGGTTACCGCTTCCCTCTTTCGATCCATAGTAAAATGTATTTTTTTAGATTCTTTATTCTGTTTATTATTTGTAAGTTTAGGGTTTTCCAATGATTTCACCTCTCTTTTCATTATAACAGAAAGCAAGAAAAAGCGCTCTATTTTCACCAAAAAGAGCGCTTAATTCCATATTCATAGATATATTCAAATATTTTCTTGTGACCGGCTTCATTGGGATGGACGCCATCGATGAAATAATCGCCATTTTGACCTAGAGCATCATTTAGAGAGGGATGCTCCATCTCTAGACTCTCTTCAAGAGACCTCACTTTATTTAACAAAGGCTTATAGGCATACGCTGGAAAAAAAGGCTCCTCACCCTCTAGAACAGGATAGGGAGATGAGAGATAAATTAGATTTAGATGATTATGAAGAGCAAAGTCATTGATCTCATCAATCACTCTCTTGACCTCTTCCGGTTGCCTGCCCACCATAAAATCATTGATTCCACCCTCTATAAGGATGAGATCATATGACTTAAGGGTAAGTTCATCCTTTAGTCGACGAAAGATATTTTCTATAA
>CAYFQX010000004.1:21739-34294 GCA_964345405.1 uncultured Peptoniphilaceae bacterium
GCCTCCTTTAATAGAGACACCCAATTGTCCTCTTCCATCACGCCATAACCTTCAATTAAACTATCACCAATGATGAGCACGGACGGCGTCATTTAGACATCGCCTTGGTTTCAATTTCCTCTACAAGTTTTGCAATAAAGTCATCATTACTCATTGGTGAAAGTTCTTCTCCTTCACGAGTACGAACGGAGACTTTTTCAGATTCAACTTCCTTTTCACCAACGACGACCATATAGTTAACTTGTTTTATTTGAGCTTCGCGAATCTTGTAACCAACTTTTTCGCGTCGATTGTCTAAATGCACACGAATGCCTGCATCCTTGAGTTCCTCAGTGATCTTCTCTGCGTACTCTTGATACTTATCTGAGACAGGGATGATGCTCACTTGCACAGGACTTAACCAAAGTGGGAATCGACCTGCGAAGTGCTCAATTAAGATTCCTAAGAAACGTTCTATAGAACCTAGGAGAGCACGATGGAGCATAACCGGTCTTTTCTTTTCACCGTCGCTATCAACATAAGTTAAATCAAAGTTAATCGGCATTTGGAAGTCAAGTTGGATGGTACCACATTGCCAAGTACGGCCAATGGCATCCTTTAGTTTAAAGTCAATCTTCGGACCGTAAAATGCGCCATCACCTGGGTTGATGTCATAGTCCAATCCTACTTTTTCAAGTGCGGATTTTAAATTGCCCTCTGCTCTTTCCCAGTCTTCAAGTGAGCCCATGTAGTCATCTGGTCGAGTAGATAGTTCCACAGAATACTCAAAACCGAAAGTCTTGTAGAGGCGATCTGCCAGTTCCATCAAAGCAAAGACTTCCTCTTCTACTTGACTTGGTAGACAGTAAATGTGAGCATCGTCTTGAGTGAAAGTTCGCACGCGGAAGAGACCATGAAGAGCACCAGAAAGCTCATGACGATGAACAAGACCAAACTCAGAAAGTCTGATTGGTAGATCACGGTAAGAGTGTGGATTTGAAGAGTAGACAATAGTAGATCCAGGGCAATTCATTGGCTTAATGGCAAAGTCATCGCCATCAATTTTTGTAAAATACATATTTTCCTTATAGTGATCCCAGTGACCAGAACGATGCCATAGATCTTCATTTAAGATCACCGGTGTAGAGATCTCACCATAGCCCTCTTCATTCAAGATGCCTTTCCACCAGTCCAGTAGTTGATTTCTTACAATCATGCCATTTGGATGGAAGAATGGAAATCCAGGACCTTCTTCATGGAAGCTAAATAAATCTTGCTCGCGACCGATCTTACGATGATCTCGTCGTTGCGCTTCTTCAAGTTGATGTAGGTATTCATCCAATTCTTTTTTCTTTTCAAAAGAGATGCCATAGATACGTTGAAGCATCTTGTTCTTTTCATCCCCACGCCAGTAAGCTCCTGCAATGGAGAGTAGTTTAAAGGCCTTGATCTTTTTAACATCTTCAAGGTGAGGACCGCGGCAAAGATCGAAGAAATCGCCAAGTTGATAGATAGTAATCGTTTCATTTTCATCCAGTTCTTCAATGAGCTCGATCTTATAGTCCTGTCCCGCCTCTTTAAACTTTTTAAGAGCCTCTTCTCGAGACACTTCGATTCGTTCAAAGCTAGGATTTTCCTTGACGATCTTTTTCATTACCTCTTCAATTTTTAAAAGGTCTTCTTCATTTAAGCTTTGATCAAGATCAATATCGTAGTAGAAGCCATTACTAATTGCCGGTCCAATGGCAAACTTAGTTTCTGGGTAGAGTCTTTGGATTGCCGCTGCCATTAAATGAGCACTACTGTGCCAGAAGATTTCCTTCCCTTCAGGATCTTCAAATTTAACAACTTTAAAGTCGCCATCTTCTTTTAATGGCTCTTGTTTGCCCATGATGCGACCATTAAATACTGCACCAACAGAAGCACGTTCCAATCCCTTGCTAATGCTTTCAGTTACTTCTTTGACTGAAACCCCGCTTTCAAATTCCTTCACGGAGCCATCAGGTAGTGTAATTTTAATCATTTTTATCACCTCAAATAATAAAGGTGTCCATCATCCAAAGGACGATAGACACCGTGGTTCCACCTTAGTTTATACTCTAGACATGTATCGTATGTCAGACGTTATCTATTATGATAAAATTCCGAGTTGGTTTTCTATGTTTGTTGGGACTCTCACCATGCTCCCATCGCTGTCATTAACATATACTTAGACTCATCAACATCAATATATAAAACTGTATGGATTTATTGTAGCAAATTATAATTTGCTCTGCAACTACTTCTTAAGAAATTTTACAATTTCATCTAAGTTTAAATTGTGTTCCTCGCCAGACTTCATATCCCGAAGAGTAAACTCACCAGACTCTAGTTCATTTTCTCCAATGACCAACACATAGGGAATATCCATTTGATCAGCATATTTAAACTTCTTACCAAGCTTTCCACTCTCACTGTACATGAACGTCTTGACACCTTGATTTCTCAGCTCAGCCATAATCTTGACAGATTCATCAAAGCAATCTCTCATTGGGATGATGATAAGATCTGTAATATTGTGCGGATAAGATTTTAACAGACCTGCTTCATTTAGTTGATAGTATAGACGCGAAAGTCCAATGGAAATACCTACGCCAGGTAGAGATTGCGTTGTGTAGTGCTCTGCTAGATTATCATATCTGCCCCCACTGCACACAGAGCCAATTTGAGGATAGTCATCTAAGATGGTCTCGTAAACAGTTCCTGTGTAGTAGTCTAGTCCCCGAGCAATCGATAGATCGATGGCAACGTGTTTTGGATCGACCTCTAATAGTTCAGTGTAGGCAATCACTTGCTCAAGTTCGTCCACCCCTTCATTAAAGAGCTCATTTTCAATCTCAAGTCCTCGAAGTGCGGCAATAATTTCCTCATTGGTGCCTTCGATTTCAATGAACTTAAGGATTTCTCCCACAGATTCCTCTGAAATGCCTAGCTCTACAAGGGCCTCACTTACCTTGTCCTTACCAATCTTATCTAACTTATCTACTTGTCTAAGGACGGACTGAGGATCTTCAATTGCTAAACTAGCGTAAAAGCCATTGAGGATCTTACGGTTATTCATGTGAATAGTGAAGTTTTCAAAACCCAACTTTTCAAAGGTCGACTCGATAATGGATGGAATTTCAGCATCGTTAAATAATGAGAGTTTTCCATTGCCGATGATATCAATATCACATTGATAAAATTCTCTAAAGCGACCCTTTTGTGCTCTCTCCCCACGGTAGACTTTGCCGATATGATAACGTCTAAAGGGAAAGTTTAAATCGCTTAAGTGCTCGGCGACATAGCGCGCAAGTGGCACGGTGAGGTCAAAGCGCATGGCCATTTCTGTGTTGCCCTTTTTAAAGGCATAGATTTGCTTTTCAGTTTCTCCCCCGCCCTTTGCAAGTAGTACATCTGTACGCTCAAGCACCGGGGTATCCAACGGATAGAAACCTTTCTCTTCGAAATTTTCCTGGATGGTGGATTTCATCTGATCAAAAATAATTTGATCCTGAGGTAGAAGCTCCATGAATCCAGATAAAATAGATGGTCTTACGATATTTGACAAGAAATTAGCTCCTTTCTCTAAAGAAATACATGGCGATCGAACCTGCAACATTGACATTGAGAGAGTCAACGTCTGGGTTTGTAGGAATCGTGAGGATATACTTACAGAGTGATTTAGTAAAAGGTCTGATGCCTCTTGCTTCATTGCCCAGGACAAGGATAAGATCTGAAGTCTCTCTTAAAGACTCCACTGACTGACTGCCATCAACGTCCATGGCAAACATGGGAATCTCTCTTGAGATTCTCTGCATTGTTTCGTCACTGATTTTATAAATGGGAAGTTTTAAGATGGAGGCCATGGTCGATCTCACCACTTTGTCATTGAGTGGATCCACAGTTCCCGGTCCAAGTAAAATGCCCTTAGCATTAAAGGCATTGGCACTCCGGATGATACCACCGACATTGCCAGGATCTTGCAGTCCATCAAGATAGACCCACTTCCCACTTAATTTATCGAGATCAAAGTCTTGAATGGGCGTTTTAAATTCTCCAAGGACGCCCTGAGAGTTTTCAGTCATGGAGAGTTCATCAAAGAGTTCATCCTTTATATACGTTACGTGTAGCTGATGTGCCTCCGCCTCATTGATTAACTGACTAAATTCGTCCTTCATAGACTTCTTAATGAAAAGTTCACAGAATAGAGGATGTCCAATCATTTCCATTAAGACGACCGGTCCCTCCATTAGGAATTTACTCTGACGGTCCCGTCCCTTGCGAGTCTGCAATTTTTTTAAATTTTTGTACCTGTTATTAGTACTGCTTTCGATAATTTTTACCATAGATGCCTTTCAGTTTGTTAATCTGATGATTATTTCCTAAAAACACGAGCACATCACCATTTTGTAAGATGACATCTTGCAAATTGTCTATAATCATGTGATCTCCCCTGCGTATGGCAATGACATTCACTTCATATTTGTGGCGATGATTTAACTGTGCAAGGGTATGGTTGACCCAATGATCATGAATAAAAAACTCAGCTATGGAGAAGTCATCTGAAATATCTAGATAGTCGATGATTGCATTGGAGGATAAATTATAGGCTAGTCGCACGCCCATGTCGCGCTCAGGATAGATAATCTTATGCGCGCCAACTTTTTCAAGGAGTTTGCCCTGTCTTGCAGTCTTTGCCTTAGCAACGATTAGTGGCACTTCTGCCTCAACAGCTAGAAGTGTCCCCATGACAGACGCTTCCAAATTGCTGCCTATGGAGATCACTGCCACATCAAAGTTCCTAAGACCCAAGACGTCAATGATATCTTCATCCAAAATATCAACCTGCAGTGCTGAAGTCACTTTATCTACAATGGCATTGACCTTTTCATGATCGGCATCCACTGCTAAAACTTCGTTTCCAAGCTCAGATAATGTCATAGCCACTGACGAACCAAATCGTCCGCAGCCAATAATTGCAAAACTTTTCATGATTACTCCTATCCGACGATAAATTTACCATCTGCATGATGGTATGACTTTTTCTGTGGACGACGAAAGATCCCCATAGCAAAGGAAGTAGGGCCCACGCGTCCCAAAAACATTGTAAGGGTGAGAATTAACTTTCCGGGTACTGATAGTGAAGAGGTGATCCCTCGACTGATACCCACAGTTCCAAAGGCGGAAACAGCTTCAAATAATAAGTCCAAATAACTAATTTGATCTTGCTCAAGAATCGTCAACGCAAATGTTACAAAAGTCACTAGTACTATGGCGATGATAAAAAGAGCAAAGACCTTTTTAATCGTCTGATTCGGCACTCGTCGCTTCATAAGCACCGTGTCGGACTCGTTTCTTAGTGAATAAAAAGTTGAGACAACTAAAATTGCAAATGTTGTCGTTTTCAGTCCCCCGGCAGTGGATCCCGGACTTCCTCCTATAAACATCAGTAGGATACACAGCACCATGGAGGCATCCGTAAGTCCTCCAACATTGATGCTGCTGTAGCCTGCCGTTCTAAGAATCGTCGATTGAAAGGCACTTGCAAGCCACTTTTGAGGGTTTGCAAGAAAACCGATGGTATCCGGATTATTGTGCTCAAAAAGATAGAGCCCCACCGTTCCCGACACCAAGAGGAGGAGCGTCGTCAATAGTACCAGTCGTGTGTGGATACTCAGTTGGCGTCTGCCGAAATTGTTTCTAAAATCGACATAGACCGCAAAGCCCAAACCGCCTAAAATTACCAGTCCCATAATGACAAAATTCATAAGATAATCCGATTGAAATGACATAATTGAATCTCCGAAGAGATCAAATCCAGCATTACAAAAGGCGCTGATGGAGTGGAATAGAGAAAAAACAATTCCTTGCTTTACACCATAGAGAGGGATCATTCGAAAAGATAGGATCAACGCACCGGTAAGTTCGACTGCCACTGTAAAAAAGACGACAAAGCCTACAAGCTTTACCAGACCTGAAAGTGTCTGTGAATTTAACTGTTCCTTAATTACCATTCGCTCTCGAAGGCCGATTTTCTTACCAATGATGGCTGAGATGGTAGCTAAGATGGTCATTGTTCCCAAACCGCCAATTTGAATCAAAGTAATGATAATAAACTTACCAAAACCGGACCAGGCAGTGGCCGTTGGAAGTACAATCAGACCGGTTACGCAGCTTGCCGATGTTGCAGTGAAAAGTGCATTGACAAAACCTACAGAGTGCCCATCAACCGATGCAATGGGCAGACATAATAACAGAGCACCTACTAAGATTAAAATTAAAAACGAGATACCCAGAATTAAAGGTGGATTTCTAAGGACACTTTTAAATAATCGATCAAAAATCATATTAAACCTCTGTAGTACAAAAAACCCCTCACAGCGTAAAGCACTTGAGGGGAAGTTTTTTACTCACCTTTTGCAATTTGAACTAGTTTTTCAAATCCTTGAGGATCGTGAATTGCCATTTCAGATAGCATTTTACGGTTGATCTCGATATTAGCTTGTTTTAAACCGTTGATAAAACGGCTGTAAGATAGACCGTGTTGACGAGTCGCTGCGTTAATACGAGTGATCCAAAGTCTTCTAAAGTCTCTCTTACGGTGTTTTCTACCAATATATGAAGATCTCATTGCTCTCATGACTGCTTGGTTTGCAGGTCTGAAGAGTTTAGATTTTGCACCAAAGTAACCTTTGGCTTGTTTTAAAACTTTTTTATGTCTACGGTGGGTAGTGGTACCCCTTTTAACTCTAGCCATTACTTAAAACCTCCTAAATTATGGAATCATATGATCAATACGACGTTGATCTGCTTTACTTACTAAAGTCTCTTGTCTTAGATTTCTGATGCGTTTAGGTGATTTCTTACCAGTGATATGACTCTTATAAGCTTTATATCTTCTAATTTTACCAGTTCCAGTACGTCTGAAACGTTTTTTGGAACCACTATGTGTTTTCATTTTCGCCACAATAATACCTCCTATTTATCCGACTTGGGAGCAAAAAACATGGTCATGTTTCTTCCTTCCATCTTAGGTTTCTTGTCCACTTGACCAACTTCACTGAGAAGTTCGGTAAATTCATCCAATACTTCGCGACCTATATCAGTATGTCCCATTTCACGACCACGGAAACGGACTGAAACTTTCACCCTATCGCCATTTTCTAAAAACTTAACAGCGTGATTGGCTTTCGTGTTCAAATCATGGGCTTCAATATTGGGAGTAAGTCTAATTTCCTTAACATTAATGTTCTTTTGTCTCTTACGGGATTCCTTCGCTTTTTTCATCATATCATAGCGATATTTTCCATAATCTAGAATACGCGCAACCGGTGGCTTTGCATTAGGCGCAACAACAGCAAGGTCTAGGTCTCTTTCCTTTGCCTTTGCCATTGCATCGTCAATGGATACGACACCAAGTTGTTCACCATCACTATCGATTAAACGTACTTCCTTAGCTCTTATTTGTTCATTGATTTGAAGTTCTTTAATAACCAAGCACCTCCAGGGCATAATAAAAACGGGCACAAAAAGGCCCGCTTCAAAAGATCATAAATATACCTTAAAACTCGCATCGTAAGGTGAGAAGCGGCACTTCTACTTTCTAACATTAGATAGTATAGCATAGTAAAAATGCAAGGTCAAGCACTTTTCGCAAGTTTTTCATAGATATATCAATATATTAAATTGAGCCCATCTTACTTAGTGGAAAAAGTCTCACCTTCGCCTTCCCTTTAATTTGATTTATAGGGATGTCTCCAAATTCTCGACTGTCAAGACTCTCTCCATGCTCGCGATTATCACCAATGACAAAGACCTGCCCTCTAGGGACAATGTGATCTTGCCCTAAATTTAGAGCCTCTGTTTCTACCCCTTGAGCAGTGTAATCCTCCTCCAGTTCAATCCCGTTAATCAATACTCTCCCCATTTTAATTTCTACAAGATCACCAGGCAGGCCAATGACTCTTTTAATAAAGAACCGATTATCAAAGTCTGTCTTTAGTATGACGATGTCCCCCCGCTCAAGATCTGCAATGGAGTCTATAAAGACCGGCGAAACACCAAGTTTTTGCATAATGAGATAGTCTCGATCAGATAGCGTCGGCGCCATGGATTGACCGGATACATAGGTTGTACTAAATAGAAATGTCCGAATGAAAACAGCAATGATTAAAGCAAATAGCAATGTCTTTAAATTATTCATTGTTTTATTTTTATTCATAAATATTTCTTAACCTTTCCAATCTCATTTTTAAGACATTTATATCGCAATTATATCTTTAATACTTGATATATCGCAATTATATCTTTAATACTTGATATATCGCAACCTCCGGGATAACATAATTTTAGTAATTTTTAAATTAGAGCCACAATAGTGACAACCTTTCGAGTCTATTTTATAGTGGTTTAGATATCCTTCCAAGTAGTAGATTTTGTTGCTACTCTTTTAGTACCATTGTACCAAACTCTCTACCTTGATAACTTGAGTTGTTTTAAATACATCCCGCATGCCTGCCATAGGTGTAGTCTCTTCGTTATTTAACGTAACTGGATAATATATTCTATTTCTTTTAGAATAAACTCACTTACTACATGAACATAATTGAATTAAAAAACATAGCAACATCAATATGTTAAAGTTGCTATGTTTTTTTCATATATAATTTTCTTTTAAAAAATATATTAATAGACTTAAAAAACAACTCCTAATATATACAAAGTGCAGTTTATATTAGACAAATGCAAGTTTATTACCGTTTTCCATACATTCAACGTTGTGAAAGAATTTCATCAATCTTGGCACTTAATAGATCCAGCGCAACGAGATTTTTGCCACCTTCGGGGATGATGATATCTGCGTAACGTTTTGATGGTTCCACAAATTGAAGGTGTGCGGGGCGGACGGTGGTGAGATACTGCTCAATGACCGATTCTAAACTACGCTGGCGCTCTTCCATATCTCGTAGGATTCGGCGAATGATACGCACATCACTGTCCGTGTCGACAAAGACTTTGATATCCAACAGATCCCGAATATCTTCGTCAAAGAAGATGAGGATCCCCTCAAGTATGATAATCTCTTTTGGTTCAATGTGAATCGTCTCTTCCTTACGATTGTGAACCTTAAAGTCATACTCGGGCATATCAATGGCTTCTCCATCCTTTAACATCACCAAGTGTTCAATGAGTAAGTCATTGTCAAAGGCAAAGGGATGGTCATAGTTTGTAAGCACGCGCTCTTCATAGGGCAAGTGGCTTTGATCTTTGTAGTAATTGTCCTGCTTAATAATGGCAGCTCGCTCTGTAGTTGCAAATTCTAACAAACTGTCGGCAATGGTACTCTTACCTGAGCCGGTACCACCGGCAATGCCAATGATTTTGGGTTTCATATTTCACCTACTCACATTTTTTTCTAATTAAGTCTTTTGCTTCCACCGGTTGATCCACTTTCATTGTAAAGATGGTCTTGGGTCTGTTGACAACTTCCAAAGAATTCCCATCTTCATCTCGTAAATCCTCTAATGTTTGATAGAAGAAGTCTTTCCCCGGACCAAAGATCTCCACTTCATCTCCCTCAAAGATTCGATTGCGCTGCTCTACTGTGGCGCGCTTAGTCTTGGGATCGTAGTCAAGAATTTTTCCTACAAAATCATAGGTGCGAATATAGCTGTTATCTTCATACACCTGTGCATTTTCTCTTGCATCGCCAAAGTAAACTCCTGTAGTAAATCGTCTATTAGATACCTTCTCAAGCTCTTTGAGATAGTTTGGATCCGTTTTGTAGTTTTTAGGATCGGCATAATAGGCATCAATGGCCCTGCGATATGTGCCTACTACCGTTGCCAAGTAAAACTCAGTCTTTACACGACCTTCAATCTTTAATGAATGTATTCCCGACTCAATCAGCTTGTCCACGTGCTCAATCATGCAGAGATCCTTAGAGTTCATGATAAATGTACCCTCATCTGTCTCTTCAATTGGATAGTATTCGCCGGGACGCGTTTCCTCAACCAGATGATATTTAAAGCGACAGGGTTGAGCGCAATCTCCCAAATTTGCATCGCGGCCGGTCATATAATTACTTAATAGACAGCGACCACTGTAGGACATACACATGGCTCCATGAAGGAAAGTTTCAATTTCAATGAGGCCTTCCGTTGCTTTAATAATATTTTCAATTTCCTCAAGTGACATCTCACGAGCAAGAACGGCACGCTCCGCCCCCATCTGTGCCCAAAATTTTACAGATTCCGTATTGGTAAGACTTCCCTGTGTGCTCATATGAATTGGAAAATCAGGCTCGACGCGCTTAATAATGCTAAAGATTCCAGGATCGGCAACAATAAGTGCATCGACACCGGCATCATACAGTTCACGAATGTAGTTTTCAATGCCCTCTAAGTCGCGGTTGTGCGGAATAATATTCATGGTCACATGAACCTTGGCGCCGCGATCGTGAGCATATTTGACGCCTTCTCGAATATCTTCCATGGGGAAGTTCTTTGAAGCCTTTCTTAATCCAAAGGCTTCACCGCCAAGATAGACGGCATCGGCGCCGTAGTCAATGGCAGTCTTTAGTTTATTTAAATCTCCTGCCGGAGCTAAAAGTTCAACTCTATTCATTCTTTCTCCTTACTAAAAGTAAACCATCTCCCATGGGGATGAGTGAGCTGTCTAAGGACGCATCACTTAACACCTGTGGCAACAATTGCTTTAGACGTTTAATAATCGTCCGCTTGCGCTTATAAGTGATCTTTTCCTTCGCCACTTCCCCTTTAAACAATATATTATCACAGAGCATCAGTCCCTGGGGTGCTAAACACTTTAAACTTTCCTCTAAATATTTATGATACTGGCCCTTGGCTGCATCGATGAAGATAAAGTCGTATTTCTTGTCCGTAGTTAAGAGATAGTCATAGCCATCCATGTGATAGACTTTAATTCGATGGGACAGATTTAACTTATCGATATTTTGCTTCGAAATCTCCACCATCTTATCATTGATCTCTACGGTATCAATCGTACTTTGATTAAAAGAAGTGGCCATGTGAATTGAGGAGTAGCCAATGGCAGTGCCCAGTTCCAGAATGTGCTGAGGACGGTTCATCTTCACTAAAAATTTAATAAATTCGACAACTTCTCTTGAGGCTATAGGCACTTGATTTTCTTCACCAAAGTGTCGAATCTCTGCCAGTGCCGCTTCTTCCTTTGGAAGAATGCTCAAGATATAATCTTCTATTTCAGGATATACAATATTCGACATAAGTCCTCCAAAAAAAGAGCCGGCAACGCCGGCTTTTTTTAAACTTCCATGATGATTGGAAGAATCATTGGGTTTCTTCGAGTTTCTTTATAGACAAAATTTCTCAAGTCATCTCTAACTGCAGCTTTAATGGATGACCAGTCTTTAATATTTTCTCTCTCACATTTTTTAAGTGTCTGTGAAACCACATTTCTCGCCTCATTCATGAGGTCTCCGGATTCTCTAACATAGACAAACCCGCGGCTAATGATATCCGGTCCACTGACCAGTTTCCCAGTGTGCTTTTCAAGAGCCATGACTACAGAAATCAAACCGTCTTCACTTAGATGCTTACGATCGCGAAGGACGATATTTCCAACATCGCCAATGCCCAAGCCGTCGACAAAGATCTGTCCGGATGGTACATCGCCTACGATGCGCGCATCTCTGCGGTTCATCTCGAGACAGTTCCCATTGTCCATGATAAAGATATTTTTCTTATCCACGCCCATTTCCTCTGCAATGGAGGCATGTTTCAACAGATGCTTTGTCTCACCGTGAACCGGGATAAAGTACTGTGGTTTGACAAGATTTAGGATTAATTTTAATTCCTCTTGATTGGCGTGACCGGAGACGTGAATTTCTGACAGACTTTCATAGATGACACGGACGCCTTGCTCCAAGAGTCGGTTAATGACATTATTAATCGCAGTTTCGTTCCCGGGAATTGGATGTGCCGAGAGGATAATTACGTCGTTTTCAGTCAGTTGAATGCGGCGATGCTCCCCTCTTGAAATGCGTGTCATCGCACTCATAGGCTCTCCTTGAGAACCAGTCGTAATCAGTACCAGCTCTTCCGGTTTGTAGCGGTTCATGTCCTTAATATCAATGATGGTATTTTTCTTAACTTTAAGAAAGCCCATTTCCTCTGCAATGCCCATGACATTGAGCATGGAGCGACCATTTAAAACCACTTTACGTCCGTTTTGCTCCGCTGCATTGATGATCTGCTGAATTCTAAAGACATTGGATGCAAAAGTTGCAATAATGAGTCGCTTATCCTTCTCCAATGCAAAGAGTCTATCAAAGGTATGTCCGACTTTCTTCTCACTCAGTGAAAATCCTGGTCGAAGGACGTTAGTCGACTCACTTAAAAGTGCTAGAACACCCTTATCCCCAAGTTCCGCAAATCGATTTAAGTTCATGGTGTTGCCATGAATTGGTGTGAAATCTATTTTAAAGTCCCCGGTGTGGATAATTGTTCCAACCGGTGTAAAGATAGCAAGGGAGGACGCATCCGGAATGGAGTG
>CAYFQX010000005.1:0-369 GCA_964345405.1 uncultured Peptoniphilaceae bacterium
TTGAGAATAATTTATTTAAAGAACAGTTTCAAGACTTTATTATTGAACAATATACGGAAAACCAATCTGCCTATGGCAAACTATTTGATGCAGACCAATCTTATTACAATACGGTTTATTCCTTCATTGCCAAGGATTTATACAAATGGTTAAGGTCACAAACACCTGATAATTATGTCTAAGCCAAATCAATATATATAATTTTAATAGGGGTGAAACATTGAATAATCGGAGATTAAAACCTACTATAATAGATCATTGGCCTGAGGATATTGATTATGTGATGGCAATCGATGAGAATGGTACTACGGATTTAAATGATATTAATAAATTAGTATCTAAGGGAGAAATGACATTATTTAATGCATG
>CAYFQX010000005.1:379-8703 GCA_964345405.1 uncultured Peptoniphilaceae bacterium
TAGTAATATGTTTATAAATGAACGATGGTTTACTGTAACTGGTGTAGTTATGCATCGCTCAAACTTTGGTAAATACAGAGATGACATTAACACTGTAAAATATTCACATTGGGAAAAGGGAGTATATCGATATAAACAAGGTTTAAGGAGAGTTGTTTTTCATTCAAGAGAAATACGAAAAAGAATAGGCCCTTTTAATCCTAAAATTATTGATTATCCTATATTAATAAATGATATATCAACATTAATAAAGGAATCTGAATTTAATATAATAAGTTCTTCCATAGATAAAGTAAAGCACATAGCACAATATACTACGCCTCATCATGTGTATAACTTGAATTTAACCTTTATTATAGAACGGTTTTGTATTACTCTTAATAAGCAGAGTAAAAGAGGGATTTTACTTCTAGAATCTAGAGGTAAAAAAAAGGATACTGAGATCTTACAATTCATAACAAACTTAATAAGGAATGGTAATAGATATTACAGTAGTAATCATTTTAATGGTATTGAAGGTATATATTTTAATCCCAAATGGTGTTTTAATTTAAACAATGGACTAGCATCATTCATACTTTTAGAGTTAGCAGACTTAGTATCTTATCCGATTTTTAAATTTGCTAGATCGAATATAGAGGATTTAGCTTTTAAGTCAGTTGAAAGTAAAATTGAAGGTTTCCCTAATTACAATGGTTATGGAATAAAGATTTTTCCTTGAAAATAAAAAAAGCCGCAATCGCGGCCGTCCGAGATATCCCCGAACCCTAATTATATTATACTCATAATATTAGAATTTATACAAGTGATTTGTTTAAATAAAAGAACTCGTTAATAATTAGTATCACAAACGAGTTCTTTTATCCGCTTAAAGCCTGTCACTTCGCATATTTTATTTCCATCACTACTAGCAATCCCCATTCGGAGACTTCTTTATATTATTCTTTGACAATGACTAATTTGCCATCTTCGACATCGAGACGTAGTTTGTCATCGTCCATGATACTTCCCTTGATAATCTCACGACTTAGCTGAGTTTCGACTTCAGATTGAATGAAACGCTTGACAGGTCGCGCCCCATATTGCAAGCTGTAAGATTCATTTAGAATCAGTTCCTTTGCATCTTCAGTGGCCTTTAAGCTAATGTGGCGATCCTTTAACTTGCCTTCAAGTTCTGCAACGGCATGTTCGATGATCTTGTAGACTTCAGCTTTTTGAAGCGGTGTAAAGAGGACAATGTCATCAATTCTATTTAAGAATTCCGGTCTAAAGAGCATCTTCATCCCATGACATGTTCTCTTGCAAGCGCAGTAATTTCTCCTTGAGAATCTATGCCCTCAATGAGTTCGGAAGAACCAATATTTGAAGTCATGATGATGACTGTGTTTTTAAAGTCGACGGTACGACCTTGATTGTCTGTAAGACGACCGTCATCGAGAACTTGTAATAAGATGTTAAACACATCGGGATGGGCCTTTTCAATTTCGTCAAACAAGATGACGGAGTAAGGACGACGGCGCACGACCTCAGTGAGCTGACCGCCTTCATCGTAACCGACATATCCCGGAGGTGAACCTACGAGACGACTGACGGTGTGTTTTTCCATATATTCACTCATGTCAATACGAATCATATTTCGCTCGTCATCAAAGAGCGCTTCAGTCAGCGCCTTGGCAGTCTCTGTCTTACCAACCCCGGTGGGGCCCAGGAAGATAAAACTGCCAATGGGTCTGTTTTCACTCTTTAATCCTGCATAGGCACGAAGGACGGCATCGCTGACGGCTTGAATTGCCTCGTCTTGTCCAATGACGCGCTCATGAAGTGTGTCGTCTAAATGAAGTAACTTTTGACGCTCAGTCTCTGCAAGTTTTTGTACCGGAATGCCGGTCCACTTGCTGACTACCTCTGCAATTTCATCGACGGTTACCTCTTCCTTGACAAGAGCATGGTGCTCCTTGTCGGCCGATTGCGCTGCGTGAAGTCTCTCTTCCAGTTCCGGAAGTTTGCCGTAGCGAAGTGCGGAGAGTTTTTCAAGATCGTAATCACGCTCTGCCTGTTCGATTTCACGTTTCACGCGGTCAATTTCTTGACGAATGTCCTTTTCCCCTTGAAGTGCTTTCTTTTCACTTTCCCATCGAGCTTGAAGTTCGTCGTAGGCACTCTTTTCTTCGGCAAGTTCCTTTTCAAGATCTTCAAGTCGCTTCATAGATGCACGGTCCTCTTCCTTGCGAAGGGCTTCACGTTCGATTTCAAGCTGTAGGACGCGGCGACGAATGTCGTCAATTTCAGTTGGCATGGAGTCAATTTCTGTACGAACCATGGCACAGGCCTCATCCATTAAGTCGATGGCCTTATCCGGCAAGAAACGATCGGTAATGTAACGATCACTTAGGGTTGCCGCTGCAATGACTGCATTGTCACTGATGCGAATTCCGTGATAGATTTCGTACTTTTCTTTAATCCCGCGAAGGATGGAGATGGTATCTTCCACATTGGGTTCTTGAACCATCACACGTTGGAATCTACGCTCCAACGCAGGATCTTTTTCAATATATTCGCGGTACTCATCCAGTGTAGTAGCACCAATGACGCGAAGCTCCCCGCGGGCAAGTTTTGGTTTGAGTAAGTTGGAAGCGTCCATAGCTCCCTCGCTCTTTCCTGCACCGACGATATTGTGAAGTTCATCAATAAACATAATGATTTTGCCATCACTTTGTTCCACTTCATTGATCACTGCCTTGAGTCGCTCTTCAAATTCGCCGCGGTATTTTGCTCCGGCAATGAGCGCTCCCATATCGAGGGAGAAGATGTGTTTATTTAACAGACCTTCAGGCACATCGCCATTGACAATTCGCTGAGCAAGTCCCTCGGCAATGGCAGTTTTACCAACGCCCGGTTCCCCAATGAGGACCGGATTGTTCTTGGTACGTCTGGAGAGGATGCGAATGACATTTCGAATTTCCTCATCACGTCCAATAACAGGATCCACATCGCCGCGCCTTGCTTCTTCCGTTAGATCTCGTCCAAATCGATGGAGAGATTCGTAAGTATCTTCCGGATTGTCTGAAGTGACACGTTGATTGCCGCGGATCTTACGTAGCGCTGTCATAAAATTGTCACGACTGATGTGATATTTATTAAATAAATCTCTAGTTTGACGGCTGCCTTCCTTAATCAAGGCAAGGTACAGATGCTCGACACTGACAAATTCATCTTTAAACTTCTCAGCTTCCTTTTCACTGTCTGCAAGCACTTTTGAAAAGGAGTTAGAGGAATAGATGGAGCCTCCCTGTTGTTTTGGGAGTTGATCCAACTGAGATTTTACATCTGCCATCAATAGATTCGTTTCAATGCCCATGTAGGAGAGAACTCTCGGGATGAGTCCCTCAAAGTCTTCTAGTAAAGCAAAGTGTAGATGTGTATCTTCAATTTGAGGATTGCCATTTTCTGTGGCCAAGGACTGCGCCCTTTGAACCGCCTTTAAGCTTTTTTGTGTGAACTTTTCAAAATCCATAAGATCACCGTCCCTCTCTAAGTTTCTTTAATTCTTCATATAATTTGATCTCTTCATCGGTTAAGTCTTTGGGGAGAACCATGTTAAAACTTACATAGAGATTTCCCGACTTCCCCTTGAGATCTGTAAATCCTTTATTGGGTATTCTAAGTTTTTTCTGTCCGCTGCTATCCTTAGGTATGTTGACGCGAACTTTTCCCGATGGAGCTTCCACAAGAACTTTATCTCCCAGAGCAACCTGCCATGGATAGATGTCTACTGTTTTATAAAAATCCAGTCCCTCTAGTTTTAAGTTTTGCTCATCGCGAATCTTGATTTTAAAGTAGATATCCCCATCAATGCCAAATTTTTCGCCATTGACGCGAATTTTCTTGCCCGCTGTAATTCCCTTGGGCACTTTGACCAGAACTTCCGCATTTTTACCACCAACGGAGAGATTGACCTTCTTTTCGGTTCCCTCATAGGCTTCTAAGATAGAGATGGAAAGATCGGTGTCGTATCTCTGTCTTTGTTTTTTCTTACGACCACGTCCGCCAAAGTCTGAGAAAATATCCCCCATGGAAAATCCTCCGGTGTGACCTCCGCCACCTCCGGATCCAAAAAACATATCGAAAAAGTCGCTAAATTCGCCGCCACCACCGCTGGTGTAGGTGTAGCCATATTGAGAAGGATCGAAGTTTGCCCCTCCCCTAAAGTTGCCTTGAGATCCGAAAGTGTCGTACTGCTTACGTTTTTCAGGATCCTTTAACACCTCGTAGGCTTCACTGACTTCCTTAAACTTTTCCTGTGCCTGATTATTGTCAGGGTTTAAGTCGGGATGGTATTGTTTTGCCAACTTACGATATGCCTTTTTAATTTCTGCTGTACTTGCGTCCTTTGCCACGCCCAGTATGTCATAGTAGTCCTTATATTCCACAACAAAACCCCCTTAATCATCGCATGGAAAGAACAGTGACCTGGGGCACTGTCTCAAAATCTATTTCAATTTACTTGTATTATTATTAAAGTCAAAAGTAGTTTGACCATCTTTGACTTTAATTTATTGTACCATCTTTGTTCATAAAAATCAAGCTTTCCAGCAAAATTTTGACCATTTTTGACTTTTATTTTACCTAGTTTTATTCTTTGCATTTACCGGGAAGTCTCATCCTATTTCGCTTAAGGTTTAAGAGATATCTACTCAATTTTATACCGTCCTGGTAGCTAGGCACCGAAGCCAAACCCGACACATTAGAAACTCTCCGGACGAATGGACTTCTATCGATTGATCTTACTGGCCTTGTGCTCATCAATAAAACGGTAGTAGAAAGCCCTTTTCGTTCTCAATAGCTCTTCAAATAAATTCAAAATGGAAAATAAAATCGCCGTTGTCGCGGGATCTTCCGTCTTCCCCTTTAATAGTTGATCTTTAAATAGGGTAATTTGCGCCTGAGTCTCATCAATGATCCACTCACCCGGCGTCATCTTATCTATATTTCTCGCCGATTGCTCAAAGAGCGCCCCTACAAAGGAACATTCCTCCGTCTGATAAGATAATAGATTAATCAGCTCCTGCATCTTATCTAAGATCTGCACTTGCGATTGACGCATCAAGATATAGTTGTATTCATATTCGCTGGCATTAAAGAAATGATTGTCAATTTCCATCTTGGCCACTGACAGCGCCTCATCAATGATTTGATTTGCCTTGATAAAGTGGTCATCTTCCACTTGTTTGTGATTGCACAGGGATTTGTCAAAGATAAGGAGCAATTCAATCATCTCTTCATTGAGGGCCTTCATCAACTGACGAATTTTCCGGTCATAGGAAAGCATATACATATTGACTAGAAAGGCTGTGGCACTACCAATCACCATCAGTGCCACTTCGTTGATCATCATAGATAGACCAATGGACTGAGCTGCCAAGAGATGGGTTACCAGGACAGAACAGGGACCCAATCCCACTTGAAGACCCAGGGCGTAAGATGCCGGCACATAGATGGCAAGATAAATCCCAAAGGCCCACAGATTAAATCCCACAAGTTTAAACATCACTGCTGCAATGGCTAGGGCGAGTACCGTAGAGCCAATGCGCCTTAAGATGATGTCCAACGTGAGTT
Source organism: uncultured Peptoniphilaceae bacterium (assembly GCA_964345405.1). GTDB lineage: Bacteria > Bacillota > Clostridia > Tissierellales > Peptoniphilaceae > CAYFQX01. The sequence goes on from CAYFQX010000005.1 coordinate 5,996, forward strand.
TTTTGGTGTCGCCGATACTTAGATTCCCGCTGCCGCTTCAAACTGTAAATTTAATAGAGTTGCAATGGCAACCGCCGCTACTGCAGCAACGGCTGTCTTTAGCCCTCGAAGAATTAATTCCTTATAACTCAAAACGCCCTCCCTTACATGGTACTTAGTTATGTATTATGTACCCATTAAAATTTATTATTCACAGGGATATAAAAAAGCCACAGACCCTATGATCTGTGGCTCAATCTTTAGGCTACTTTTTCAGCTTCAACCTTAGTTTCAGGTTTTTCTTCAGGCTTTACTTCGGGTTTTGCTTCCGGTTGAGTTTCTACCGGTGCTTGTTTAAGTTCCGGAAGTGCACCCTTTTCAATGAGTTCTTCTAGTTGGAACATGACTTTTGCAAGTTCTGCACGAGTTGCAGTTCCCTTAGGATCAAAGATATTTCCCTCGCGACCTTCCATTAGAGCCGCCTTTCTTGCATAGTCAAGAGGCATCAGTGCCCAGTCGGCAATGTCTTTTTGATCGGCAAATTCTGGAAGACGATCCTTTGTCAATTTAAAGTTATATTTTTCTAGGAAACGACCAAAGATAGTGGCAAGTTCTTGACGAGACACTTCTTGATTTGGTTTAAAGCTTCCGTCTTCATAACCTTCGACAATACCCTTGTTGGAAGCCCATAGTACATAGTCTGCATACCATGCATCGGCATCCACATCGTTAAATTTGATATTGTCCTTACTTGCTTTGGCAAGATCTTTTTCCTCTACGACAAGACGTCCAAGGGTAGTTACAACCATACCGCGAGTAATCTTAGTTTGAGGTTCGAAAGTAGTTTCAGTCATACCTTTAAAGATGCCGGATTCTGTAACAGAAAGGATGTATTTTTCTGCCCAGTGACCGCTGATATCTGTAAATTTAGATTCCGGAGCCGGTTTTTCAGTTTCAGGATTTTTAGCTACTGTAATACGTCCTTCAACTTCAGGACTTACTTTGCCCTTCTTTGCAATGTAAGATTCTAGAACTTCAGAAAGTAAACCATAGGTTTCAAGTTCTTTTGCATCTTTAAACATTTCATATCCGTCACCGCCAATGGCCATAAAGTCATTGGTGACCACTTTGTAGTTCTTTTCAAGATCTAAATCTTCGTCGCCAACTTTGACATCAAAGACGCGCTTTCCTGCAGGTTGCTCTGGATCATATTTAAAAGTGATGCCGGCAACGTGAGGGAATTTACCTACGGCTTCAGGTGCTTCATTGACACCAAATTCTAGAGCTGCAAGTACATCTGTGCCCTTCACTTCAAGTAGCACTGGATAGTTTAGGAATGGGAATGCAGTGATGATTTCTTCATGAGTAATTTCACCGGCATCGATGGAAGCGCGGATACCGCCACCATTTGTAATGGCAATGTCTGCACCACTTACATCCAACATGGCATCAGTGAGTAGATTACCAAGATTTGTTTCACCGGTACGAACCTTTTCACGTGCACCTTCAAGTTCAACGGCTGTTTCGCCAACAACTTTCTTAAGCACTTTATCATTTGCTTCGTTAAATGCTGCAATTTTTTCTACGATTTTAGCATCGGAAGTGTATCCCTTAAATGCATCATAGTTAAGTGTCTTGGCATTTTTGTAGATGAGTTTGTTGTTACTGTCGAAGGTAAGAGTTACTTCACCAACTTCAGTTAATTGACCGCCGGTTTGAGCAATCAAAGTGTCACCAACATATTTGCCTTCTAGAAGTGAAGTGTGGGAGTGGCCATCTAAAATGAGGTCGATTCCTGGAACTTCCTTAGCAAGAATGTCGGAGCGTTCCTTACTGCTTTCATCAAGTCCAAGGTGAGAAAGTGCGATGATGACATCAACATCTGCTTCTTTTAGTTCAGCAACTTGTTTTTTCGCAGCCTTGATGTAGTCTGTAAATTCAATTTCAGCAGTGTTTTTAGGATTGGATTTGTAAGCTGACTCAGGAGTTGCAATGGCAAAGACGCCAACTTTTACACCATTGACATCTTCAAAGATCTTGTGTGCTGCAAAGTCGCTGTCATTACCATCCTTGCGTTCAATATTTGCCACAAGGATTGGGAAATCTGCTTCCTCTTTTAGCTTTAAGAGTTGTTCATAACCATAGTTGAAGTCGTGATTACCTAGAGTCATTGCATCGTAACCTAGGATATTCATAAGTTCAATCATGGATTCACCCTTGGCAAGATTTGCAAAGTTTGTGCCGTGTAGCATATCACCCATGTCAAATAAAAGTGTGTCTTTACCCTTTGAATCGACATAAGTCTTTAACTTTGCCATCCCGATTTCACCCGGGATTACTTTACCGTCTTTGTCTGCCTTTGGTGCAGTTTCTTCTGCACGGCCATGTACGTCATTTGTATGAATGATTGTAATGGTCTTAGTGGTTGCCTCTTTTGCAAGTACGCTCACTGGTGAGGCAACGAGAGTCGCAATCATACATAATGCGAGCAAAAAGCTAATCTTTTTACTATTCATTATTTCCTCCTCAATTGTCAATAACATGTAAGAATAAATTCTTAGGGTTTTCCTTCTTGTTTATTAATATACCACAATTGGAGTTTGAACTCACAGTTTTTATATTACATTAATCAAACAATTTAAGGTACTTTCCGTAACCTTCTTTCTCCATCTCTTCCTTTGGAATAAACTTAATACTTACGCCGTTGATGCAGTAACGAAGGCCTCCAC
>CAYFQX010000005.1:8713-16037 GCA_964345405.1 uncultured Peptoniphilaceae bacterium
CATGGCCAAGATGGTTGTTTTCCGTTCTGACTTCAGTTCGTATGCGAGGTGCCAGGGAGCGGTCCTCTACTTCCTGAATGGAAGTATTTTCATCAATAGGTTTTGTAAAACTTGGCCAACCACAGAGGGCATCGAATTTATCTTTGGAGGAGAAAAGTGCCTCACCGGTAATGACATCCACATAGATGCCATCTCTCCACTCGTGATTGTAGGGGTGGGAGTGTGGCGGTTCCGTACCGGACTCCTGTGTGACTTCATAAGTTAGGGGGTCGAGTTCTTCTCTTAAATTTCTCTTATCCATTTTAACTTTCCTTTCCCATAATGAGTCCATAAATGGACACTTCTTCCTCTGAAAGATGGAGGAGTTCATCCATCCTTTCTTGATCGTACTTCCCAATTGGACATGAGCCCAATCCTAAAGATTCACCAACTAAGATGGCCTGCCCCATAATGTGGCCAGCATCTAAGATGGCAAGCTTTTCAAAATCTCGAGGATAGGCATAGCTGATGCGCTCAGGCACTGCCACTAAGAATAAAAAGACCTGTGCATTACCAACAAAGATCTGTCCCTTTGTGATGTCTACAATCTTCTCTTTTAATTCCGGCTCCTCTGCCACTTGGTAGAGGACGTGCTCCGATGGCGAATAATAATAGATGCCCATGGCAAGTCCCTCTACATTCATTGCAATGACAAACAAATCCTCGCCGTAACGCTCGGCACCGGACGGGACAAATTTACGAATGACTTTCTCACCCGTCTTGCGATTGCCATAGGTATAGTAGAGCACCTTACTGAGCTCCACTAAACTCATGGGATCTTTGGAAAATTTTCGAAGGCTCTTTCGCTCCTCTAAAATTTCCTCAAAGGACTTCGTAGATTGTGTAAATTCTCTTGGACCGGCAAGTGCAATCTTTACTCCGGCTTTAAACTTTTCAAGTTCAAAGGGAGGTGGGGTCTTTCCCTCACTGCGATCACTGGTTTCATTGTCAAATCGAGCATGTAGTAGATCGTACATATTTCACCTTCCTATAAATATCTTTTGCTATAATATATTATAGCTAAGGAGTGATATTTATGAAACTACGGCAACTGAAATCATGGGCACTATTGCTTCTCTCGTTGATACTTATCATCTTCGGTATTACAAACGGCGAAGTTCAATTGGTGCTAAAAAAGGCCATCCACATCTGTCTGGAGTGTGTTGGCCTTGGATAAGAGAACATACATACAGGCCCTTGGGACACTGGCACTCAACGGACAGTGGTCCAACTTCTTTAAGGGCAAAATTTATCAAGGATCTCTAAAGCAAGTGTGTGTACCTGCACTGAACTGCTATTCCTGCCCCGGCGCCCTGGGTTCGTGTCCCATTGGCAGTTTTCAAGGGGTCAATGGAAGTTATGCAAAAACTTTTTCAACTTATGTCTTAGGACTAATTTTATTTTACGGCATCCTACTTGGCCGCTGGTTCTGCGGCTATTTGTGTCCCTTTGGATTTTTCCAGGATCTCTTAGCTTCCATCGGCCTTAAAAAGATTCGCGTTAAAAGACATAGACTTTTTATCAAATTAAAATATTTTATTCTCGCCGTCTTTGTCATACTACTACCCATTTTTACAAAATTACAATCCGGTATAGGCAGTCCAAGTTTTTGCAAATACATCTGTCCTTCCGGCACACTCTTTGCAGGTCTCCCGCTACTTGCTGCCAATGCAAGTTTACGACAGGCTACCGGCACACTTTTTCTTTGGAAACTTTCACTGGCCACCGTCATTGTCCTACTGGCACTGAAAATCCCGAGAGTTTTCTGCCGCTATCTCTGTCCTCTTGGCGCCGTCTTTGGACTGTGTAATCCCCACAGTTTCTACACCATGAGCTACGACAAATCCCGTTGCATTCACTGCAGTAAATGTCACAAGATCTGCCCCATGGATACAGACCCTACATTAAATCCAAACAGTCCGGAGTGCATTCGCTGTAAGAAATGTGTAGAAATCTGCCCGACTCAGTGTCTAAACTTGAGTTTTTCTTCCATTAAAGATGAGAAATATCTCTCCAGTCCACCTCATGTCCACAACCGGGACAATAGCTAGCGTCCTCGGAAAGTTCATGATGACAGTAGGGACATTCATTGGGATCCATGACCTCAATAATATCCTCATCTTCGATGATTTCCTGTGGCACCGGCGTGCCGCAGCGACGACAAAATTTGTCCCCTTCACTTAATTCGGCATGGCATTGAAGACAGTATTTTACACTTCCCTCATTTAATTCGCCATACTTAATTAAGTTTTCCAAACGCTCAATATCTGTAATCACTTCATCCAATTGCATGAGAAGTTCACTGCTGGACTTGTCTGTGCGATGGCCTTGATTTCGCATCTCCATATAGTAGGCCTCACCTAAATCGCGATAGAGGATATTGAGCTGCCCCTCCTGCTCCTTTAGTTGAAACTTTATCTTTGTAACTTTGGAGGCCTCTTTGGCTCCAATATTTACTCGTTTTGTCAAATCCTTGGCCTGTTCAGCAAAGGATTCCAGATTTTTTCCAATGGCGTTAAAAATATCCACATCATCACCTCAAAAATATCCTATCACAAATTGGTTTCAAAAACTCGATCTTAGACAGAGCTTAGATATTAACTAGGATTTAAGAAGATGTTATCAACGGATCGACTTGGGTATATAGACCAAGTAAGCTAAATTTTGATGATACGGAGGGAATCTATGAACTATAAATTATACTCGGCCACCTACTGCCCCTATTGTCATAAGGTAGAAGATTTTATCAAGACTCATGGCATTCAGGATAAAGTAGAAATTATCTACACTAACAAGGATCCTGCAGCCAAACAGGAACTGCTTGAGCAGGGTGGCAAGACGCAAGTGCCCTGCCTTCACTATGGAGATAAGTGGCTCTATGAATCCGGCGATATTATCCAGTATCTCAGTGAAAATTTAGTCAATTCTTGATTAAAAGAGTAATTCAGTATAAAATAATATAAAACGAAGGAGGTTTTAGAGATGACTATTACTAAAGATATGCTTATTGGCGATGTGATCCGTCAAGATCCTAGTAAGATTCGTACACTAATGAGTTTTGGTCTGGGCTGTGTTGGCTGTCCTTCCAGTCAAATGGAAAGTTTAGAGGAAGCATCTGTCGTTCACGGCATTAATATTGACGAACTGATCAAGGCTTTAAACGAAGAAAAAGCTGAATAAGTTCATCAATAACAAAAGCGAGGGTTATCCCTCGCTTTTTTGATGTCTAAAATTATTGTTTCTTAAAGAGACTGGCAAGCCACTCAAAGAATCGGTTAAAGATGTTTTGTGTCTCTTTAATGGCCGCCTGGCCCTCCTCACTACTTAAATATTCCTTTGCTTTGCCGGCAAAGCTCTTTGCCTTCGATGCCAGTGCGTCCCAGTCAATATTGATGGTTCTCAAATGATCAAAGAAATTCGTGATGCTTTCAATTTGTTGATCGGTCAGATTGATATTGTATTGATTGACAATATTGATGACAATTTGCTTCACTTCTTCTCGAGACTGTGGCTTTTCTTCGGCAACTTTTAACTTGATGTCATTCATCAATTCCGTTGCCTTTTCAGAGCCAATGGTCTCTCCAATGTCAGATGTAACTACAAGTTCTTCATTGGCCGCTTGCTTTACTTCTTCACGAATGGCATTCCCCGTTGACACTTCATAGGACTTCATTATGCCTGTCAATGCCGCTGTTCCGGTGACACTTACAGGACTGTCCACCATAATATCTGCATCTTCCACACCGGCTGTCTGCAGGGCGTTTCGATACATCTCTCCGGTAACATAGTTGATGTTTTGTGAGACATCGACTGCAATCCCGCTCCCCTTCTTTGTGTAGGTAATCATGGCCGATGAAATGGCCTTGGAGCCGATTTTTCCTGCAGGAATGTAATTGCCTAGATAGTTATGCTCATCTTGATTGGTAACATAGATAATTTTTTCCTCGCCATTGGCGCCGAAATTGGATAGCATCTGTTGCTTTTGACTATCTGTCAAATCTTGTCCCAAACTGATGACACTATCTCCCACAACGGCATCTGCAAAGGCAGTTAAGCTCATGCCAAGAACCATGGTAAGAGCAAGTAACAGCGTTGTATATTTTCTTTTCATAATGACCTCCCTTTAATCAAACTTAGTATATCATAGAGATTTTTTAAGGGGGAGCTTTTCACTTAAATTTAACAAATATTAGCCAGTTCTTTGACAATGAACACACTTTAGACATAAAAAAAGAGAGTGTGCTCGCACTCCCTTTATTTCTTAAGCATCTAAAAGTTTTTCAATTTTACCTTTGTCAAATCCAACGATTTCTTCGCCATCGATGTTGATGACAGGTACGCCGGTGTAGCCCTTAGCCAGCAGTTCTTCACGAGCAGTGGCATCTGTTTGAACGTTCTTTTCTTCAAAATCTACGCCGCGATCCTTTAGGAAATCCGTTGCCATTGTACAGAATGGACAGGTATTACTTGTATAAATTACTACTTTCTTTGCCATATATAGTCCTCCTTAAAATTAATTGACATCATACCTAAACTAATTATACCCTTGGATAATTTATTTAATCACGCCCCTGACGTTTATGTTGAACATGTTCATAACCTTGATCAAAAAGTCCAATGACATGATCATCATCCAGAGAATAGTAGATCTTTCGTCCCACACGGGTGTCCTTGACGAGTTTCTCACTTCGAAGCAATCTCAGCTGGTGAGAGATGGAGGACTGGCTCATACCTAGAAGATCCACCAGTTGACTGACATTTAATGTGCCATGACTGAGAGCATAGATAATTTTTAGCCGAGTGGGGTCGCCCAATGCTTTAAAGATTCTACTTAGCATATCTAAAGAGGCTTCATCATTTTTAAAATCTTCCATATTCTTTTGGACTTTTGACATATCCAGTGGCTCTGTGTCTCTATTCATAAGATACCCCCTATATTGCCGGAAAATTATTTGCAAGACTTAAATATTCATTAATGGTAATGTCCTCAGCTCTTCTGCTCGGATCAATGCCCGAAGCTTCCAGTGCTCTCTTGATTTCTTCGCGCTCACAGACAAATCCATAAGTGCTCAAGGCATTGAGTACGGTCTTTCTACGCTTTGAAAAAGCTGCTCTGACAATTTTTTCCATTCGCTCCGTATCAATCCAAGATGGAAGTTCCTTAGGTTTGAGAAGAACAACAACACTGTCCACCTTCGGCGCCGGCATAAAACAAGTTTTCGGAACATGGATGACAATCTCCGCTTCCGTACGCAGCTGGACATAGACAGAAAGTGATCCGTAGTCCTTGTTGCCGTGACCAGAAGTCATGCGCTCGCCCATTTCCTTTTGTACCATAATTTGAATGCTTTCAATGGGTACACCGGAGTTTAATAATTTAATTAAGATGGGCGTCGTTACATAGTAGGGAAGATTGGCCACCACTTTAATGGATCTATTTCCAAATCTCTTTTCAATCTCTTCCTTTAGATCAATGTCTAAAAAATTTGCAAATAGAATCTCGATATTGTCGTAATCTTCCAAGGTGTCTGCAAGGATTGGTTCAAGTTCCCGATCAATCTCTACGGCAAAGACCTTTCCTGCCGCCTCTGCAAGGGCCTGGGTCAGTGTGCCGATGCCGGTTCCAATTTCAAGAACCACATCTTCCTTAGTAATTTCTGACTCGGCAATCATCTTGTTTAAAATATTGCCATCAATAAGAAAGTTCTGTCCCAGTGACTTTGTAAATTTAAAACCGTAATCTCTATTAATTTCTCGAATAGTTGACGGATGATAAAGTCGTCCTCTTGTCACTTCGTCACTTCCTCCCATGCCGCTTCAAATTCTTCTCTTGTAATTCCAAAATGATTTAGTCTGTGCAAAAATTGCTTTGCATTGCCAAACCCGATGCCCAACTCTCTGCCGATTTCATCGCGAAGTCTTGTAGCATCCGGTGTTCCCGTTAAGCCGTATCTTCTAAGATCCGCCTTTGTAAATTCTTCCGTTGGATTTTTCATCTCCGCCTTGGCCCCCTCCAGGGCCTTGCGAATATCCTCAGGTGATGCATTTTCCACGCCGATATCTTCTTTTTTAATTGCCTGATTTTGAGGGAGAAAGGCATGTTTTGGATGATTTAGTCCCTTGGCAATGCGCTTGCGAATTTGAGTTCCCATATAGTCGGGATCTGTCAAAATAATAACTCCGCAGCGTTTTTCCATTTGACGCAGAGTCTTCATCAGTTCGCCCCCAAAGGCGTAACCTGATGTTGTGATGACTTCACAGTCCACGGCAGCCTTGACCGCCGCCACATCATCCTTCCCCTCAACGACAATAACTTCCTTAATCTTCATCAGTCATCAATTCTATAAAATTTACGAGCATTGAAGCTTGTTTGAAAGGCCACTTCTTCCTTAGTGATACCGCGTAAATCTGCAATTTGCTGCGCTACATAGTCGACGTATTTCGGTTCGTTTCGCTTGCCGCGCATCGGTTCCGGTGTCAGATAAGGTGAGTCGGTTTCAAGCACTAAGCGCTCAAGGGGCACTTGCTTTGCCACTTCCTTTGCGACACGAGAATTTTTAAATGTTGTCGTGCCACCAAGGGCAATATAGCAGCCAAGTTTGACATACTCTCTCATCAGTTCCACAGAGTCACTATAGCAGTGAATCAAGATGTCCATTTGAGGATTTTTCATCTTAAATTCTCTCAAGATATCAAAGACTGCTTGAGAGGCATCGCGACTGTGAATGACAATGGGCATATCCAGTTCACGAGCAAGTTTAAGTTGGCGCTTAAAGACATCTATTTGAACATCCTTGGGACTTAAATTTCTGTAGTAGTCCAGCCCAATTTCACCAATGGCCACGACTTTTTTATGCCCGGCAAGTTCACGAAGTCTTGCTTCAATCTTATCATCGTACTCATCGGCATCGTGAGGATGGACGCCAACGACAGCATAGACCGGCTCGTAGGCCTCTGCAAGTTTTACACTGTCCTCACTGGTCTGTAAGTTTGAACCGATGTTGACGACAAGTTCAATGCCGTCTTTTTCAAGATTTTTTATAAGCTGTTCTCTATCTTTATTAAATCTACGATCATCGAGATGTGCATGAGAATCAATTAACAAATTATCTAAACTCCTTTAACTAATCTTTGCATTGTCCTTTAGTTCTTCCATGACAGTGGCAAGACTTAACTTACCATCTTCATCTTCCGCTGCCAGTAACATTCCGTAAGATTCGACGCCGCGAAGTTTAATTGGCTTTAAGTTTGCTAGAACTAAAATTTGACGACCGACCAGGTCTTC
>CAYFQX010000005.1:16047-24474 GCA_964345405.1 uncultured Peptoniphilaceae bacterium
CTTGGTGTAGTCATCTTTAATACTTGAACAGATGGTGCGCTCTTCGCTGCCCATTCTAACTTTTAACACATAGAGACGATCCGCATTTGGATGGTCCTCGCAACTTACAACTGTTGCCACGCGAATATCCAGTTTATCAAAGTCATCAATGGTAATTTCTGGTTTGAACGTTTCCACTTTTTCACTCTCCCCAGCTAAATTTTCCTTTTCTTCACGGCGCTTGGCCATGAGTTCCTGATTCTTTTCATTGAGACGCACGGTTTCCTCTTCAATATCGAGTCGAGGGAAGATAATTTCACCGCGACATACCTTGTGGCCATCCTTTAAACCGCCCCAGGTCGTTGCATATGAGACATTTAAATTCTTGCCATCGAGACCCAGTTGCTTTTGAATCTTTTGAGTCGTCTCAGGCATAAATGGAGAGATCAATACAGAGATGATGCGCAGTGACTCTGCCAAGTGGTAAAGTACTCCCTCTAAACGGCGCAGTTCAGCATCTTCGCCCTTGGCAAGTTTCCAAGGCTCTGTCTCGTCGACATATTTATTCGTTCTGCGAATTAATTTCCAAATTTCATCCAGGGCATGGCTAAATTGGTAGCGCTCCATTGCCTCTTCGACTTTTGCCCAGGTGCCGGTGGCCATGGTTTGAAGTTCTTGGTCCAGCTCCGTTACTTCCTCCGGTTTTTTAATGATGGAGTCCTGATATTTTTCAATCATGGAGACGGTACGACTTAAGAGATTGCCAAGATCATTGGCAAGGTCTGAATTTAGACGACTGAGGAAAGCTTTGGTACTAAAGCTGCCGTCTTGACCAAAGCTAAATTCCCGTAGTAGGAAATATTTTAGAGCATCGATGCCATAGAGCTCAACAATGGGCTCCGGATACATGATATTACCCTTGGACTTACTCATCTTGTCATCGTCAAATAAAATCCATCCGTGACCAAAGACAGTCTTTGGCAGCGGCATATCCAGCGCCATGAGCAGTGCCGGCCAAATGATGGTGTGGAAACGCATGATTTCCTTACCCACTAAGTGGACATCGGCTGGCCAGTATTTATTAAATTTCGCCTCATCCGTTCCGTAACCGATCCCTGTGAGATAGCAACTTAAGGCATCTACCCAAACATAGACAACATGTTTTGGATCAAAGGGAACAGGAACGCCCCAACTGAAACTGGATCTTGTAACAGATAAGTCTTCCAGACCGTCCTTTAAGAAGGAGTTGACCATCTCCGCCTCGCGACTGTGCGGTTGGATGAATTCCGGATGAGCCTCATAGTACTCAAGGAGACGATCGCGATACTCAGACAATCTAAAGAGATAGGTTTCCTCTTTTGCCTTTTGAGTTTCTCTACCGCAGTCCGGGCAGGTGTGTCCCTCACCTAGTTGAGTTTCTGTCCAAAAGGCTTCACAAGGTGTACAGTAGAATCCTTCGTACTCGCCCTTGTAGATCTCTCCCTTTTCGTAAAGTTTTGTAAAGATCTCCTGAACATTCTTCTCATGATCGGGATCTGTCGAGCGGACAAAACGGTCGTAGTCAATGTCTAACATTTCCCAAAGTTTCTTAGTGTCAGCCACAATCTTATCGACATATTCCTTTGGTGTGACACCGGCTTTTTTTGCCTCATTTTCAATCTTTTGTCCATGTTCGTCAGAGCCTGTGACAAAAAAGACATCTTCGCCTTGGAATTGTTTAAACTTCTTTATTGAATCGGCCGCAACCGTACTGTAGGTATGACCAATGTGTAAATTATCACTTGGATAGTAAATAGGGGTTGTCAAATAAAAGCTTTTTGACATGATTTGCCTCCTTATGTGTCGAGAATTTAAAAATGATTGTATTCAATATTACTATTATACAAGATCTTGCGCTGTTTATCAATTTACGGGTCCTTGAGCAATTGATGAATTGTGGTTTTTTATCAATCAATGATTGGGTATAAATAATTTGAGAATTGCTCAGAAAGGAGAAATTTATGAATATAGAGAAATTTGATTATATCGTCATTGGCGGCGGCAGTGGTGGGATTGCATCTGCCAATCGTGCAGCTGAACGTGGCAAGAAGGTTGCACTTATAGAAATGGATCGGGCAGGTGGCGCCTGTGTCAATCGAGGCTGCGTGCCTAAAAAGGCCATGTGGTACGCCTCTCAAATAAGCGATGTAATGCACTTGTACGGCAAGGACTACGGCTTTGACTTTAATTACACCGGTTTTTCCTTTGAAGATTTTAGAGCGCGTCAACTTGCCTATATGAATCGTGCAAGAGAAAGTTATCAAGCGGGCTTTGATGCTCGCGGTACGGAATTCATCATTGGCAAGGCAGAATTTGTCGATGGTAGAACTGTCAAAGTTGGCGACCGTACACTAAAGGCCGATCACATCTTAATTGCCACCGGTTCCTATCCAAATCCACCGAGAATTCCCGGCGGCGAACTCTTTGACACCTCCGACGATTTCTTTACTTGGGAATCCCTACCCAAGTCCATCATCGTCGTAGGCGGCGGCTATATTGGCGTCGAACTGTCCCATCTTCTTGACAGTCTGGGCGTAGAGACTCATTTCTGTTTTAGAGGCGACGTTCCTCTACGTAAATACGATTCCTTTGTCATTGAAGGGCTCATGGAAGAGATGAAAAAGACAAGTGTTCACATTCACGATCACTACAGCCCCGAAAGCGCCAAGAAAGTTGGCGACTTAATTGAAATGACTTCCGAATCCGGCGAAGTAATTCAAGCGGAAAAGGTCATTTGGGCTACGGGAAGACTTCCAAATACGAGAGACATCAACTTGGATGCCATTGGCGTAAAGCTCGATGCTCGCGGCTATGTTGAGGTCAATAAATTTCAAGAGACCAATATCAACGGTATCTATGCCGTTGGCGATGTGACACCAAATATCGCCCTCACTCCCGTTGCCATTGCTGCAGGACGTCGGCTTGCCGATCGTCTCTTTAACAATCAACCGGATCTCTATTTAGAATACGAAAACATCCCATCCGTCGTCTTCTTCTCACCACCTATTGGCATCATTGGACTCACTGAAGTTCAAGCGAAGGATAAGTACGGCGAAGATGAAGTTACCATCTATGAAACTAAGTTTAGAGATATGTTTACCGCCATTACCGACTCCCCTTCCATGACTCGCATGAAACTTGTCTGTGCCGGCAAGGACGAAAAGGTCGTGGGACTACACATGATTGGTCGCGGCGTGGATGAAATGCTACAGGGTTTTGGCGTCGCCATTAAGATGGGCGCTACCAAAGCGGACTTTGACAATATCGTGGCCATCCATCCAACTTCTGCAGAGGAAGTTGTCACTATGAGATAAATAAAATCCCTTGGGACTTCCCGAGGGATTTTTTATGTCGGATTATTTAAACTTTACGAGATTTAAATAAAATTAATATAGAGATAAAAAAACGGTTAGATCACTACAATCTAACCGTTTCATTATGGAGCTGACGACGGGAGTCGAACCCGTGACCTCTACATTACCAATGTAGTGCTCTACCTACTGAGCTACGACAGCAAACTGACTTTATATATCATAACCTAAGTTTTATATAAAGTCAATCCTAATTTACTGATTATTTACATATCGTTCATGATAGATTTTAATATTCTCATCACTTAAGAACTCATTGGCTGCATTGGCCTTTTGGAACATCTCAGTGGCATTCTCCGCTTTGTTTAAATCCGGATGGTATTCCTTAGCCTTTTGACGATAGGCCAGTCGAATTTCATATTTATCTGCAGTATAGGGAACGCCGAGAATATCACAGGCGCCCTCGTATTGTAATTTAAATTGCGAAGGGGAACTATATCCGCGCTGTCCACCTTGCTGACCACCGTAGGATCCTTGCTCACCGGTATAGGGACCGTATTGCCACTGAAAACTCCCGCCACCCCGGATAAACTCTTCAAAAATTTGTCGGAAAGCTTCCTCTTGAGCACGCCTGCGCTCTTGCTCTTGCTCCCATGCTCGCTGCTGTGCTTCCTGCCTTGCACGCTCCAATCTTCGCTCCTCGCGGAACCCATAGTTTCCCAACACAGTGCTTGGTCGATCTACGCCTAGGAGATAATTATCGGCACGTTCATAGAAGTTTTCAGTCACAATGTACTGCAAGTATTTTAAGTAAGATACGGCGATTTTACCAATGATGGGAAAGACCATAATCAACAGTATAAATAGGGGAAGTCCCTTCGTTCTCTGTAAGAAGAATGGATTGAACAGAATCAGTATAAAGAGACAGCCTCCAAAGACGAGAAATCCTGCCAAAATCTGCTGAAATGATTTAAAAATAGTGACGAAGGTACTGACAATGCCAATGATAATCTCAAAGAGATAATCCAGAAAAATCCCAAGCCCCTTATTGAGCTCACCTAGAATTCGGTTCATCGCCTCTCACCTCCCGTTTATATTTTTCAATTTGATGAAAATCTTCAATTTCAAGGGACTGATCCCCTGCCATATTCTCAAGATGATGGGTCAACTCATGATAGAGCGTGCTCTTGAGTTTCTCCCTCAATTCATCGTGAGATAGATTCCAGTAGAGCTCCATCATCGACCCATAGTAAATGACAATGGTGTATCCGAGCACAGACTTCTGATAACCTCCTGCAACAACCAAAGTGTCATCTACCGATTCAGGATGATACACAGTCTCTTCTGAAAGTAAAATTCCCCCATTGAGTCCATAGAGCACTTCATCGGGAATTTCATCGACAAGATCATCTAAGATCGTCGCCATCTCTTCAAAGCGAGAAAATTCAGTCACGATACAACTCCTTTGATTTAAAAAAGGCAGCCAAGCTGCCTTAAGTTACTTATATACTACTTTTCTCACTTCCTTAGCAAGTCGTGGAAGGAGCATCGGTAGGACAATGACTTTTGCAGCAATCATTAGGGCGTGGCCCGGTAATCTCTGTACAACAGCGACAGGATAGGGCATGCCGGTCAGCATGGAGATCCACACCGAGGATAGCAAGGTGTTTCCTATAATTGTTGAAAGTACACCGGCTGCAATCACATATTTGACATTATCTTCGCGATTGTGTAGCAGATAGCCGTAGATAAAACCATTGAGCGCTGCCGTCACCGTAAACCCAGGAAAGTATGCTCCCTTTGGAAATAACATTACTCCCAAAAGATCCTCGATGATCCCAGCCACAATAGCCGTTCCCGGTCCAAAGACCGCCCCGACAACGGAGATGGGGATAAAGGACAGTGAAATCTTCCCGAAATTTGAAATCGGAATTTCTAAAAACCGATTTAAAATTAAGTGAAGTGCAATGAACAAACTTACGACAACGAGCTTCCTGACTTTATCAGGCTTAACATCTTGATTCATTTAATTCCTCCATGTATCGCTACTTATAGAGGGTAGTAGCAGATGCAGCAGTAAATCGCGAGTGCCTCTTCACCCTTCGTTCAAGGACAACTTCCCCTTCCCTGCCACTTCACGCCTACCTCTTCCTCCAACTAACGCTACTATTATAACATGAATCTAAATTTATTAAAGTTAATTTACTTCCACATTGCCAAGATAGATTTCGCCGGTATTTACATCCATGGTGATAAACTGCTCATTGGGTATGAGCTTGGTGGCATCCTTTGCTCCGACAATAGTTGGTGTATCACTATAAAGACCTGCAATAGCACCGGGCGAAGTAAGCCCCTCTTCCTCTGTAATTAATCCGCCGGCGCGTTCCACAAGTCGTGCCATCTCCGGTTGATAGGATCGGACCACCAGTATATCGCCCGTATCAAAGTCACGAGGATATTCCTCCCCTGAGGAATACCTGCAACAAAGACGACAAGATCTCCCTCGACAATGACACCGTGCTTTTGCGCCACGGGAATGGTATCTGTGAGCACATCTGTCGTATCTTTTGAAAGCAGCGGTGTTACGCCCCAACTTAAAGCTAGGTGGCGCTGCGCATGCTCATCCGGTGTCACTGCAACGATCTTTGCTTCCGGTCTGAATTTAGAAATTGCACGCGCAGAGTAACCGGTGGTTGTCGCAACGACTATGGCGCGCATCTTAAGTTCTCTACTGATTTCACAGGCGTTTCTTGCAATGACGTTGGTAATCGTGGAGTCCAGCCCCTTGACATAAGAGGCGAGAATATTGTCATAATCCAGCGCCGCCTCCGTCTTCATGGCAATCTTTGACATCATCTTAACCGCTTCAACAGGATATTTTCCCGATGCAGTTTCACCTGAAAGCATAATGGCAGATGTCCCATCAAATATCGCATTGGCAACATCCGATGTTTCAGCGCGAGTAGGTCTTGGGTTTCGCATCATGGAGTCGAGCATTTGAGTAGCTGTGATGACGGGAATCCCCTCTTCATTGGATTTGTAGATCATTTCCTTTTGAATAAGTGGCAGAGATTCCGGTTCAATTTCCACGCCCAAGTCACCGCGAGCCACCATGATTCCGTCGGCCACGCGGGTAATCTCATCTAAGTGCTCCACGCCTTCTGCATTTTCAATCTTTGCAATGATCTTGATGGTCTCACATTTTTCCTCTTCTAAAATAGCGCGAATGGCTAAGATATCCTCAGCTCGCCGAATGAAAGAGGCAGCAATAAAGTCAAGATCTTCATCAATGGCAAGTTTAATGTCCAAGCGATCTTTGTCCGTCAGTGAGGGAAGTCGGATGGCCGCTCCCGGTACATTGACTCCCTTGTTGGAGCTGATTTGACCATTGTTCAGTGCACGAGCCAAGATTTTCCCAGGTTCAATTTCAACCACTTCCATCTCAAGAAGTCCATCGTCAATGAGTAATATCTGTCCCACTTCGATGTCCTTCCAAAGATGATCGTAGGAGATAGTGGCCCGCTTTTTATCGCCAACCACCTCTTCAGACAGGAAAGTATATTCTTCGCCGGGAGCCAAGTCAATGACTCCGTCGCCACCAATTTCTCCCATGCGAATCTCCGGCCCCTTTGTGTCTAGCATAATCGCCACCGGAAGCCCCATTTCCTCACGCACTTCCTTAATCTTTCGAATGGTCTCTAAATGACTCTTGTGTGTTCCATGGGAAAAATTCAATCGACAGACATTGACGCCTGAAGATAAAAATTCTCTAAGAATTTCCCTATCGTCTGAGGCAGGTCCGATAGTTGCAACAATCTTTGTCTTTTTCATAATTTCCTCCTAGATGGAAATAACTTTTAATGTCTCGTAAAGTCCGTTGTTTAACTCATTTGGCACGGCAACGGCCGCGTCAATGGATTCGCAGAAAAGTTGATTCCCTCTGATGCCGATGGCCGCACTTTCATGACCTGCTGCAAAGAGGCGAACCGCCTTTTCACCCATTAAACTGCCCATGAGTCGATCATTAATGGACGGACTTCCCCCACGCTGAATATAACCTAGGATGGTTACGCGAGTCACGACACCTGTCTCCCTTTCGATGGCCTCTGCGAGCTCATAGGGAGGTACCGTGTCTTCAGTCACCAAGATAATGTGGTGTCTCTTGCCACGATTTTTCCCCTGAATCACCTTATCCACCAATGGCTTCAGTTGATATTCCTTTTCCGGTACGACAATATTTTCAGCCCCAGCTGCCACGCCGGCATAGAGGGCCAAGTCGCCGCATGTTCTGCCCATCACTTCAATGATACTGGCTCTCTCATGAGAACTGGAAGTGTCACGGATCTTAACCGTTGCATCGACGATTGTTTCAACGGCCGTAAAAAATCCAATGGTAAACTCAGTATAGCCCATGTCGTTGTCAATAGTGCAGGGAATGCAATAAGTTGGAATGCCTGCTTGAGACAAACTTTGCGCACCCATCATACTTCCATCGCCACCTAGGACAATGATGCCGTCCAGTTTAAATTTCTTTATTTGCTTCAGGGCCTTTTTCAGTCCCTCTTCCGTTTTAAATTCATCCGATCGCGACGTGCCTAAAATAGTACCCCCGCGATGAATAATATCTGCCACTGAGGAGAGATTCATCTCAAAGATATCCCCCTCAATCAGTCCTGTAAATCCATCGTAAATTCCATAGATTCCAAATCCCAAATGAATGGCCGTGCGCACAGCGGCGCGAATGGCGGGATTCATCCCCGGTGCGTCGCCGCCACTGGTTAAGATACCGATATTTTTCATAACTAGCCTCATTTCACAATAAAGTCTCTATCTGTATCAATCCACTGAGACAGATCTTCTCTTACAAGTTCTAAACGAGTCTCATCGACCCAATATGCTCTTGGTAAACCAATACCCCTTTTCTCATCCTGAAGATACAAAATTACTTCCATTTTTCCTAAATATTTTGACAGTACATTTTGTACCGGCTCGACGCCCTCCCAGTTTTGGACGCGGAGGTAGAGTTTTTGCATGGGTTCCTCTTCCAAGGGCTCGATTTTTTCAACAATCATCTTCGGCTCTTCTACCTCAGAACCCT
>CAYFQX010000005.1:24484-32398 GCA_964345405.1 uncultured Peptoniphilaceae bacterium
CCTCCACTCGCCCGGTTACCTTCACCACCTGATCCTCTTCTAAAAGTCCCGGTGGCAACTCACGATAGAGCTTTGGAAAGATGACAAGTTCAATACTTCCCACGAGATCTTCCAAAATGGCAAAGGCCATCATTTGGTTTTTCTTAGTCACCATGGTGCGAATAGCGGTAAACATCCCTCCAAGAACCACAGGCATACTCTGATGATTTTGCTCCGCCTGCTCGTAGATTTCTGTCGTGTTCATCGTGGTTACATTCTCCACTTGACGCGCATAGGGCTCCAAAGGATGCCCGGACACATAGATACCTAAGATTTCCTTTTCAAAGGCAAGCTTCCGCTTTTGATCGAAATCTTTAAGTGCCGGCAACTCATCTTCGTAGGCATCTTCACTTTGATCAAAGAGTGAAAACTGTCCCGCAATATTTTGTCTTCCGGCACTGACCACACTGTCAATGACCCCCTCATAAATGGCAAGATACTGCGCACGATTGCCTCCAAGCGAATCCATAGCTCCCGATTGAATTAAAGACTCAATGGCTCGCCTGTTCATTGTGGAGGGCGCCACCTTGTTGACTCGTGTGATGAAGTCTGTAAGAGAAGTAAATTCTCCGCCATCTTCCCTTGCCTTCACAATACCTTGTATCAAGTTTTCTCCCACACTTCGCACGGCCTTAAGTCCGTAGCGAATGGCACCGTCCTCGACTGTAAATTTACTAAAGGAGTGATTGATACTTGGTGGCAAAATCTTTATATTTAGACGCTGGCATTCTCTGATGTAGAGATTTACCTGACGCGTATTTCCCATGTGGGATGAAATCTGCGCTGCCATAAATTCCACAGGATAATATCTCTTAAGCCAGGCACTTCGATAGGCGATGACGGCGTAGGCAACGGAGTGAGATTTATTAAAGGCATAGTTTGCAAAGTCAATCATCAAATCATAGATGCCGTTGGCCGACTTTTCATCCACGCCATTTTTGATTGCGCCACTGACAAGGACATTTCCCTCATCATCCAGCTGCCCGTAAATGAAGTTTTGACGCTCCTGCTCCATCACTTCCATCTTCTTTTTACTCATGGCGCGTCTTAAAATATCCGCACGTCCTAGGCTGTAGCCGCCCACTTTACGGACGATTTGCATCACCTGCTCCTGATAGACAATGACGCCGTATGTTTCACTTAAAATATCCTGAACCGCCGGATGGGGATAGGTGATCTTTGAGGGATCGTGCTTAGACTCGACAAATTTTGGAATTTGGCTCATGGGCCCCGGTCTAAAAAGTGCATTGGCCGCCACGAGATCTTCAAACTTATTTGCCTTCAGTTCCTTTAAAAAGGCGCGCATGCCCCCACTTTCAAATTGAAAGACACCGAGGGTCTCTGCCTTTTCAAAGAGTTTTAAAACTTCCGGATCATCAAGACCCAGTTCGTCAAAATCAACCTCGACCCCGTGTTGTTCCTTGATGAGTTGAAGTGCATCGCGAATCACCGTAAGTGTTCTCAAACCTAAAAAGTCCATCTTTAATAGGCCCAGCTCTTCAAGCTCAATCATATTAAACTGCGTCGAGATAATCTCGCCATTTCGAGTCAAGGGCACATACTCCGTCACTTCTTCCTTAGAGATGACAACCCCTGCAGCGTGAGTTGAAGTATGCCTTGGCATTCCCTCTACCGTCTTTGCAATATCAATGAGCTCGTGAACATCCTCGTTGTCCTGCATCTCATCTTGAAGTCTACTTGAGATATCCAGTGCCTTATCGATGGTAATATTTAGCTGATTTGGAATTAATTTCGCAATGTAGTCCACTCGTCCATAGGGCATATCCAGGGCGCGACCCACATCTCGAATTGCACCTCGCGCACCCATGGTTCCAAAAGTGACAATTTGCGCCACATGGTCCTGTCCGTATTTTTCTATAACGTAATGAATGACCTCGTCCCGACGCTCATAGCAAAAATCAATGTCAATATCGGGCATACTGACGCGCTCCGGATTTAAAAATCGCTCAAAGAGCAGACCGTGCTCCAAGGGATCCACATCGATTATTCCTAGCGCATAGGAGATTAAGCTTCCCGCTGCCGATCCACGTCCCGGTCCTACTTCTATGCCGTGCTCCTTGGCGTAACGTATAAAATCCCACACACTGAGGCAGTAGTCCACATACCCCATGTCCCGAATGGTGGTTAGCTCATATTGATAGCGCTGCTCTTTTTCAGGAGAAATTTCTCCATAGCGTTGATAGAGTCCCTCGCGAACCAAGTGTTCCAAATAGGACTCGTTGGTAAAGCCTTCGGGCACTTCAAAAAAGGGCAGGTGAAGATGGCCAAATTCTAAATCCACCTGACAGCGATTGGCGATTTTCTGTGTATTTTCAAGTGCCTCTAGATGATTTGGAAAAAGTGCCGCCATCTCCTCAGGACTCTTGACATAGAACTCATCGGAGGGAAACTTCATTCGCTTTTGTTCATCAATGGTACTATTTGTCTGTACGCAGAGGAGCACATCGTGGGCCTTGGCATCTTCTCTTCTGGCATAGTGCACATCGTTGGTTGCAATCAGCGGAATGTCAAGCTCCCTAGAGAGTCTAATCAACTCCAAATTGACTTCCTTTTGCTCCCTTATGCCGTGATCCTGGAGTTCCAAAAAGAAATTATCCTTGCCAAAGATCTCCACATAGTTTAAGGCTCGCGCCCTGGCCTCTTCATAATTATTATTCAATAGATGCTGTTGAACTTCGCCCCCAAGACAGGCACTGGTGGCAATGATTCCCTCACTATATTTTCGAAGGATCTCATAGTCAATTCTCGGCTTATAGTAAAATCCGCTGACAAACCCCTCACTGACAATGTGCATTAGATTTCTGTAGCCTACATTGTTCTCTGCAAGTAAAACTAGATGGAATCTTCGGTTGTCCGCATCTTTTTTTAAGCGACTGTCTGCCGTCACATAAACTTCACTGCCGATAATCGGCTTAATTCCCGCCTCATGGCAGGCCTTATAAAACTGAATCACTCCATACATATTGCCGTGATCAGTAATGGCCACGGCATTCATCCCCTGCTCCTTGACAAGTTCCGGCAGCTTTTGGATTCGCGTAGAACCGTCCAGGAGCGAGTACTCCGTATGAAGGTGTAGGTGAACAAACGGTACTTGTGACATCTGGACCTCTTTCTATATCAAATATAAAAAAGAGCTCAACGCTTTGTTGGCTCTTAGTTCTCGTTTAGGTCATGCTCGATTAAATGAACTAGCCCTTCAATGGCCTCCACTTCATCGGAACCCTCAGCTTTTAGTGTAATTTCTTGTCCTGAAAATATTCCCAAACTCATAATCCCTATGATGCTCTTGCCATTGACTTCTTCTCGATCTACAATCAGTGCGATGTCAGAAGCGTATTTGTTGGCCTCCCTCACAAACAAGGCAGCCGCTCTCGCATGTAATCCCTCTTTATTCTTAAGTGTCAGTGTAGCTTGCTTCATCCCACATCTCCTCTCAATTTGCGTGCAATTTCACTAATTTTTTTCAGTCTATGATGAACCCCGCTCTTGCCCACCGGTGGGTTTGCATACTGTCCCAGTTCCTGAAGACTCGCCTCAGGATATTCCCGTCTCACTCGTGCAATTTCCTGCAAATTAATGGGAATATTTTCAAGACCCAGGGTTTGTTCTATCAATTCAATATCTTCTATATGTTTAAACGATGCCTCCAATGTTTTGGATAAATTGGCTGTTTCACAATTGACGATTCGATTTACATTATTTCGTATCTCTTTAACGACTCGTATGTCTTCAAACTTGAGCACGGAAGTTGATGCGCCCATAAAGGCAAGTAAGTCAGAGATCTGATCCGCCTCTTTAATATAGACGATGTAGTTGCTCTTGCGCTCCGACATTCGCCCATTAAATCCCGCTTGTCTCAACCAGTGGATCAAGTCCTCTCCATGCTCGTAGGAATTCGTTACAAATTCCAAATGATAGGACCGCTCCGGATTGGACACGGAGCCGGAACCTAAGAATCATCCGCGTATATATGACCGCACACAACAGGCTTCTCTAAGTAAATCTGCCGTTACAGGATAAGTTTGAGAAAAGATGTCATCTCCATGAATAAAGTGGACATCATTTAACAGCGTCTGTGTAGCATAGGCATCATTTACAGAAATTCGGTAATAGCGATTTTGCTTGAGCTGTGTGTTTTTTATCACTGTCGTCTCCAAGTCTTTAGTATATAGTTTCTTAAGAAAAGTAACCAGTCGACGAGCAATGGATGCGTTTTCAGTTGTGAAATAAATACTTTTAATTTCAAAGGCATCCGTTTGAATTGAGCCGCACATCCTGACAAGCCCAGCAAGTTCTGCAACTCTGCAACAGGTGCTCTCCACGCTGAGACGGGCCAGTTCATCCTTAACCTGAGATGAAAAACTCATGTACATCGCTCCATTCAATCTAAGTATTTATAATATTATACACCATACTCAGGGGCTAAATCAATTTAACCCACTAAACAATTCACACAATTTTCATCTTCGAGGCAAAGGTTCCCATATCGGACCACGCTCTAACCATTGGATTTTAACCACTTATCTGACATTGCGAACAATTTTTGTGAAACCATTAAACCATTGTGTTTCATCTGCCCCTGTTCCTCACAAATGAAATCACCCTTCTCCACTTCAATTCCCTTGGCGCGTATCAATTTCTCCTCATTTTCTGTCATGAGAAGCTGTGTGTTTTTGTCATTTGCCGAAGTATTTTCTACCGGCGTCGTATTGACAAGCACCACATCGATTCGCCTTTCCAGTCCATGACGCTCCAGTGCTTCAATATGATCCAGCACATTCATATTGTGTGTCTCGCCGAATTGAGTGGTTACATTGGCAACGTAGACAAGCTTTGCCGAACTCTTTTGAATGGCCTCTGCAAGTCCCGGAATAATTAAATTTGGAATAATGGAAGTATACAGACTTCCCGGTCCCAAGACAATGACCTGTGCTCGATCAATAGCTTCCAGGCAATCTTCGTTGACATGAATGTCCTCGCCATCAATGGTAATTCTCTCAATTTCAACATTATGCTCTCTTGCGTAGCGTGGAATATTGGACTCCCCGGTCATGATCTCGCCATTGGTGAAGTGACCCACCAGCCGAACATCATCGACCGTTACCGGAAGCACGGTTCCTGTAATTTGCAGTACATTGGACAATTGCCTCAGCGCCTCTTCAAAATCTCCATAGATATCATAGAGTGCAGCAATGAGAAGATTGCCGAAATTTTGTCCCTCGAGCACGCCCTCTTGATAGCGATACTGCAGCAAGAGTTCCATGGACGGCTCCGTATTTGCAAGTGCCACAAGGCAGTTTCTGATATCTCCGGGAGGTAAGATGCCCATCTCTTTTCGAAGTCTTCCGCTTCCGCCTCCGTCATCAGCCACACTGACAATAGCTGTGAGATCTTCTGTAAAGCGCTTCAAACCTTTGAGCAAAACAGAGAGTCCGTGACCGCCGCCCAGGACGACAAAACTTGGATTTGCAAGATTTACTACCATTTGGATCCCTCTTCTCTATGACTCAATAGCACTTTATACCCCTTGTCTTGAAGCCTTTTAGCAAGGGCTACGGCAAGGGCTACGGATCTGTGAAATCCACCGGTGCAGCCAAGTCCCACTGTAATTAAATTACGTCCCTGCTCCTTGTAGAGAGGTTGGAAATAGAGGAGATAGTCCTCAACTTTATCTAAAAAGACCTGACTCACTTCCCACTGAAGGACATAGTCCGAGGTGGCCTTTTCCGTTCCATTGACATGACGCAATTCATCAATGTAGTAGGGATTTGGAATAAATCGCACGTCATAGACAATGTCCGCCTCCTCCAACACGCCATATTTAAAACCAAAACTCACCACAGAGATGATGGTCTCCTGTTCCGCTTCGCCGATGAAAGTTTGCAGTTTGATCTTTAGCGCCTGGTTTGTCAAGTGATCCGTGTTGATAATGAGATCTGCCATCTCACGAACCTTTGACATGCTCTCCACTTCCATCTTGATTCCGTCCGTTAGATAGGGACTGAAGGGATGGGGACGGCGCGACTCCTTGTAGCGCTTAATGAGGATTTCTCTCGATGCTTCCAGATAGATAATCTTGACATTTTTCACCTTTTCTTTGACAAAGGCAAAGGCCGCCAAGAGATCCTCGAGGGTGTTTTTATATTTTAAATCCAAAACTAGGGCCACATGTGTGTAGTCCTCGCCGGCATGATCTAAAAAATACTCCAGTAAATCCAAAGGCATATTGTCCATGCAAAAATAACCCAGATCTTCCAAACTGTTCAGGGCCTGAGTCTTTCCGGCCCCGCTTAATCCCGTAACAATGAGCAGTTCCATCTATTTTTCTCCTATGACTTTGACCTCAGTTTCCATTCGAACACCATGTACCTGATAGACAATTCCCTGAACCATGCGTATAAGTTCCACCACGTCTTGGCAAGTGGCGTGATCTGCATTGACGACAAATCCGCAGTGCTTTTGCGAAATTTGCGCACCGTCGTGACGCACGCCGCGAAGCCCCGCCTGATCAATCAACTGACCGGCAAAGTAGCCCTCCGGTCTCTTAAAAGTTGAGCCGGCACTTGGCATCTCAAGAGGTTGCTTGGACTTTCGCCTATTCATCAGATCCTCCATCTTTGCCTCAATGGCATTTCGATCGCCCGGCTCAAGTTCATAGACGACCTCCACAATGACAAGTCCCTCCTCTTGAACGCGAGAATGTCGATAGCGAAAGTGCATCTCTTCATTTGTAAAATTGTGAAGATTCCCCTCACGATCCATCGCCGTCACTGACTTAACCACATCCTTGGTCTCGCCGTCATAGGCGCCGGCATTCATCGTTACGCCGCCACCAATAGTGCCGGGAATCCCGTGGGCAAATTCAAGTCCTGCAAGCCCATGTTCAAGAGCAGCCTCTGCCACTTCTTTCATCAGGGCACCGGCCTGCGCTTTCAGTAAATTCCCCTCAACTTCAATCTTTGAAAAATTCTCCCGAAGACGCACGACATAGCCGCGTATCCCCTTGTCACTTACAAGCATATTGGATCCGTTCCCCATCATCATCCAGGGCTTATCCGATGCGACAAGATCTCTCACTGCCTGCTTAAGTTCGCCACTGGTCGATGGCTCCACCAGATAATCCACCGGCCCACCAATTTTAAAGCTGGTGTACTCAGACATGGGCTGATCCTTACTTACTTTGCCCCAGGCTCTTTCATTTAACACTTGATTCATGTTCACTCTCCATCTATCGTTGGGAAATTCCTGAAATTTAAGGAAATTCCCGTAAATTCAATTTCTAATTAACATTATATCTTATTAAATACCCAATATCGCCCATTCCCTATAATCTTTAATAAAGTTTTGAAATTTGCTTGACTTTACTCCGGGAGTATATTAAACTTAAGCTCAATCAAGCCTATAGTCTAAATGATTTGAAAAGAAGAGTAGTTAAAATTCAACGGCTTTAGAGAGGTTCCAGATGGTGAAAGGAACTGCCCAAGGTTTTAATGAAGATGGTCTTTGATCTCAAAAGTTGAATGATTAAACTTTTGCAGGTACGCCTGTTATAGCGTTAGAGTATGATAGTACTTGATGAGGTATTAATCGCGAGATTAATATAAACAAAGGTGGTAACGCGAATTTTCGCCCTTTCCGATTTTTTCGGAGAGGGCTTTTTTTATAGTTAGGAGGGATAAAATGATCCATTTGGACAATATAGTGGTCGACTTTAATGTCAATCATGAGGTCATACGCGCTGTGGATCATGTCAGTTTAAAAATTGACCACGGAGATATCTTCGGTATTGTAGGATTTTCCGGCGCCGGCAAGTCTACCTTAGTTAGAACGAACAATTTCTTACAAGTGCCAACA
>CAYFQX010000006.1:0-10977 GCA_964345405.1 uncultured Peptoniphilaceae bacterium
GTCATAGAGATTGGTAAGCATGGTGTCAAGGAAGCCATGCGAAAAGATATTCACTTGATGAGAGGATTAACTTGCTATAATGGTCTTTTAACACTTGAAGAAACCGGTTTGAAACAACAAAGACCTTATGTAAGTCCGGAAGAAGCACTGGGGCTATAGGGTGATTTAATGAAATTAGAAATTAAAAATTCAATGGTAGTATTTGCCTGGGAAGAAGGTAAAGTGTCTATCGGATTGAGCAATTGGAGGAGTTAAGAGGAAACAGTACAAATCCTGACAGTTATAGCTATCCTGTATTATTTCAACGTATCGAGGGAGCAACTTGGGAAACAGTTGTAGAAAATCCGGATCCAACTGTGTTGAAGAATATGATTGAACAGGCAAAATACTATGATGAGCAAGGCGCTGCTGCAATTTTAACGAGTTGCGGATTCAATGCCATTTATCAAAAGAAAATATCCAGGGAGATTCATACTCCTTTTTACTCTTCAAGTTTAATTCAAATTCCTTTTATTCATGCAGTGATTGGTGATGATTGAGACATCCTTGTGATTACAGCAAACAAAGATAGTTTAATGAAGGAGCATTTCGTTGAAACCGGCACCAAGGATCTATCTCATATTACTATCTACGGCATGAATGATGAGTGTGATGAGTGGAAAAAAATCAATAGTTTTGAAGAAGAGATGGACATGGAAAAACTGAAAGATGAGATGGTGAGTTTTTCCAAGAGATTGTCAAGAGATCATACAGATGCAGGGGCGATTCTCTTAGAGTGCACTGACTTGCCTCCTTTTGCACCAATCTTTAAAGAAGAGACTGGATTACATGTATTTGACTATATGACACTGGCAAACTATGCTCACAGCGCATCTCAACTTAAAAAATAATCGATATCTGTTCGATTCATTAACAATAGAAAATACATTGTCAATGAATCTGATGAATTAGCTAACAGTCATTAGTTTTATAACGGAACTCCTTAACTTAGGAATTGTGAGTCATGATTGAATTAAGTGGCGCATGACCTATACTCTCAATTAATTTATTCCTCTTTAAATAAAAATCCCCGATGAAATTCAAAGAATCGGGGATTTTTTATATCATTATATTTTTGAGCGTGATAACTATTAAGCTATTAAAAAATAAAACCCCGACCACAGAATCGGGGATTTGTCTAGCGTTGTGCAATTTCTAGAGAGACCATTTTTGTGCCACCGGCAACGGAGTGCTGTCCAACTTCTTCAAATCCGAAGTTTTTATGGAATGCAAGTGAGGTTGGGTTTGGTGGTTGAATGTCAATTTCAGCGGCAATTTTATCCACCTCTGCATTGTCGAAAATCCAGCTGTAGAGCGCCTCGCCAAGGCCTTCTCGTTGGTATTCAATGTCAATGACGACACGGTCTATGTATAAGAACTTGTCATATCGTTCATTGAACCACTGATAGTTGACACTGTCGTAATCGCTGTCTTCTCTAAAGGCAAGGAGAAATCCTGCTACATATCCATCTTTTTCAATGACATTAAAGATATCTGCCTTACTTGCCAAAAGTTCCAGACGGTCGCGGTCCATAGGGGATAAGAAGTGGACGGACTCTTCGTTCATTTCAAGTACACGGTCGTAGTCCTTAACTTCAGCCTCTCTAATTAAAAAATCTTTCATTACATCACCTCTTTCATCTATTATAGCATGTGGTTTGTCTTAATAAATCATATATTAAGAATTTGTGACGCTCCTTTGGTTAAATTAAGCGAATGGATATATCATTGATTTTAAATGAAAAAGACCTCTCGTTCCATGAACTTGAGGTCTTGTGATTAATTATTTGCAATATTTTCAACATTTAAATCCGGTCGTTCTCTATGAATGAGCTGAAGTATTTCACTGAACTGCTCACCTTTCATTAAAAAGCTTCGAGTTGTCATTCCCTTGCCAAAGTAAAAGTAGATATCCGGCCTTGCCTTGATATCGTCGTAGGCAACGGCTGTAACTTCCGTCCAGGGCCAGGTAGTGTCGATGATCTTACCCAACCACTCATATTGGATATTGATGCCATTTGGGGAGACGAGGTGCTCTTTATTTAAAAAGCTTGCCGCAAGGACAATGGCGGTGATGGGGATATAGACAAATTTTCTTGTGAAAAATTCAAAGATCATCATGAAGAGCACAATGATTCGAATGGAAAGCTTTGTGGATTTCGTACGAGTTTTAATAATGCCTCGGTAAATCATTTTAAGACTGTTCTGCTCTCATACGGTCAAGAGCTTCAAAGGCAATTTCGCGGGCTTCAAATGGTGCATCCGGTTCGGGAAGTTTTTTCCACTTACCAAAGACATTTTTATAAGAACCATCAGCATAGATAATATTGCGTCCAAAATATACGGTGATGAGAGCATAGATTGGGTTGATAAGGTTCATAAAGGCATAGGGGATGTAAGCAAAGACGGAAACACCTAAGATACTTGAGTGATAGGCGCCACAGGAAGACCAGGGGACCAGCGGAGACCAGAGCGTACCACTATCCTCCATGGAGCGAGAGAGTAAGTTTCTGCCAAGGCCCATCTTGTCATACTCATCCTTATACATCGCCGATGGAATGATGAGTCCCAGATACTGATCGCACATCGTGGTGATACAGAAGACAGAAGTAATCATGGTGACAAGAACAAGTTGGAAAGGGGTCTTCACTTTTTCAATTAAATGTCCAATGAGACTTTCAATGGCACCAATGACCTGTAGTATTCCACCAAATCCAACGGCGACAATCACCAGGTTATTTGTCCAGAGCATGGAATCCATCCCACCACGATTCATAAGAGCATCGGCAAGAGCATTTCCTGTTTCAGCGGTGTAGCCATAGTGTGCCATCTGCAAGCAGTCTGCAAAAGTTGCCCCTTGGAAGACGACAGCAAAGACACAGCCAATGGCAGCTATGAGGAGCACGCCTGGTATGGAAGGAACTTTCAACACAGCTACGGCGATAATGAGCACCAATGGAATGAGGAGCACGGGACTCATGTACTGGTAGTGATTGTAAATGGCATCGGATAGTTCTTCGGCGACCGTTGGGTCGTAATCTGTTGCAATATTAAGTGAAATAATCGTATAGAGAATGATGGCTATCACGAGCGATGGGAAAGTTGTTGTAACCATGGCGCGGACGTGATCAAAGAGGCCCGTTTGGGATGCACCTGCAGCTAGGTTTGTCGAGTCTGAAAGTGGTGAGAATTTGTCACCGACAGTGGCACCTGAAATAATCATCCCGGCCACGAGTCCGGGGTTGAGTCCCATCGTCTTGCCAATGGCCATAAAGGCGATTCCAAGTGTTGCGGTTAATGTCCAGGCTGAGCCTAGGGCTAGTGCAACGGCAGCAGATAAGATACAAGCTAGAGGTAAAAATAATCGCGGCGTAATGGTCTTCAGTCCATAATAGACCACCGCGGGGATGGTGCCGGCCCATTCAAAGGAACCGATGAGACATCCAACAAATAAAATTAAAATAATAGCTTCGAGTGATTGGCTGACAGCATCTAGAGCTCCAACTAGCATCTCGTGATAAGTATGTCCGGCTCTCTTACCTACAAACATTGCCACTGCTGAGGCAATAATGACGGGGATATGTGGATCTGCTCCCCAGCCGCGAATATAGTTTAAAATCATTATCGTAAGAAGTACGGCGATGGGCGCCAAGGCCTCTAACTTATTCGGCAGGCGAATCGTTCCTGCAGTTTCTTGTTTCATATTATTTCCTTTCTCTTATTTATTTAGCAATAGACGATGTTAAATTTAAAAGTATTTACTCCATCTTTAATTATGGTGTCACCTCCCAACACTTTGTGAAATAATTGATATTATATTTTATTTACTAAAGAAAGACAAGTCAATTTAAAAATATTCACTAAATAAATTGCAGGACTCAGTTGCAGGTAGGGTCCTGAGATAACTCTGCACTAAATATGGTAAAATAAGCTAAGAATACGACGGATGTGGAGTGAGAAAAATGAGTATGAGATCAATTGATGAGGTATCAAGATCAACGGTCCTGAAGTACCTCGGTTATGGAGGGAAGGAGCCGTCAGAGGAAGATAAAAATCTCATTGAACTTGGAATTTATGAAATTAAAGAGCTGACTCAGGTTCATTACACTTCAAGAGTTTTTCCTTTGGAGGGGACACGACTTGTAGGGACTTCTGTAGAGATCCCTGAGGGAGATGGCGCAGCACTTCTTGCAAGCTGTGATGAAGTGATCCTTGCAGCGGCGACCCTGGGTTCTCAAGTGGAGCGCTGGATACAGCGAGCCATGGCAATGGATCCTGTAAAGGGACTCATCTGGGATGCGGTGGCAAGTAGCGCCATTGAGACGCAAGTGGAAGAGCTAAATCAGGAATACTCAAGGGCATATCTTAAGGAGAATCTCTACTTGACGCGCAGATTCTCTCCGGGGTATGGCGATGTGCCGCTGGAATTTTCTTTAGATATCTGCAACTTACTTGAGACGACAAGGCTGATTGGCCTCAATGTCTCACGTCTTGGCCTTTTGCTACCTAGAAAGTCGATTACTGCCTTTATCGGTGTGAGTCCATTGCCTCAAACCGTGGGTGAAAGTAAGTGTGAAAACTGCAATATGTCGGCGCACTGTCGATTTAATATGAGAGGAGAACGATGTGGTAGATAAGGATCATTCATTTGTAATTTTAGATGGTGCCATGGGGACTTCTCTGTTGAAGCTTGGTTTGGAACCAGGACATCCCGGTGAGTTTTTAAATCTTGAGGCGCCGGAGAAAGTAATACAAGTTCATAAATCCTATGTAGAGGCGGGCTCAGATATTATCTACGCCAACACCTTTGGCATCAGTTCGAGAAAGTTAAAGGACGCTCCCTACACGATGGAGGAACTACTACGTGCAGGCGTACAAAATGCAAAACTTGCCCGCGGGGACAAGCCGGTTCAAGTTGCGCTGGCCATGGGTTCTCTGGGAGAAATGCTTGAGCCTATGGGAGATTTGAGTTTTGAAGCGTGCTATGAAGCTTACAAAGAGCAAGTGATCATTGGAGCAGAGGAGGGCGTAGACCTTGTGGTTCTTGAGACATTTACGGATCTCTACGAGCTCAAGGCAGCCATTCTTGCAGTGAAGGAAAATTCAGACTTACTTCTTATGGCCTCCATGTCCTTTGAATCGAACAGACGTAGTTTTAACGGTTGTCTGCCGGAGAGCTTTGCTATGACGGCGGAGTCTCTAGGAGTAGATGTTCTGGGAATCAACTGTTCCATGGGACCCGATGGGATCTATCCTCTCATTGAGCACATTTCTAAGATGACGGAGTTGCCTCTACTTGTGAAGGCAAATGCCGGACTGCCAAATCAAGACGGAAGTTACGATTTGAGCCGGGAAGCATTTGTCGACGAGATGGTAAAAATCTCAAAGCTTGGCATTAAATATCTTGGAGGCTGTTGCGGTACTGATGCAAGCTATATTCAATTACTTAAGGAAGCCTTGGCTGGTGAAGTCTGTCCTGAGCGTAGGGCGAAGCGCGCCGTAGGTGTGTGCTCGCCAACAGAGTTCGTCACTTTTGATGAGTTAGTCACTGTGGGTGAGCGAATCAATCCAGCAGGGCGAGATGATTTAAAATCTGCCCTTCGCAAGGGTGACCATCTCCCTGTCATAAGAGAGTCCATATTGCAGTCGGATGATTGTCACGTGCTGGATGTCAATCTCTCTGTGCCGGGCCTTGATGAAGTCCAGTTGATGCGCAAAATAGTGAAGGAGATTCAAGGCGTGGTGGACTTGCCGGTGCAAATTGACTCTTCAAACCCTGAGGTCTTAGAAGCGGGGCTACGCATCGTCAACGGTAGACCGATTGTAAACTCTGTCACAGGTGAGGTGCGCTCCATGGATCGTGTCTTCCCACTAGTGAAGAAATACGGTGCAATGTGTATTGGCCTTTGTTACGATGAAGATGGCATTCCCGATACGGCCAAGGGACGGTATGAGGTAGCAGAAAAAATCCTAAGGGAAGCAGAGACCTATGGCATCCCAAGAGAGGATATCATCATGGATGCGCTGGCCCTTCCTGTGGGCGCAAAACCTGAGGCGGCAAAAGTGACGTTGGATACGATAGAATTACTTCACAATCAACTGGGCGTGAAGACAGCGCTGGGCATCTCCAATGTCAGTTTTGGACTGCCTATGCGAGAGGAGCTCAATCGTGAGTTTCTTGTAATGGCAAGACAAAGGGGACTGGACCTTGCCATTATCAATCCTCTGAGTCCTGAGATGAAAGCAGCTCTCACTGCTCATGATCTACTCATGGGTAAGGAAGTGGAGCTTAGTGATGTGGTAGAGGAAAAAGTTTCAGTCCCTGAGACAAATGAGGATCCATCCATTGAGATGTGCCTACGAAAGGGACTGGTGGAGGAGCTTCTTGCCAAGGTGGATCTAGAACTTCACAAGCATTCACCCATGGAGATCATTGAAGAGCAGTTGATACCTGCACTAGATGATATTGGCAGATCCTATGAAGCCGGTGAGATCTTCCTACCACATTTAATACGCGCGGCAAGTACCGTGGGTGTCGCCTTTGATTTCTTAAAGAGTCAGTTACCTCGCGATGAAGAGGTGAGTTCTAAGGGAGAGGTGCTCCTAGCGACAGTTGAGGGAGATATTCACGACATTGGTAAAAACATTGCCAAGGTCATCTTAGAAAACTACGGCTATGAGGTGAGCGATCTTGGCAAGGACGTGCCGATTTCAAGGGTGGTAGACGAGGCGAAGAAGCGTAAGATAAAACTTGTCGGTCTCAGTGCACTCATGAGCACGACCCTCCCCAATATGGAAGCCACCATTTCAGCGCTGAAGGCGTGGGATCCTGAAGTGAAAGTCATGATTGGTGGCGCTGTCTTAACAGAAGATTATGCCAAGTCCATGAAGGCTGATTACTACGTCTCCGATGCGATGGCAGATGTCCTCGTAGCGCAGGAGATCTTTAAGAAGAACTAATCTAAGACCATCGCCATCGATGGTCTTTTTTTACGTCAATAGATCTTTCATGTCGGATAAACTCTAATATTTATCTAAGATTGTCCTTTTGTGAACTATTTAGCCAAATAATAGGTATAATAGGTAGCAAAATTAGAAAGGAAGGCCGGTATGAAGATTTTACAATTGGCTTTTATTGTCTTTATCAGTGGTCTGATTGGCTATTCAACCAATGTCTTTGCCATTCGCGCCCTCTTTCGACCCTATGAGCCGAAAAAAATTGGTCCCTTGACAATTCAAGGTCTGATCCCCAAGCGGCGAGGGGACATGGCAAAGACGGTTGGAGAGGTTGTGGCTAACGATCTAATCAATCATGAAGACTTTTTAGATCAGTTCATCTCTCCTCAAGACGAGCAAAAATTCATTCACTACCTTACTTCGCGAATTCAACAGGAAATTACAGAAAAAACATGGGCACTGCCAACGATCATCCAAGAAAAGATCAACCATTCCGTTGCGGACAAACTTCATCGGGAAGGCCCGGAACTCTTTTTAGAGATCAAGTCTGTGGCAGAGAATCAGTTAAGGGAGAATGTGGATATTGGTGCTATGATTGAGGGAGAAATTAACAAGATGGATATGGCCGAACTTGAAGCCATGACCATTCACGTAGCCAACAAGGAGCTTCGCAGCATTGAGTGGCTGGGGCTAGTGATGGGGCTTGTCATTGGACTTATTCAAGGACTTGTGACCATCTACCTCTTATAAATCATTGGAGTCGGGGTTGCCGACTCCTATTTATTTTAGAGTAGAAAATCTTACAGACTCCAGACAAAGAACGTCACAAATTTCTCAATTAAATCAACATGTTGGCGGTCCTCGTGTTATAATACTTTTAATTATCATTTATAAGAGGTGAGCCATGGAAAACGACTTTCAAAAGATGACCAAAGAAGAACGGGGCTTTGGACTCGAAACATTTTTATTTTTAATTATAACCATTGGAATTTTTGTCTATATTGGCTCCATTATGGGTGTAGGAGAGATGTTTAATACCATCTTAAACACGGCCTTTCGAATATTCATCGACACGGTGCTCTATATTGGCGCCATCTGTACGCTCATGGGAGCGCTCTCCAGCCTACTGGTTGAGTTTGGCGTGGTCAATTTGGCACAGTGGCTCTTGACACCAATTATGAAGCCGATTTATAACATGCCCGGCGTTTCCTCTCTTGGAATTTTAGCCACTTTTTTCTCAGATAATCCTGCCATCCTCTCCCTGGTAGATGATGCGACGGTTCGCTCCTACTTTAAGAAATATCAGCTGGCGTCCCTTACGAATCTAGGCACGACCTTTGGCATGGGGATGATCATCATCGTCTTTATGTTGGGGCTTGGATCAGAATTTGGTGTCTCAGTCGTGGCAGGGCTTGCAGGGTGTATCAGTGCAAGTATCGTCAGTACAAGACTGATGCAGTACTTATCTAAGCGGCACTATCTCAAAGAAGGAACTTGGGAAGAAATGCAGCAGATGGAACCTAAGCCTGAGATCGAAGAAAAACATGGTGTGAAAAGGGTAGAAAAGCGCTCACTCTTTAGTCGCGTGATGGAATCCATCTTAGAAGGTGGGAAAAACGGGTGGAAAGTGATCTTTGATATTACCCCAGGCGTCATCTGTATCTGTACAGCAGTTATGGTTTTAACCTTTGGACCGGGGGAAGGCGGTCAGTACACCGGTGCTGCTTATGAGGGAATCGAACTTTTGCCAAAACTTGGAGATTTTCTGCATCCCATTACAGATGTTCTCTTTGGGTTCCAGCATGGAAGTAATATTACCGTGCCAATTACTTCTCTAGGTGCTGTCGGTGCAGCGATTGGACTGATTCCAAAGATGGTTGAGCAGGGTTTTGTCGGTCCCAATGAAGTCGCCGTCTTTACGGCCATGGGTATGAGTTGGTCCGGTTACTTAAGTACACATATCTCCATGATGGACGCGCTTGGCAGGCGGGAGCTAATCCCTGCAGCTCTAACCAGTCATACCATTGCAGGGCTTGTGGCAGGGACCGTAGCGCACTATGTCTATCTTTTAATTGCTTAACAATAAGGAGGCAAAGATGAAACGAGTTGAACGTGTTGAAAAAATGGAAAAGTTGATGAATGACTATAATCAACTGGCAACGGAGTTTTCAGATGCATTGAAAAAATTCAAAGAAGCACAAGGTGAATGGCAAGAACTTTCAGATTACTATCTTGGAGATCAGTGGATTGACGATAAGGAGGCGCAGGAAGGTGGCGCACTACCTAAAGATTTAAGATGTGGAGTCCTCTCTGAAGATGAGCTCTACAATGTACTGACTAAGAACCACTTTATTGCCGTTGAAATGCTTGAACTTGCAACCAAGATGATTAGAAATTACTAAACTTTGAGTAGAGACTCTCCTTTGTGGGTAAAAAGTTTTTGTAAGTTTTTACTATGATAAAGGGGTGTATTATGGACCAATCCTATGAATATGTAGACCAATTTGATGAGTTCTTTTTAAGAAATTTAGACGACTATGATGAACTGAAAATTTACCGTTTTAAAGACTTTGATCTTAAAAAAGTACGAGAACTCATTCGATTTATTCAAGAGGCCTTTGGTGACGATGCGGCAGACCGCTTTAGCATCGTGTTCCAAATTTACTATGGCAATATTTTTATACTTAAGGAAAGTCGCGAAAAGAGAAAGATCCTCGGACTGGCAAGTTTCAGCCGTGCCTGGGATGATGACAAGATGGCCTATCTATCAGATTATGCCATCGCTGAAGAGGCGCGAGGTCAGTCGGTCGGTACGAAGTTTTTAGAAATGGTTCTTGAGGATATTAAGAGCCAGGGATTTGAGCGAGTGCGACTTACCGTCGACCCGGATAATGAACCGGCGCTTGCACTCTACAAGAGCATGGGCTTTGAAATTGATGAGTTTGTAGAAAAACTCTACGGCCCGGATGAAGATCGCTACATTATGGAACTACAATTCGACTAAATAAAAGTCCTTACAACTCTGTAAGGGCTTTTATTTATGATAAAAATACAAAATAAATACAATATAAGCTTTGATAAATAATTAACTATCCCTGAATTTGTGTTATAATAAGCTTTAATAGAGCGAAGCTTAGAAAGGCAAGTGATGGATATCTTAGATAAATTAGGTCATGAAAAACTAAATATTGAGGAGTTTCAGAGGCTGATTGAGAATCAAAAAGAGTATCAGATGATTCTCTCTAGACGCGCCCAGAAAACGGCTACGGCTGAGTTTGGTAAAAAGATTTATGTGCGTGGTCTGATTGAGATTTCAAATATTTGCAAGAATAATTGCTACTACTGTGGCATACGCCGGGACAACCATAAGGTCAAGCGTTATGCACTGACGATTGAGGAGATTCTAGAGACGGTTGAACACGGCGCAAAAATGGGCTTTAAGACCTTTGTCCTTCAGGGAGGCGAAAATGAAGTTATCTCAGAAGATGAGATGGTAGATTTAATTGCAAAAATTAAAGCAAGGCATCCTGACTGTGCACTGACTCTCTCCCTAGGGGAGAAGTCCTATGAAGCTTATCAGAGGTATCGTAAGGCAGGTGCCAATCGCTATTTACTTCGTCATGAGACGGCAGATCAACATCACTACCGAAAGCTGCACCCCTCGCAGATGAGTCTTAAGCGTCGCATGAATGCTCTCTATGAATTGAAGAAGCTAGGGTTTGAAGTAGGCTCTGGTTTTATGGTAGGGTCTCCTGGACAGAGTCCTAAGACCTTGGCAGAAGATCTTTATTTTCTGCAGTCGTTGGATGCCCACATGATCGGGATTGGCCCCTATGTGACTCATGAGGACACACCCTTTCGCGAATGTCAAAATGGATCTGTGGATCAGACGATTTACTTAATTTCAATTTTAAGGTTGATGTTTCCAAAGGCGAATATTCCTGCGACAACCTCGCTACAGACACTCAATCCGCAGGGCAG
>CAYFQX010000006.1:10987-11367 GCA_964345405.1 uncultured Peptoniphilaceae bacterium
CAATGTCTTTATGCCCAACCTAACGCCGAACGTTCACCGCAAGGACTACGCCCTCTATAACGACAAAGCGGCCTTTCATATGGAAGCAGGAGAAAATCTTGAAACACTTAAGCAGTATATTGCACAAATCGGTTATGAAGTGGTCATGGATCGTGGGGATGCAAAGAAATAGGAGGTTATATGTATAATAAATATTCAGATAAAGCAGAGGAATTCATCCATCATGGTGAAATTTTAGAGACACTGGACTATGCAAGGAAAAATCAAAGCAATCTTAAACTCCAGAGAGAAATTTTAGATAAGGCACGTGAGGACCAGGGGCTTAATCACAGGGAAGCGGCCGTGCTTCTACTAAGTGAGGATGAAGCAATTAGACATGA
>CAYFQX010000006.1:11377-28746 GCA_964345405.1 uncultured Peptoniphilaceae bacterium
GGAGCTTGCAAGAGAGATGAAACAGCGCTTTTACGGCGAGCGTATCGTGCTCTTTGCGCCACTTTATCTCTCCAACTACTGCGTCAATGGCTGTACTTACTGTCCCTATCACTACCAAAACAAAAATCTCGACCGAATTAAATTAACTCAGGACGAGATTCGTAGAGAAGTTCAGGCACTTCAGGATATGGGACACAAGCGCATTGCTTTGGAACTTGGAGAGGATCCGGTCAACAATCCTTTGGAATATGTCTTGGAAAGTATCCAAACGATTTATGACACAAAACACAAAAACGGCGCCATTCGACGCGTCAATGTAAATATTGCTGCTTTGAGTACTGAGGACTTTAAACGTCTGAAGGCTGCTGACATTGGGACCTATGTCCTCTTCCAAGAGACCTATCACAAGGAAAATTACGAGGCACTTCACCCTACTGGACCGAAGTCCAACTATGCCTTCCATACGGAAGCGATGGACCGCGCCATGGATGCGGGAATTGACGATGTGGGGATTGGCGTGCTCTTTGGACTCAATAACTACCAATACGATCTCGTCGGGCTATTAATGCACGCAGAGCACTTAGAGGCGACACGAGGCGTAGGTCCTCATACCATTAGTGTGCCACGCATTCGACCGGCAGATGATATCAATCCGGAACAGTTTGAAAATGCCATTAGTGATGATATCTTTGAAAAGATCATTGCCATCCTTAGAATTTCCGTGCCTTACACAGGCATGATTATCTCTACAAGGGAGCCGAAGGAAGTGCGAGAGCGTGCCATTAAACTTGGTATCTCACAGATCAGTGGCGGTTCACGCACCACCGTTGGTGGCTACAATGAAGAGGAAGAGGAGACAAACAGCGCTCAATTTGACTTGGCGGACACCCGAAGTTTAGATGAAATTGTAGGTTGGCTTTTAGAAATCGGTGAGATTCCAAGTTTCTGTACCGCCTGCTACCGAGAAGGTCGAACTGGCGACCGATTTATGACTCAAGTTAAGTCCGGTCACATGCCGGATATCTGTCAGTTTAACGCTCTGCTTACACTACAGGAATACATCGAAGACTACAGTAGTGACAAGACGAAGGCGCTGGGGCTAGAGCGAATCAAACAGGCCAGTGAGGACATTGAAAACCCTGAGTTACGAGAAAAGATGATCGCCTATTTGGAGAGCATTCACACTGGCGCGAGAGACTTTAGGATTTAACTATGAACAGTACACCAAGAGCAAATCGACTACACATCGGGATCTTTGGCCGTATCAACAGTGGGAAGTCCACCTTAATGAATGTGCTAACTGAGCAACAAGTGAGTTTGGTGTCCCAGGAGCCGGGAACGACAACGGACCCCGTGTATAAAAATATGGAAGTGCCGGGACTTGGTCCTGTGGTCTTCATTGACACGGCGGGTATGATGGATGAGACAAGCCTTGGGAAGGTGAGACAGGCCAGGACACGTCAAGTTCTGGATGAGATTGATGGTGCCATCTATGTCTGCGGAGATGAAGAGGAATCGGACATCTTAGAGCGACTCAAAGACACCCAAAAGCCGATTCTCTATGTCAACAATCGCAGAGAAAATGCCATTCAATTCGATGACGAAGTGCCCATGGAGCGTGGCATCATTCTGACGAAACTTAGAGAGATGCTAGAGGATAAAGTGACGGACCTTCCTCTCCTCGAGGGACTTGTTGAGCCAGGTGACACCGTCCTCCTAGTGACGCCACAGGATATTCAAGCGCCAAAAGGCCGGCTGATCCTGCCGCAAGTTCAGACAATTCGTGAACTTCTGGATCGAAAGTGCGATGTCGTGATTACCTCCTGGTCGGAAGAGACCGATGTCTTTGCAAAACTTACGGAAGATCCGAAACTCATTATTACAGATTCTCAGCTTTTCAAAGAAGTGTATCAGAAGAAACCTGAAATGACTCAGATGACCTCATTCTCTGTTTTATTTGCCAAAAGCAAGGGGGATATTGAGGTGATGATGAAGGGAGCCCAGGCTCTCGGTAAACTGAACAAAGATAGTCGCATCCTCATTGCGGAGGCATGTACTCATGCACCCATGGAAGAGGATATTGGCACGGTGAAGATTCCAAGGATGCTTCGAAAGAAATATGGTGACGGCATCACCATTGAATTTTCAAGAGGGAAGGATTATTTTAAAGATCTCGATGCCTATGATCTTGTCATCATGTGTGGGTCCTGTATGTTTAATCGAGCCAATGTGCTAACACGCATACAGCACGCTCAGGATGCAGGCGTGCCAGTGACAAATTATGGGCTTACCATTGCCTACTTTGCAGGTATCTTAGACAATGT
Source organism: uncultured Peptoniphilaceae bacterium (assembly GCA_964345405.1). GTDB lineage: Bacteria > Bacillota > Clostridia > Tissierellales > Peptoniphilaceae > CAYFQX01. Next base: position 13,702 of record CAYFQX010000006.1, read on the forward strand.
CATTTACTAACAAAAAAGTCCTCCCCGTTGCGGGGAGGACTTTTTCTATGTATAAAAAAGGAACTCTAAACGAGTTCCTGGTGCACCTTCAGGGATTCGAACCCTGGGCCCATTGATTAAGAGTCAATTGCTCTGCCAGCTGAGCTAAAGGTGCAAACAAATTAGTAATGAGTCATTACCAACTTATTATAACTTATGATGGGTGGAAATGTAAAGTAAAATTTTCAAAATATTTACAAATAAAAATCCAGGATGAATTTCAAGTAAAAAACAAACCGCTCAACTATGGTACAATAAAGATATAAAGTGAGGTGATTCTATGGAAAGTATAAAACTCTTAGAGGCGGAACATCAAAATGTCTTGCGACTATGTAAGATCATCCGCCAAATGCTAGAAAATGTAGTGGTAGATGCTGCAACTTTAAATGTTGAAGATATGAATCTTGCTATTGATATTATTCAAAACTATACGGATGCCCATCATCATGGGAAAGAAGAGGAAATTCTCTTTAAATATATGCTGGATGAACTAGGTGGCCCAGGTGAGAAGATCGTACGCAATGGAATGCTCGTGGAACACGAGATGTCACGCCATCATGTCCGTGGATGGAAGGAAAACCTTGAAAACTATGAGAGTGAACCTAAGACCAGCTACCTCGTTGCTATCATTGGCCATGCTTTTAGCTATGCAGATCTCTTAGAAAATCATATCGAGAGGGAAGATGGTGTTGTCTATCCCTTTGCTGAGCGCTCCTTAAGTGACGAGGCAAAGCAAAAAGTGGAACAAGAGTGCCGTGAATTTGAACTTAAAGCTGAGGAGAAATCCACTCAAGCGCATTATTTAAAGGCCATTGATACCTTGGAAGCAAAATATCTTGGGTAAGAGTGCCAAGAGTTGAGTATAAATGAATCGAGGCTTTTTGAAAGGATGAATAAAATATGAGAATGAAAAAACATCTAGGTGTCCTATCGCTACTGATGATTCTCTTTTTGGTTGGTTGTAGCACGCCTGTTGCTAATAATCAAGGAGAACCGGCAGCGGATAGTGAAAATTTAGTCGTGGATATGATGGGGCGTGAGTTTGCCTTTGATAAGACACCGGAACGAGTGGTAGCACTTAACCCATCGGATGCAGATATTTTAATGTCTCTTGGCGTTGAAGATAAGATCGTAGGACGAGGTTCCTATGTGGAACTATCTGAGGGATCAGAAGATGTACCAGTGGTATCAACCGGTCAGGATTTAAATGCTGAGGAAATCATTGCACTAGAGCCGGATGTGGTCTTTACAACGGACATGGGTCACACCAAGGAACAGATGGAAGCCTTTGATAAGATGGGGATTCCTGTCATTGTCACCAATGCTAAGATCTTAGATCAAGTATATGAATCCATTGAAATTTTTGGTGAAGTCATGGACCGCGAAGAAAAAGCGGGCGAAGTCATTGAAGAGATGAAAGATTTCTTTAAAAATTTAGCCGATGAGTCAGAAAACTTAAAGGGGATGAAAGTTTACTTTGAAATCTCTCCTCTGGAGTACGGACTTTGGTCTGCTGGTAAGGGAACATTTATGGATGAAATCAGCACTATGATGGGTATGGAAAATATCTTCTCAGATATCAATAAGTGGGAAGAGGTGTCTGAAGAGGCCGTTATTGAGCGTAATCCTGACTTAATTGTCACCAATGCACTCTTTGAAGAGGGAGATGTTAAACCTGTTGATGAGATCATGTCAAGAACCGGTTGGGAAAATATCTCGGCTGTAAAAAATAAGCGTGTACTACAAATCGAAGACGATGAGCTCTCCATTCCAAGTCCACGACTAGTCAAGGGAGCCAAAGCGCTATTGGAATTTGCAAATGAAAACGTCGAAAAGTAATCGAAGAAATTTTGAGGGGACCACCATGATCTTACTGGCTGGTCTCCTCATTCTATCCATGTTTATTGCCATTGTCCTTGGAAGTGTGAGTCTTCCTGCAGGCGAAGTGATGGATGTGCTTATGGGACGCGGTGGACGTGCTTCCTCTGAAGCCATTTTACTTTCGATTCGTATCCCACGAGTATTAAGTGTTGCACTTGTTGGGGCAGGACTTGCACTGACAGGTGCTACCATGCAGGGACTGCTCCGAAACCCCCTGGCTGATGGGAGTACACTTGGCATCTCTGCTGGCGCGTCTCTTGGCGCAGTGATTGCCATTGCACTAAATATTGACATTCCCTGGATCTCTTTTGGCGGGACAGTGGTCATGGCTATGGTCTTTGCATTTTTATCTCTGATGATTATCCTTAGCATTGCTTATAAAGTGGACTACAGACTCAACACCAACACCATAATTTTACTGGGCGTCATCTACGGCATGTTTGTCTCAAGTATTCGCGCCTTTATCGTTGTATTTTCTTCCAATAAGTTGGAATCCATCACTACATGGTCCCTTGGAAGTCTAGCGGGTTCATCCTACCAGGGGGCAATCACGATGGGGGTGGTCCTTCTTGTCTTTGGTGGCATCATCTTTTCTAAATCGACAGAGTTAGATGCCTTTGCCATTAGTGAGGAAAATGCAGCTCACATCGGGATTGATGTGCGCAGAGTTAAGCTCGTGCTTATGATCTGTGTCTCCGCCATTATTGGTGTGTCTGTGGCCTTTAGTGGCACCATAGGTTTTGTCGGGCTGATCGTTCCCCATATGATGAGAAAAATTGTCGGACCCAATCACGGCAAGCTGATGACAGCCTCCCTCTTTGGCGGAGCCATCTTTTTAATCTACACAGATTTATTGTCACGAGTAGTCTTTCGACCACTGGAACTCCCCATAGGAGTCATCACATCCTTTGTTGGATCCATCCTATTTATCTACATCTATTATTCCATGAGGCAGGTGAAATAATGCTAAGTGTAAAAAATCTATCGGTGTCCTTTTCCAATATGAATATTTTAAAGGATGTCAATTTTGAACTTCATGACGGCGACTGGCTCATGATTCTTGGACCCAACGGTTCGGGAAAGACGACCATCACCAATGCCGTCGCCCAGTCCATAGATTACACGGGAGACATTGCATTTCAAGGGCAAGCAGTTCGAGAGATGAAGCCCATTGAGCGCGCAAAGAAAATCGGTGTGCTCATGCAAAATCATTTCGTCGCCTATGGATACACTGTCCACGACATTGTACGCCTAGGTTCCTATGCCCGCTCCAAGGGATTTTTATCGGAGGAGGATGAGAGTGAGGATGCCCGCGTGCAAAGGGCACTTAAAGCAACGGGGATGGAGGCGATGGAAGACAGATCCATCCTGACCCTCTCCGGTGGTGAACTTCAGCGAACCTTTTTAGCTCAGCTCCTTGTCCAGGATCCTAAGATTATGATTTTAGACGAACCAACCAATCACTTGGATCTCATCTATCAGGAATCTATATTTAACTTAATAGATCAGTGGCGTCAACTTGAAGGTAAAAGTGTCATTTCTGTTGTTCATGATTTGAGAATTGCCCGTCTCTACGGAACAAAAGCTGTTTTATTAAAGAATGGACAGATCTATGCACAGGGTGAGATGGAGGAAGTGATGAGGCCAGAAATCCTAGAGGCGGTCTATGATCTTGATGTCTATGGCTGGATGAAAAATTTAAATAAAAAGTGGGAAACTGAGGATTAAATATAACTAAAAGCTATAAAAAGTTTCTGTAAATGATTGAAATATTGGGGAAACTCTGGTATATTACTCAGAGTAAAACTTAGAATTACCAATTATGTAAGGCTTACTCATTTGAGGGGGCCTTTTTAAGTGAGCGTAAGTTTTCAAATAATTTAAGGAGGTGCCAAATGACAACAGAGCGAGTCATTTTAGAGTGTACAGAATGTAAACAGCGTAACTATGTTACATTTAAGAACAAACAACACAACCCAGACCGCATGGAAATCAAAAAACACTGCAAATTCTGTAATGCACATACTGTTCACAAGGAAACCAAATAGTAGGAGGATTACATGACTAATCAGTTAAAGGAAAAAGACAGTAATTCTTTAAAACGCTACTTCCGTGGAGTGAAAGCAGAATTCAAACGAGTCGTATGGCCTACAAAAGAGCAACTGGCAAACTACACAGGAATTGTCCTTGCAGTCAGTGTGGTAACCGCATTGTTAATCTATGCCATTGACTATGCCGTTCAGTTTTTATTCTCACTTTTTCTTGGTGCATAGGGGGCAATGACGTTGATAGACGAAACGGACAAGCTCGAACATGCAAAGGATGTTGAAGAAGCGCAGTGGTATGTCGTTCATACTTACTCCGGCCATGAAAATAAAGTAAAGGCCACCATGGAGTCCATGGTTAAAAATAGAAATCTTGAAGATTTAATCCTTGAGATTCAGGTTCCCATGGAAGAAGTTGCCGAGACAAAAGAAGGTGTGACGAAAGTCAAAGAACGCAAGATGTTCCCTTCCTATGTATTGGTGAAGATGATTATGAACGAAAGATCCTGGTACTTAGTTAGAAATACCAGGGGAGTGACAGGCTTTGTCGGCCCCGGATCCAAACCGGTACCACTTACAGAAGAAGAAGTACGTTCTCTTGGCGTAGCCAGCAATGAAGAACTCTTTGGCGAGTTTGAACTAGGCGACCATGTAAAAGTAATCAATGGTCCCTTTACCGATCTCTATGGCACCGTCGAAGAACTGGATTACGACAAGGAAAAAATTAAAGTATCGATCTCCATGTTTGGACGCGATACCCAAGTTGATTTGGATTTTAATCAATTGATGAAAGTAGATTAATTTTAGAAGAGTGGGAGGGAATATCCCGCTAAAACCACAAGGAGGTGTACTATGGCAAAGAAAGTCATAGCATTAGTAAAACTACAAATTCCTGCTGGAAAGGCAACTCCAGCACCACCAGTTGGTACCGCACTTGGACCACACGGTGTTAACATTATGCAGTTCACCAAAGAGTTTAACGCTCAAACAGCGGATCAAGTAGGTATGATTATTCCTATTGAAATGACTGTCTACCAAGACCGTTCTTTCACATTTATCACAAAGACTCCACCGGCACCAGTTCTAATTAAAAAAGCTGCCGGACTTGATAAGGCAAGTGGTGAACCAAATAAAAACAAAGTGGGTAAGATCACAGAAGCACAAGTACGTGAAATTGCTGAAACTAAATTACCTGACTTAAACGCCGCCGACATTGAAGCTGCTATGCGTATGATCGCAGGTACAGCACGTAGTATGGGAATTGAAGTCGAAGGTTAGTGGGAGAATTTTTCGCTTGAACCACAAGGAGGTAATAGAATATGGCAAAAAAAGGTAAAAGATATCAAGAAGCTTTAAAATTAGTTGATCGTACAAAATTATATGAACCACGTGAAGCATTTGAACTGCTACCACAAGTAGCAAAAGCTAAATTTGACGAAACCATTGAACTTGCAGTAAGACTTGGTGTAGACCCTCGTCACGCTGACCAACAAGTTCGTGGTACAGTTGTCCTTCCACACGGAACTGGACGTACTGAACGTATCCTTGTTATTGCAAAAGCTGACAAGGTGAAGGAAGCTGAAGAAGCTGGAGCAGACTATGCAGGTGGCGCGGAACTTGTAGAAAAGATCCAAAATGAAAACTGGTTTGAATTTGACGTTGTCATTGCAACCCCTGACATGATGGGTGAAGTTGGTAAGATCGGTCGTATCCTAGGACCTAAAGGTCTTATGCCAAACCCTAAGGCAGGCACCGTAACTTTTGATGTAGCAGAAGCTGTTGAAGAAGTTAAAGCTGGTAAGGTTGAATACCGCGTAGACAAAGCCGCTATTATCAATGTTCCAATTGGTAAGGCATCTTTCGGTACTGAAAAGTTATATGAAAACTTTAAGACTATTATCGAAACCATCGTACGCGCAAGACCGGCTGCAGCAAAAGGTCGTTACTTACGCTCAGTAACAGTTACAAGTACAATGGGACCTGGAATCCGTATTAACGGACAAAGAGTCACAGACGCAATTCTTGAAAACAAGTAATATAAGAGGCCCTTATCCCAGGATAGGGGCTTTTTTATTTGGAGGGTACTATGTGCGGTAGATTTGTCCTGGATATCGATGAAGAGGCACTATTAAATAGATTTCATCTGAAGTCTCAAATAGAGTATCATAGAAGTAGAGAAATCTTTCCGGGGACGGAGATCTATTACTTTAATAGAGAACGGGAACTGAAAGAGGCGCCCTGGGGGATTAAAGTGGATTTTTTAAATCGCCCCATTATCAATACGCGAATTGAAAAGATCTACGACAGCAAGTTCTTTTTAGAGGATTTTGAACATCGGCGAATTATCGTGCCGGCGACGGGGTTTTACGAGTGGAACAAAATGGATGGATCCAAGGATCGCTATCTCATCACCGGGAACACTTCCCTTGTGGGGATGGCGGCTCTCTGCGACAAGAGTGGTGCCATCAGTCTAATGACGAAGGCATCGACAGGTGAGATGAAGAACATTCATCATCGGATGCCGCTTATCCTGCCTCGAGAGTTTGAAGAGGAGTATCTGTTGTCGGACGCGCCCAAATCTGTCTACAAGATCCTTGAGCAACTGTCCCCCAAACTTCACTTGAAAAATATGGAACGTTTTCAACAGCTAAGGATGTTTTAATATAGGAGAGACAAGATGAAACACATTGGTATCGTCGGTGGCGGCGCTTCCGGAATTGCCGCAGCTATTTTAGCCGGGCGCGAGGGGTTTGAAGTGACGATCTTTGAACGAAATGATCGAATTGGGAAAAAACTCTTAACGACGGGAAATGGTCGTGGGAATGTAAGTAATATAGATTTAGACTTAAGACACTTTCACAGTGAGGATGAAAACTTTCCAGCTGCCGCGTTGGAAAATTTCAATGAGGAGATGCGGGAACAATTTTTCCGCTCTCTAAACATTTCCCTGGTAGAGGATGGCAGAGGTCGTCTCTATCCGATTTCCTTACAGGTGAGCACGCTATTGAATATGATGCGTCTAGAGCTTGAGCGCCTTGGTGTCCATGAGTTGACAGAGACTTTCATTAAGAAAATTGAGAAGCGGGGCGAGTTCTTCTATCTAGAGGATCAAGAGGGAGAGGAGTATAGCTGCGACTATTTGATCTTAGCTACCGGAGGTAAGAGCATGCCACGCAGCGGCTCCGACGGCAAGAGCTATCCACTGGCCCAAAGTTTCGGGCATCAGTTGACCACTCTATTTCCGGGGATTGACGCACTGGAATTGGATTTTCCCTATTTAAAACACATTGCCGGGACGAAAGTTCAAGGAAGGATTGAACTCTATCATCGGGGCGAGAAGATTCAGGAGGGCTTTGGAGAAATTCTCTTTACAAGGGAGGGAATTTCAGGGCCGCCGGTCTTAGAATTGGCTCGAGAAGTGAACCGGCACCAATCAAATTTAAGTATTAAAATGCCCCTGATTAACTTTACCGAGCAGCATGAGGATTTAAAGGACGAACTCTTTGGTCGCACCTACACCTATCCGGATTGGACCGTTGGCGAGCTGATTGAGGGTGTTGTAGGGAAGAAACTGACTCATGTCTTGCTTAAGGAGAACAAACTTGATCCCACGCTTTCCGTGAGCTTTTTAGACTATCTTGTATTGGAGAAGTTGATCCGGAAGATGTTTGAAATTGAAATTCCCGTGAAGGGGACGAGAGGTTGGGACTCGGCTCAAGTGACCTGTGGCGGCATTGATACCAAGGATGTTCACGAAAAAACATTGGAATCAAAGAAGGTGCGGGATCTCTATTTTACCGGCGAAGTGCTGGATGTCGACGGGGATTGCGGCGGCTATAATCTTCATTGGGCCTGGTCCAGTGCCCACGCAGTTATAAATTCTATAAAAAATAAAATAGATGCTTGACACATCTTGTCTCAGCGTGTATAATAGCCTTTGTATTAACCGCAGACAGTAGGTGGTGTAACCTTAATTTCCTACCGAGGTGAGAATGAAATATTGAATTTCTCCATCTCATTGTGTCTGCAATGAGGTTTTTTTATGTATAAAATGGAGGTGAAATAGTGAGAGAACAGAAACTTCAGTCAAAAATTGATCAAGTCAATGAAATTAAAGAAAAGATTGAAGCGGCACACTCAATCGTGCTGGTAAACTATCGCGGTCTTAATGTTGCCGATGCAACTGAATTAAGAAAGAGATTTAGAGAATCCGGTACGGACTATCATGTTTACAAAAACACCATGATGAAGAGAGCATTTGAAGACCTAGGTATGGAAGATGTACAAGAATTTCTTGTAGGACCAAGCGCCATTGCCTTTGGTATGGAAGATGCTGTCTCTCCGGCAAAGGTAGCCAATGACTTCGCAAAAGAAAATGATGCCATTGAAATCAAAGCTGGTGTCTTAGATGGTAAAGTCATTAGTGCGCAAGAAGTTAAAGACTTAGCAGCACTTCCATCCAGAGAAGTACTTATTGCTCAAGTTCTTGGTGGCCTAAATGCTCCAATCCAAGGCTTTGCTAATGTACTAAACGGAAATATCCGTGGACTGGCCGTTGTGCTTCAAGCGATTGCTGAAAAGAAAGAACAAGAAACTGCATAATTAATTAAATTTTAGGAGGAATAATAAAATGGCAAGTGAAAAAGTAACTGCTTTAATTGAAGAAGTAAAGAATCTAACTGTAATCGAATTAGCTGATCTAGTTAAAGAACTAGAAGAAGAATTTGGCGTAAGCGCTGCTGCTCCTGCTGCTGTAGCTGTTGCTCCAGCTGCTGGTGGTGCTGAAGCAGGCGGAGATGCTGCTGCTGAAAAATCTGAATTTGACGTAATCATCACTGATCCAGGTGCTGGTAAAGTTAAGGTTATCAAAGTTGTAAGAGACCTTACTGGCCTAGGACTTAAAGAATCTAAAGCTATCGTTGACGAAGCACCTAAAGCTGTTAAAGAAGGTGTATCTAAAGACGAAGCTGAAGAAATCAAAGCTAAACTTGAAGAAGCAGGCGCAACTGTCGAACTTAAGTAGTTTTATTTCTTATAAAAAAATGAGCCTTTCATTTGAAGGGCTCTTTTTTAATGCTTAATTATGTTTAGCAAGGGGAGCAAGAACCACTGCCTTGCCTTCAATGACCTTTTCATCATGTTGATTGATGCAAATTGTATCTAGGATCACGCGATTTCGCTCAGGTACCAATTCTTCTACCGTGCAAATGGCAGTGATGGTGTCGCCAAAGCGAACGGGATGCACAAAGTGCAGTTCCTGAGTGAGGTAGATGGTACCGGGTCCGGGAAGTTGAGTCCCCAGTACGGCAGAGATAAAACCGGCGGGAATCATCCCGTGGGCAATTCGCGTCTTAAATGTCGTTTTACTGGAGTACTCTTCATTGATGTGAGCCGGATTAAAGTCATCGGAGACGCCGATGTAATTATAGACATCGGCTTCCGATACAGTCTTTGTAAAACAGGCACTCTGTCCAATTTGTAAATCGTCAATCGTCAATCGTCTTACCTTTTGTATTATCCATAACCAACAACCTTCCTAGGGATTCACTATCTGTTGTGCTTCTTTAACCAGTCGATGATAGTGGGAGCAACCTCTTCCTGACTTCTTCTGCTGACAAAGAGTCCAATGTGTCCGGTGGGGAATAACTTGGCAGTGTAGTCTTTAGAGTCGACATAGTCCTTTAGAGGAATTGAGGCTGCGTTGGCACTTGATTGTCTCTCTCGGCATAGATGTTTAAAATTGGCTGAGTGATTTTTTTAAGATCGACTTTTTCGCCGGCAATCTCCATCTCTCCCTTGATGAGTTTATTTTCTCTAAAGGTACCGTTGATAAATTCCTGATAGGCTCTGCCTCCTTGACCGGGACTGTCAAAGATTCACTTCTCCATAGTCATAAAGTTCGATAATTGCTCGGGATCATCTAAATCATCAATGGCATTGACATATTTATTAACCATGAGGGACAGGGGTTTTAGTGCTAAAAAGCCGGCATTCATAAAGTCTCCCGGGACGACGCCGTAAGCTTCAACCATGCGATCGGCATTTAAATATTTTCCCCATTTAAACAAGAGTCCGTCATCTGTCGAGAAATCAACGGGAGTGACCATGGTGACGATATTTTTAACTTTTTCAGGGTGGAGCGCAGTGTACATGAGATTAAAGGTCCCGCCTTGGCACACGCCGAGAAGATTTACTTTATCGACGCCCTTTTCTCTGCAGATATAGTCGACACACTCATGGAGATAGACGTTGATATAGTCGTCAAGTCCCAAGTATTTGTCATCAGCAGTTGGAAAACCCCATTCAATAAGATAGAGGTCGATATTGTTGTCTACTAATTTTTTGACGAAGGATCGCTTTTAGCCAATGTCCATCATGGATGGGGTGTTGACAAGAGCGTAGACAATGAATGTGGGGATCTTGCTTACAGTTCGAGTGGTCTGTTCATAGTGATAGAGTTTTAACTTATCCAGTTCAAACACGCAGTTGCGTGGCGTTTGGTTGGCGCGGTCATTGGACACTTCAATCATGGTTTCAAAGCTCTTCAGTAACTTTTCCTGTGCCTTGATATTTTCTTCAATTGTTTTTTCATATCAAAAACATCTGTATACATCTCTATATTACCTCCTGATACTTATGCCTTAGACAAGTCTAATTTTCTTGTTCCTCAGAACCTGTTTGCAAGTTTTCAATTTCCCTCTTGAGCTCTCGAACTTCACGTCTTAAGTCGTGGACATTTTTATACACATTGTCGACTTCAGACTTCGTAACGATAGGTAAATCTTTTAGAGCTTGCTCAATCAACTTGTCATACTCGATCTTAAAGACCATGGGGGAATCAGCGGTCTTGCCGATAAATTTTGAAAACTCATCGATATAGAAAAATTTTTCAATGGCCTTTTCTACATAGTCGGACCACATATCGTAGAATTCTTTAAAGGTTTTGGGATCTTCCCCATTTTCAATAGACTCGAGATATTGTCTAAAGGCCTCTTCAGAGTGTTTGTAGGCCACGGAGAGGGAAGATGTCATAAATTCTGAGAGTGTGACAAACATATCAATCATCGAGTCCAATGTGCGGTTGTTTTGCTCAAGCAGTTGTCGTGCATTGCCTACGGCAGGTGATTTAATTAAGATGCCAAATGTTTGATCATAGGCATTCTTCCATTCAGTGAGGGCTTGAGGAAGCTCCATGGGATCTTTTAAGACAGTGGCCATGTAGATGTCAGAAATATTGTAATAGGCCTGTGCCCAAGGAACGATAAAGTTTTGCAGTGTTTCAAAGTAGTTGTTGAAATAGGATTGGGAGTTGGTCATAAGTCCTTGAAGATCCTTAGGAAGTAGAGGAATAAACTGCTCTAGATAGAGCTTGTTAAACCGGTCGACGAGTTGTTTTAGATTTTTGTTGTAGTTTTCGGTGCCTAGTTGTAGGACTTCTTCGTTGAAATTCTCGGTGCCTAGTTGTAGGACTTCTTCGTTGAATTTCTCCCACTGTCTGTACATATCGAGGTAGAGCTCGTTGGAGTTTATCATCTTTTTAAAGGCATTCATACTGGAGAAACTTAAAAAATCACTGGCCTTAAAGGGATTGACATAGGTCATGACTTGAGACCAGTATTCATTTGGATTGGCATAGAAATTTGGCTAAGCATTTGCTAACTTCATCATATTTTGCCAATTTTACATCCACATTTCTTGAAATTTAATCCAATAATAGTAATTATTAAAGGCGGAATTTTCATCTGATTTTTTATCATCAGCATTTGACCCTCGATTTAGGAAGGCATCCATCCAATCAGTCATCATTTTTTGGCTTGCATTAAACATTTCATTCCAAGCATTCATATTTGTAGTCATCACATGACTCATCTCTATTTTTGAAAATTCATTCACTCTGCTTGTGTCTTAATCTATTGACAATAGTTATTGAAACATTTCAAGATTAGCAAGAAGATTTGATATGGTAAATAAAATGTAAAAAATACAAATATGTTCAGCAAAAGCCCTTTAAATTTCAACAATGTGTAAAGTTCAAGTTTATGAGCTTGGATGATAGTTAATTTAGATGGAGAATTAGCGAGAGTATCCTTGGTCTGCAAATAAAAATCCCCTAGAGCAAAACGTCTCGTCTAGCTCTAGGGGATTAATATTGATCTTGTTTAATCATCCGATAGTTTGAGGTTTGCAATAAAGGCCTGGACTTCCTCGGCAATGGCCTCTTCCTTTTCTAGAATTTCCTCTGTGGAACTACTCAAGGAGATGGTGCCGTAACACTTGTCCTGTCTGCTGAAGAGAGGAAATGCAATGGAACTGATACCCTCGTTGATTTCGTCCAGTTCTAAAGCGTAGCCTCGCTTGGCTATTTTTTTTATTTCCTCACGCAACTTTTCTTCCGTCAAGATGGTCTTGTCTGTGAATTTTGTAAAGCTTGTCTCCTTTAGGTATTCCTCCTGGAGAATGGGATCCACGTAAGTCAGATAGACTTTCCCTGAAGAGGTGGCGTGGAGGGGGAAGGGGAGGGTGGATCTTGTCATAAGTAAGTATCTGGAGTTTGCAGGCACTTCCGTATAGACAGTGATTAACTGACCGGAAGAGACGCGCTGAAGGCGCGCACTCATATTGTATTTATTTGCAATCTCCACTAAAAAGGGTTTAATTGTAGTGCGCACAAGATTTAAAGTATGTTCCTCAACATGTTGTGCCTTTGGAATAAAGGCATAACCTAAGAAGTAGGAATTTTCCATTTCATCGTGACCCAAGTAGTTAAAGTAAAGCAGGGTATTGACAAGTCCTCGCGTTGTGTTTATATTTAAATTCACTTTTTTTGCAATTTCATTTAATTGTAGACGCGGGTTTAATTCGTCAAAGCAGTCTAGGATTAAAAATGCACGTTGAAGTGATTGGATAAGTCTAGGGCTTTTTTCCATAATAAACCTCCTAATTTCTATTGAGATTATTATAACAGAAATCCCAAGCAAAGTGATGTGATTTTAGTTGTAAATTATAGAACCAGCTGATATGATAGAAAAGACTTATACTGTAGTAATTAAGGAGTTGATGCGTATGAAAAAAGTCGCAAAGGTACTCTTTTTTATTTTAGGGGGAGTTTTACTATTCTACCTCATGGGGGTAGGATTTTTTACTCAATATTACGAACCAAATACAAGTGTCAATGGTATTGACATTTCCCTACAAAAGAAGAATGAATTGAAGAAAGTCTACGAAGCCAATTGGCAAAACTATGAGCTGAAAATTGAAGGACGCGGCGATAAATCCGATCGAATCAAGGCGGCTGATTTTGACTATGTACAGCACTTGAAAAAGGGCGAGACGGTGGACCAAAATCCAACACTGTGGCCGATGAACTTTTGGATGGCGAAGGACTATAAGGCGGACACTCAAATCAGCTATGATGAAAATAAGCTCAATCAGTTGATAGGTGAACTGCATGTAGTAAAGGACGGCGATATTAAAGACCCGACTCCGGCCTACATTGATTTTAACGAGGAGGAGGGCTATTTCGTAAAGCCTCATGATCCCGGAAATCGTGTCATTGTAGAACTGTTAAAGCTTCAAATTTTAAAGAACTTCTATGTGAGTAAGGAAGTGATGAATTTAGATGAGGAAGATGTCTATCAAGTGGCAGAGGGCGCCGACGAAGACTTTTTAAACAACAAAGTGAAGAGCTACAATGAAATCCGTAAGTTTACTTTGACCTATCCCATGGGGGAAAAGGACGAGGTCCTAAGTGCACCTCGACTCTTTGATCTCTACGAGGAGCAAGCGGACGGTTCACTTAAAATTTCAGAAGGTCAAGTCCGTACGTTTATAGCTTATCTGTCAAACACTTATGACACCTACAAGGGAACGAGAGATTTCCAAGCGACAGGCGGGCAAATGGTGCGCGTCACCGGCGGGATTTACGGATGGCAAATTGATCAGGAAAAGATGGTGGAGGAACTCCTTGCAGCCCTTGAAGCTGAAAAGACAAGTGAAATTAAACCGGTCTATAAACGAGAAGCTCAGGTGGCAGGACCCAACGACATCGGAAATAGTTATATTGAAATTGACATTGCTCGTCAACATCTCTGGCTCTACCGCGATGGAAATTTAGTCATGGATACGGCAGTCGTTACAGGGGATCCAACCCATGGCAACGGGACACCAACGGGGACTCACGCCATTTGGAGCAAGGAGCGCAATCGCTACTTGACCGGCGACACGTGGAAATCCTGGGTGAAATACTGGATGCCATTTGATTGGCGTGGCGATGGAATTCATGACAGCAGTTGGCGCAGCAGCTATGGTGGCGGAATCTATCAAGGCGGAGGAAGTCACGGATGTGTAAATGTGCCGCCCGGAAAGACACCAACCATCTTTGAAAATGCCTTCCATGGCATGCCTGTCATTGTGTATAATAGCGCAACACAGGGCATTTAAAATAAATTTGCAAGGCAAAGTTTGGTGTGTTATAATATAGTCAAAGTGAATATGATGTATCTTCAGGGCGAGGTGAAATTCCTCACCGGCGGTAAAGTCCGCGAGTCTAACGACTGAATTGGTGAAATTCCAATACCGACAGTATAGTCTGGATGAAAGAAGAACGATATTTTATGCCCCGAAGTTTTTTGGGGCTTTTTTTGCCCCCTTAAGGGAGGTTGTTATGACATCTTTAAATCAAGCGAAGAAGCGCGTTAATGTAAAAAACATTACCAGGGTCTCCATGCTCTCAGTACTGGCATTTTTACTCATGTATATTCAAGTGCCACTTGCCTTTATTGCACCGCCATTTATGAAAATTGATATTTCAGATGTGCCTGTGCTCATTGGCGGCTTTGCCATGGGACCGATGATGGGTATGGTGATCTGTCTAGTGAAAAATGTACTACACTTTTTCATCCACGGATCTTCTACCATGGGCGTTGGCGAACTGAGTAATTTCATCGTCGGCAGTACCTTTGTCGTCGTTGCTTCTTCTATCTATAAAAATCACAAATCTTACCGCAGCGCCTTAATTGGCCTAAGCATGGGTATCTTAGCCATGACACTATTGGCAAGTTTAAGCAACTACTTTGTTGTT
>CAYFQX010000007.1:0-12551 GCA_964345405.1 uncultured Peptoniphilaceae bacterium
TCTTGTCTCTTCATTGGAGGGGAGGTGCAAGCTGATAAAATCAGCTTCACTTTGAATTCCCTGAAGATTAACTTTTTCTACATTGGCAGTCTTCATAAAGTCCTCATCAACAAATGGATCATAAGCAATAACTTGACATCCAAAGACTTGAAGATACTCGTTGACTTGTCGAGCAATTTTTCCAAAACCTACAAGACCAACAGTTAAACTGCTGAGGCGGTGGAGTGTGTTGCCAAAATAATTGTAGTCCCATGTGTCTTTATTTTTAACTAAATCATTAAATCTAAAGATCTTGCGATTGAAATTTAAGATAAACGCGAGTACATGTTGAGCCACCTCTTCTATGCAGTAGGATGGATTGTTGGACACTAAGATCCCCTTTTCCTTAGCATAGCTTACATCCACATTGTCAAAACCAATGGAGCCGATACAAAGATATTTTAACTCTTTAAGCGCATCAATGACTTGAGAAGTAACAGGTTCATAGATACTTACAAGTACATCGGCGTCTCGACAGTTTTTTATAATCTCCTCTTCCGTTTTACAGGGGAGATAGATGTAGTCAATGGAGTCATCCAATATGGACTGCACTACTTTTGCATCAATATCTGGTGTAATTTGATAAACTTTCATTAGCATGCTCCTTTAAAATGATACGATGAAACGAGTGAGGACAGTGACGATGACAAGTGCAAGGAAAGTTCTTTCAAGGAAGATGATAATTAAATCTTTCATTGTGATGGGAACGTCCGATTGCAACATAATGGCGCCGGTCTCTGTCATGTAAATTAGTTGTAGTAAAGTGGCTGCACCTACGATAAAGCGAGTTTGAATGCTCTTAACCGGTGCAAGTAGTAGAGGCGGGATAAACATATCTGCAAATCCAACAAGTGTAGATGGTGCAATTTCAAAGGCGCCCTCAATGCCCAACAGATTCATAAACATTCCCATAGGATAGGAGAGATAGTCAAAGATGGGCGTAAATTCTACAGCTAAAAGGGCAACGGTACCCCAGGCAATGATGATAGGAGAGAGTCCAAAGATGACAGATAAAAACATGTCGTTGCCCTGTTTTATACACATCTCAAGGTTTGTCTTTGATGCACGCCGTGAAGCTTCATATAGTGCATGTTTTCCACGACCAACTCCTTCGGGAATGGTTTCATCAATTTGTTTGCCAACTTTTACACTATAACTGGTGTCCATCTTATTGATGGGTGGAATCCTAGGAATAATAATTGCCATAATAATTCCTGTGATTGTAATAATTAGATAGAAGGATGTAAAGTGGGATGTGACCCCCAAAATATCTGCAACGATATAGCAAAACGGAATGGAAACTAATGAGAAATTTGTCATAATAGTGGCGGCTTCACGACCTGTGTAGAAGCCACGATCGTATTGCTGCTTAGTGAGTAGAACCGCCGCATTGGATGCGCCAAGCCAAGAAGTGATTAAATCTACAGCCGAACGACCGGGAACTTTAAACAGAGGTCTTACAATATCGCCAATTAAAATTCCAACAAACTCCATAATGCCAAATTCAGTTAGTAGGGGCATAGTGTAGGAGATGATGATTAGTATACAGATCAAACTTCTAGCAAGATCAATCATCGTGCCGCCGGGAGAGGGATCGATCACTGCCTTAGGTCCCACATTAAAGACATACATCAAGATGATGATGGCACCGACCACTCGACTGACAATGTATAAGGGCGTAGTGTCAAAGAGATTTTTGAGCCATTTATTTTTCATAATAAACTCAGGTTTGAAAAAGCGTGTGGCCAGTGTACCGACGGCATTTAATACAATCAACAATGTAAGGGGAATTAGAGTATAGTCATAGATGAGTGCCTTGACCCAGTCGATTAAAATTCCCACGGGAATTGTAAAGCTATGATCGTAGGGAATCGGTATTAAAAACAAAAAGATGCCAAGTGCAGAGAGTATGATAAATTTATAGATATTTTTATTATTAATTTGTTTATTTGTTTCCATAGTAACCTCCTGCGGATCAATTAAAAATCTTCATCTTCGAAATACGGTCAAAGGCCTCATCGATTTTGTCGTTATCGACGGTTACGGCAATTCTTAAAAATCCTTCACCGGAGTCGCCAAATGCATTCCCAGGAAGTACCAACACATGAGCTTCTTCTAGGATTAAATCAGCCACCTCTTCAGAGCTCAGGCCGGTATCTCTTATGTCGGGGAAGAGATAAAAAGTGCCTGTAGGCTTATTGATCTTTACATTTTTAAGTTCCTTAAGTCGTTCATAGGCATGCATGGTGCGGTTTTTAAATTCTGCTGTAATTTCGCCCTGAAATTCCTTGCGATGACGAATAGCATGAATTCCAGCACGTTGAGAAATGGAGGGCGCTGTAAAGACATTATTTTCATTGATATCCTTTACAGTTTTAATGAGCCAAGGTTCAGCAACAATATAGCCCAGTCGCCACCCGGTCATGGCATAATTTTTAGAAAATGATCTTAAGGTGATGGTTCTTCCAAAGAAATCCTCCAAGGTATTGATGGGAGTGAAAGGTTCTTTGTAGCTAAATTCAGTGTAGATATCATCTGCAATCACAAGTAAATCGTATTTCTTGGCAATTTTTCCAATTTCAATCAATCGATCTCGTCCAAGACAGGCGCCTGTGGGGTTGTTTGGTGTATTGACAATAATTGCCTTGGTCTTGTCTGTGATCTTAGCCTCCAGATCTCTCGGATTGATTAAGAAATCTTCCGATGGCTTTGTAGGTAAATATACGGGGACACCACCTGTAAGCTCGACCTGTCCGGGGTAGGGCGTAAAGAAAGGTTCGGGAATGATAATTTCATCTCCGGGATTTGTAATTGCCTCTAAAACTAACCACATTCCATGGCAGGCGGAGGTTGTAATCATGATGTTTTCAGCTTCAATAGCATAGTCATACTCATCTCGATAGAATTTACAAATTTCATCAATGAGTTCTTCGTCGCCGTAATAATTAGTATAGTGTGTATGGCCACGTCTCGCATCTTCAAATGCCCTATCAATGATTATTTCTGGAGTTGTTAAATCCGGATCTCCCAGTGAGAAATTAATTAAGTCATCAAAGCTCTTCACTTTATCGCCACTATCACCCATGGCAGTAGCTATGGACACTTGATATTCTTCAGCTAAGTATAAATTTTTATCAGTCATGTTAACCTCCTATACTTTTGAAAAAAATGTATAGTATAGATTATAAACACTTTTTCAGGGAAATGTAAAGATGAATATTAAATATTATAAATTATTTATTGTAGTAAATAAATAAATATCTAGATATATTCATTTAAATCTGTCCCTGGCTCACAACTTTGTCCTACTTGATTGAAACTATAAAAATCTGTGTTTCAAATGAGTCCGTGACTTCTATAAATTTAAAATAAAAAACCGAGTTGACCTCAGTCAGCTCGGCTTAAATTTACGTTTTAATTTACTTTGTTTCTCGGTGTCTTTCCTTCTTCAAGATCCTTAATATTATCCACCACTGCCTGTCCCATTTCAAGACGTGCTTCAAAAGTTGCATTACCAAGATGAGGAAGTAGTACAACATTGTCAAGATCGAGTAGAGCTTCGGTCACCTTTGGCTCAAATTCATAGACGTCCAGTCCAGCTCCTTGAATCATTCCTTCCTTCAGTGCAGTGACAAGATCCTCCTCTTTCATCAGTGGACCTCTTGCCGCATTGATAAAGAAAGCATCCTCTTTCATCATGGCAAAAGTATCTAGATTCATCATATGTTTAAGTTCAGGCACAAAGGCAGTGTGAAGGCTTAAGAAATCCGCTTCGCGAATAACTTCGTCGCGATCCTTATAGATAACACCCATTTCCTCAAGTGCTTCCTTGCGGGTTCTGGAGTAGTAGATGACATTCATTTCAAAGGCCAGGGCGCGTTTCGCAAGATTGGAACCGATATTACCCATGCCGATAATACCAAGGGTCTTACCGCGCAGTTCACTGCCTAGGAAATAGGTAGGTCTCCAACCTGAAAATTTACCTGCACGTAAATCTCTTTCACCACTCATTAATTTTCGTGCAATAGATAAAATAAGTCCAAAAGTGAGCTCTGCAGTTGAAACGGCAGAGGAGGGAGCCGGTGCATTGGTTACGACAATATCTCTAGATCTGGCAGCTTCAAGATCAATATTGTCAAATCCGGCACCGTAATTTGCTACAAGTTTTAAATTCTTGCCGGCATCTAAAATTTCTTCATCGATCTTGTCAGAGAGAGGACAGACAAGTACATCGACATCCTTTACACCTTCAATGATTTCTTCCTTTGTTAAAGGCGTGTTGCTGTTGTGATAGTTCAGTTCGTAATCCTTTAATTGTTCTTCAATGGCCTGTGGGAGTTGACTTGTAATAAATAGTTTCATAGGACCTCCTTATAATAGTTCGTTACAATTATTAAGTATACCAAATTTTGGGTAAAATAAAAAAGCCGACGTGATGTCGACTTTAGTAAGCGCGCTCAACTTTTCCAGAACGGATGCAGCGAGTACAAACGTTGATTCTTTTATTTGAGCCATTGACGATTGCTCTTACTTTTTGAATGTTTGGAGCCCAGCTACGGTTACCTCTTCTATGGGAGAAGGAAATTGAGTTACCAAACATTTTTCCCTTACCACAAATTTCGCATTTTTTAGCCATTTCTCCACCTCCTTGAAGATGATTAATTTACAATACACGTTATTTTACCATAATTACATAGTATTTGCAATTTATATCTTACATTGTTTATAAAAAAATTATTATATAAGTTTAGATGTGGTATAATATACTAATAATTAGTTAAGTACAGGAGGCGAGATCATGCCAATCGAAATAAATCAAGATAAAGGTACAATTATTATTGACAACCATGTCATTGCTACCATTGCAGGTGTAGCGGCTATGGAAAGTTACGGGATTGTTGGAATGGCATCTAAAAATGCAGCTGATGGTCTGTTTGAAATTTTAAAATTTGAGAATTTGGCTCGTGGGATCGAAGTGATTGACGGACCCACAGGTATTTCAATCAAGTTACATGTCATTATAGAATATGGCGTCCGCATCTCTACAGTGGCTCAAAATGTCATTGATCGTGTAAGATTTAATATAGCCTCACTTACAGATATTGAGATTGAAAATATTGAAGTCTTAGTTGAAGATGTGCGCATGAATTAATGGAGGCTATTGATGGAACAAATAAAAATTGAACTTTTTATAAATGCATTAAATGGCGGTGTACGCCATTTAACTTTGGCGATGGATGAAGTCAATGCTTTAAATGTTTTCCCTGTACCCGATGGGGATACGGGAACAAATATGAGCATGACAGTTAAATCTGCCAAGAAACAAGTTGTGGAAAATGAACATAAAACAATTGCTGACATTGCAAAGCTTGCAAGTCGCGGGGCCCTTATGGGTGCCAGAGGAAACAGTGGTGTCATCTTGTCACAGTGGCTTAGAGGATTTTCAGATGGACTGGAAAACTGCAAGGACACACTGAATATCAACACCATGGCCCTAGCTTTGAAAAAAGCTTCCGAAACGACCTACGCTGCTGTTATGAAGCCAACGGAGGGAACGATCCTCACTGTTGCAAGAGAAGCTAGCGAGTTTGCAATAAAAAATCATAAAAAATACGATGATTTCGTTGAATTTTTTGGAGATTTTGTAGCACATGCAATCAAATCACTAAATAATACACCGAACTTACTCCCCGTTTTAAAAGAAGCCGGCGTAGTCGATGCCGGCGGCATGGGATTAGTGAAACTATTTGAGGGTTTTCATGCCGTCTTAACCGGCAAGCCCATTGCAATGATCGAAGAGGAAAAGGTGACAAAACCTGTTCACCACGAACATGTAACTCACGACGTATCTACGGGAGATATCAAGTATGGCTATTGTACTGAATTTATGGTAGAGACAGAGGATGATGCCATTGATGAGCTCAAGGCGAAACTTGCTCCACTTGGTGACTGTATGCTTGTCGTTGGAGATGAAAGTTTAGCCAAAGTTCATATTCATACAAACAACCCAGGAAAAGCTCTGGAATTTGGTTTGGAACATGGTTTTCTAAAGGATATTAAAATTGACAACATGAGACTTCAACATGAGGAAACTCTCTTTACCAATGAGGAAGTCAATGAGGCTTATGAAGCAGAGCAAAATGAAATTAAAGAGTTGAAGAAATATGGACTCATCGCCATTTCATCCGGTGCCGGTCTTAGTGAAGTTTTTAAAGATCTTGGCGTAGATGAAATTGTTGAAGGTGGCCAAACAATGAATCCAAGTACAGAAGATATTATCTCAGCAGCTGGACGAATCCACGCAGAGCATATCTTTGTGCTTCCAAATAATAGCAATATCATCTTAGCTGCAAATCAAGCAAGAGACATCAGTAAGACACCGATGACTGTCATTACGTCAAAGACTATTCCTGAGGGTATCAGCGCACTACTGTCCTTTAGTGAATCATTTACTGCTAAAGAAAATGAAGAGCAGATGATCGATGCCATGTCTCATACACTGACAGGTGAAGTGACTTACGCAGTTCGAGATACTGTCGTAGGCGACAGAGAAATTAAGAAAGATGACTTCATTGGTATCTACAATAAGGATATTCTTGCTTGTGGCAGAGATTTAAATGAAGTGGTCACCACTCTTGTAGATGAAATGATGAATGAAGATGTCAGTCTGTGCACGCTATTTTATGGTGAAGATGTGTCATTAGAAGATGCAGAGCATCTACAGGAAGAGCTTGAGGATCGCTACGGTGACATCGACATTGAAGTCATTAGCGGCGAACAGCCACTCTACTATTATTTAATTTCATTAGAAGAATAAAGCGGACCCAGAGTCCGCTTTTTTGGAGGTTTTATGAAGATTACAGATCCCATCGAAGGTCTTAAGGGCATTGGACCAAAGAAAAAGTCTTATTTTCATCAATTAAATATTTTTACCATTGAAGATTTGATCCATTACTATCCCTTTCGATATGAAGATGCATCCCGATTTGTAAAGATCAAGGAAGCCATTCGCGGCGAAAAGACAAGCCTTCATATACAGATAGATCACATCCATCCCAGTCAGCGCCTCAATGCAAAGAGGAGCATGCAGCGCGTAGATATTAGTGATGAAACCGGTCAAGCGCATATGACTTTTTTTAACCAACCTTTCCTTGTGAAGAAATTAAGAGAGGGGAGAAAATATGTGATCTATGGAAAGATTGACTACTATAGCGGACAGGTCAGTATTTCTAATCCACAAATTGAACCGGAAGCGCGTAGTGGCGATATTGGTAAAATAATTCCCGTCTATAGTGCCACTGAGGGCTTGAGTTCCAAGGAGATTCGAAAGATCCTTCATCATGCGCTACGGGAAGTACTTCCGTTGACTGAAATTTTACCTGAGTATTTGATTCGCCGTTACAATCTTCTTGATCGAAGTGAAGCCATCCGTCAAATTCATGAGCCCCAGTCCATGGATGCTTATGCAAAGGCCTATCAGCGATTGGCTTTTGAAGAGTTTTTACTATTTCAACTGAGTCTTATGTCAAATAAAGCGCTGACGGTGGGGCCGGGAATCTCCTTTAAACCAAGGGGAAATGTAGATAAATTACTAAATTCCCTAGGTTTTTCATTGACCGAGGGACAGGCGAGAGTGTGGCAGGAAATCCTAAGTGATATGCGCTCCGATCGTCCCATGGCAAGACTCATTCAAGGGGATGTGGGCAGCGGGAAAACTGTGCTTGCAGTTATGGCGTCGGTACTTGCTATTGAAAATGGAAAACAGGTGCTCATGATGGCACCTACAGAAATTCTAGCAAAGCAGCATTTTGAATCTTTTAGAGAACTGATGGAGCCCTTAGGGATGAAATTTGAACTTCTTGTCGGTTCCATGACTCCAAAAGAGAAAAAGCGCGTCAAGGAACTTGCTCGACTAGGTATGTGTGATGTGGTCATTGGAACGCACGCACTTATTGAAGATGACCTAGTCATGCCTCATTTGGGACTGACAATTACCGATGAGCAGCACCGCTTTGGTGTGAAGCAGCGTGAAAAATTACAGAAAAAAATTTATAACGGGGATCACCTGGTCATGTCGGCGACACCAATTCCAAGAACACTGGGTTTGGTTCTCTACGGCGATATGGATGTATCTATTATTGACACGATGCCACCGGGCAGAAAACCTGTTATTACTACGGCCATTCACGAGGAGCAATTAAACAGCGCCTACGAATTTATGAGGGAGCAACTTAAGGCAGGACATCAACTCTATGTCATCTGTCCGTTGATTGAAGAAAATGAAAAGTTGGATCTTGAAGCAGCGGAAGAAGTCTATGAAAACTTAAAGCAAAACATCTTTCCAGACTATCAGGTAGAGCTCCTCCATGGCCGCATGAAGGAGAGCGAAAAAACTGAAATTATGAATCGCTTTCATGACAATCAGACGCAAATGCTTGTCTCTACTACCGTCATTGAAGTCGGTGTCAATGTCCCCAATGCAAACTGTCTTTTTGTCTACAATGCAGAGCGCTTTGGACTCTCGCAACTTCATCAGTTGCGTGGGCGGGTAGGGCGTGGGGCTACACAAGCTTATTGTATTTTATTTTCTAAGCAAACATCCGATATCGCATGGAAACGCATGAAAATTATGGAAAGTTCCAGTGATGGTTTTTACATTGCGGAAAAAGATTTGGAACTTCGGGGCTTTGGAGATTTACTTGGAACTCGTCAATCAGGACTTGCACAGTTTCGAATTGGCAATCCACTAACAGATCAAAACATCATGTACTACGCTCAGCAGGAGGCAAAGGCCATTGTAGAGGGAAATCATCTCAATGAAATTGAACTTCCGGAACTGACGATTTTTATGAGACACTACATGGACAGGATGAATGGTCGTTCATAGATTGTATCCTATTTAATAATATGATAAAATCAAGGATCAAGGAGGGTGAAATGAGAGTCATTGGTGGACGATTTAAGGGACATAAATTAAAAGCGCCTCAGGGGAGAAATACACGTCCTACTGAGGACAGGATAAAAGAAAATATTTTTAATTTGCTATCCCATAATTATTCACAATTTTACTTCCTTGATCTCTTTGCAGGTTCCGGCGGCTTGGGAATTGAACTGTTAAGTCGTGGCGCCGAAGGTGGAATATTTGTCGATAAAAATCGAAGGGCAGTTGGGGAAATTAAGTCAAATCTAGAGAGTATGAACTTAATGGACTATGCCGAAGTTTGGGCAATGGACTTTCAAAAGGCACTGGATCAATGTGCCAGAGAAGGTCTTCGCTTTGACTGTATCTTTTTAGATCCTCCCTACGAGAGGGCAAATTTTTATCACGCTAGTTTAAAGGCCATTTTAGATGACAATCTACTTTGTGAGAATGGTAGAGTCGTCATTGAAAGAGATCGTCGGATAGAAATTGAATTTCCTCAAGATTACGAAGTATTAAAAGAGCGTAATTATGGAAATACCGTTATTCAGATTTTAGGACACAACAGATAAGAGGAAGATATGAAAGTAGTTTATGCCGGTAGTTTTGATCCAATTACCTATGGCCATTTAGATCTTATCAAGAGGGCGCAAAAGATATTTGGCGAAGTTGTCCTTGTTGTATTACATAATCGCAACAAACAGGGACTATTTACGCTGGAAGAGCGTCTTGATTTACTGGGGGAAGTATTAAAAGATGAAACCGGAATTTATATTGATAGCTTTGAAGGGCTTCTAGTGGACTATATGGCAGAAAATAATTATAATATCATTATAAGAGGTCTACGATCTTCTTTAGATTTTGAATTTGAATTTTCATTAGCCACTGCCAATCGAGAATATCATCAGGAGGTTGAAACTATCTTTTTGCCTACGTCGCCAAAATATAGTTTCATAAGTTCATCTTTAGCTCGTGAAGTAGCTTCATTTCATAGAGATACAAATATACTTGTACCTGCACCAGTTCGAAAAGCTTTAGAAGAAAAAGTTTAGGAGGATTTCATGGACATTTTACATTTAATTGACGATTTGGAAGATATGTTTGAAGTGAGCAGCAGTATCCCATTGACTGGTAAGGTCATGGTGGATAAAGAGGAAGCTCAACATATTTTAGAACAACTTAAGAGACAAATTCCTGCAGATATTCAACAAGCTGAGGAAGTGACTGCTCGCCGTGATCAAATTATTTCAGATGCTGAAAAAGAAGCGAATAATATCATTCAATCTGCAAAGTCAGAAGCAGATCGACTTGTTAATGAAGATGATCTTGTTGTAGAAGCTCATCACAGAGCGGCAGAAATTATGAAAAAGGCAGAGGATGAAAGTACTGAAATGAGAGAATCCGCCTATGACTATGTGGATGGACTTTTGGAACAAACTCAAGTTAATCTTTCAGATATTATTAAAAAGATCAACAAGGACCGTCAGGCCTTAAGCTAAAGAAAAAGCTGAACCATTACGTTCAGCTTTTTTTAATATATGGATGTCTCAACATATCCTGATTTAAATTTGACCTCATCAATAGGTGATATAGATTACTACTTCGAAGTTCCATCTCATAGAATGTGCGGACTTTAGTAGGGCAAGCATGAAGTTGCTTATAGTTTGTAATAAAGAAAAGTGAATCAAGTTGCTGACATTCCCTCAAATAATTTTGTCCCTTCTTACTAAATCCTAAAACTTGAATTGCCTTGGGTGATCTTTGAAACTCATGGACCTCGCTTTGCCTCATGTTTAAGAAGTTGTGGAGCAAGAGGCGCTTCAGTCTTGGGATGCTGTAGCGCTTGGACTTTGCGTGTTCAAAGTATGTGGCGCTGGAGGCGTATCTTATGGCTTGCTTTTTTAAATGCGCTTCAATTCCTACCTCGTAGCCTAAAAACAGACTTAAATCCAGCTCATCTGACATTAAATTACCTCGGTAGAGTTGATTTTTTTCTTCTTGCAAACGGTCTGTATTTACCATATTTTGAGGATTGAATTGAAAGGGATCGGATTTAGTTTGAATTTTCATATTATAACTATGTCTTAACTTAGAGGCGCTGGGGAGTGGGTAACCATCCCAGGAACTAATCCTCTGAATCGGATGGCTAAGTTTAAACAGATCTCTCTTTCTTAAACTCTTTCCATACTCAAGGCCTAAGATACTATTTGGCTGAAAGAGATTTAATAGATTTGGGTTTACTGAAGCAAGAGCCTCTCTCGTGGCAACGCTATAACTCATTCCCTGATTTAAATAATCTTTTAGAGCTTCTCTATAGATTAAATTATCCTCAATTACATCCAGCCCCTGATGATAAACTTCAAGACCTGATCGCTCCATGCCAAAGAACAGTGCTTCTAAATGTGGTAGCTCAGTTAAAATACTGATGGCACCTTCTGAAAATTCGCGGGCAGGGGAGGTTGCCGTATAGACAGGATGTGTTAAGACTAAATCCGCTCCGGCATCGATGGTATCCTTGGCTCGCATCCATTTATCCTGGCAGACCGGCTCACCACGCTGTGAAAAATAGCCTGAGAGAAGTACCACGAGAACATCACAGTTCTTATTTGCCTCATTGATTAAATGAAGATGGCCTCGATGTAGGGGATTAAATTCTGCAATAATTGCTCCAACGCGCATAATAGCTACCTCTTAACATAGATTTAAATATTTTTTAATTAATTTTAATATTTTGCTTGCTATATTTTATTATAGATGATAGAATAACATTTGTCGTCAGGGAGTTACGAAAAACTTCTGAAAAGAAAAAAAGTTTTAAAAATAACTCTTGACAACACTTGAAAATATTTGTTATACTAAATAAGTAACTAACGCGCGGGAATGGCGGAATTGGCAGACGCGCTAGACTTAGGATCTAGTGTCTTTGACGTGGAGGTTCAAGTCCTCTTTCCCGCACCAAACTACCTTTTGAGGTAGTTTTTTTATTTGCAAATTTAGCTACAAAAAAATCAGTGATGATCCTTCGGTGGAAACTCACTGATTTTTTTATACCTATAAAATTAAATTGCCCAGTTTCCGTCTTTAAAGACTTGAATTTCTTCGCCATTCTCAAGGGTACCGACAATGGAGAGATCTTCTGTACCAATCATAAAGTCCTCATGGACAAAGCTGTCATTGACACCATTGGCCAGAAGTTCTTCGTCGGACATACTTTCACCATTTTCGATATTGGTTGGGTAGGCTTTACCTAGAGCCAAATGGCAAGAGGCATTTTCATCAAATAAAGTATTATAGAACAAAATTTCTAAATCCGAGATCGGACTCTTGTAGGGAACCAGTGCCACTTCACCAAGATAGCGACTACCTTCATCCGAATCTAGAAGATTTTTCAAGACTTCATAGCCGAGCTTGGCATCAAACTCTATGACCTTGCCATCTTCAAATTTTAACCAGAAATCATCGATGAGATTTCCATTGTAGTTGAGCGGTTTGGAGTTGTAGACAATGCCATTGACACCATTACGATATGGCATGGTGTAAACTTCCTCTGTTGGAATATTTGCCACAAATGTTGCATTATTAACCTTTGCTT
>CAYFQX010000007.1:12561-18544 GCA_964345405.1 uncultured Peptoniphilaceae bacterium
GCCGGCGCTGGCCCAGATATGTCCCTTTGGCAGCTCAATGGTCAAATCTGTACCGTTGGCACTCTTATAATGAAGGGATTTAAATTGATAGTTGTTGAGGATTGTAGACTTTTCATTTAAAATATGAATGTGTTCGTTCCAATTTTCAATGGCTGCTTCATCGACGCGGCAGGCATAGAAGATGTCATCCCATAGTTTATCGACGGCTTCAGTTGCGTCAAGATCAGGATAGATCTTTCTTGCCCAGTCCGGTGTCGCATACCCTGCAACAAGCCAGGGATTGTCATCATTCATCAGTCTTGCACTGAAGGGTTTCATCTTTTTTGTGCGGCTTAGGATGCTCATGTGGACGCGGTCCGGATCAATGTCCTTTAAAAGTTCGGGATCGTCACCGGTAATACTGATAAATCCGGCACCTTCCTCAATATGATACATACTTTCATCCAACACATAGTCGGGGACGGTCTTTAGAGCTTCTTCACTGGCCTTTGCTAAGGTGAGTTTCTTAATTTGGTCGTCTCCATAGTTGACATAGACCTTGCTTGCGCCTGCTTCATAGGCATGTTCCGTACATTTTCTAACCAGGTCGTAGGCTTCAATGGGGGCATTGATCACTAGAGCTTGATCTTTTTGTAGATTAATTCCAATCTTTACAAGCAGTCTTGCATATTGGTCGAGTTTTTCTGTATAGTTCATATTCTCCTCCTTATTAATATATCTGTATTTTATCACAAAACATTGCGCTTTACATTGACTTATCCAGAAAGAAGTGGTAAAATTATTACTTGGTAATAATACACACATCCTCTGAGGAGATATAGTTGCCATAGGGGTTTTCTATCGACAATGAAGAGGATGGAGGAAAAAACTTTGGAGGTGCAGATAATGTCTGTAATTAGTATGAAGAGCCTATTAGAGGCAGGTGTTCACTTCGGGCACCAAACAAGACGTTGGAATCCTAAGATGAAAAAATTCATCTTCACTGAAAGAAACGGGATCTATATTATTGATCTACAACAAACAGTGACTCGTATCAATGAAGCATATGACTTCATCCGTGAAGTAGCTGCTAATGACGGCGTTGTTTTATTTGTAGGTACAAAGAAACAAGCTCAAGATGCAATTATGCAAGAAGCTCAAAAAGCAGGTATGCCTTACATCAGTCAAAGATGGTTAGGTGGGACTCTAACAAACTTTAACACAATTAAAAAGCGTACAGATCGCCTAAAAGAACTTGAATACATGGAAGAGAACGGTAGCTTTGATGTATTACCTAAGAAAGAAGTTACTCAACTACGTAACGAACGCGAACGTCTTGAAAAGTTCCTAGGTGGTATTAAAAATATGGATCGTCTTCCAGATGCTATCTATGTTGTTGACCCACGTAAAGAAGAAATTGCAGTTCGCGAAGCAAAAATTCTTGGAATTCCAGTGGTAAGTATCATCGATACAAACTGTGATCCGGATCTAATTGACTTCCCAATTCCAGGAAATGACGATGCAATTCGTGCGGTTAAACTAATTACTGAGACCATGGCAAATGCTGTGATTGAAGGTAGACAAGGTACACAAATTGAAGATGTAGAAGAAGCAGCTCCAGTAACTGAAGAAGCTGAGGAAGCTGAAGTTACTGAGGACGCAGAATAAGCTGTCATAAGAGCTCTAAAATTAGAGCTCTTATTTTATAGATGTCTTTTGACGTTGAAAGGAGCATGAAGATGGAAATTACACCAAAAATGGTAAAAGAACTTAGAGAAAAAACTGGCGCAGGTATTATGGACTGTAAAAAAGCTTTGACTGAAACTGAAGGTAATATTGACAAAGCGATTGATCTTTTAAGAGAAAAGGGACTGAATGCCGTAGCTAAAAAAGCAGATCGTATTGCAGCAGAAGGTGTTGTTGAAGCTTACATTCACAACAACCGCATTGGTGTTCTAATTGAAGTCAACTCTGAAACTGACTTTGTTGCTAAGAACGAAGAATTCAAACAATTTGTTCGTGACATGGCAATGCAAGTTGCAGCAACTAAACCTAAATACGTTACTCGTGACCAAGTACCGGAAGAAGAAGTTGAACACGAAAGAAAAGTTCTTCGTGAACAAGCTCTTAACGAAGGTAAACCAGAGCACATCGTTGAAAAAATGGTTGAAGGTCGTCTAAACCGTTTCTACGAACAAATCGTACTTGTAGACCAACCATTCATTAAAGATGGTGATGTCAAGGTTCAAGATCTTATCAATGATCTAACTAGCCGTATCGGTGAAAAAATTAGCATTCGTCGTTTCGTTCGCTATGAAGTTGGCGAAGGAATGGAAAAGAGACAAGAGGATTTTGCTGAAGAAGTAGCTAAACAAATGAATATGTAACAACAAAGGAGCAAAGACTTGGAGCCGAAATTTCGAAGAATTGTTCTTAAGTTAAGTGGTGAAGCCATGGCTGGCGGCAAGGGAATCGGTATTGACTCTGCCACCGTTCATCGTTATGCCCAACAAATTAAAAAAATTTGGGAACTTGGCGTCGAGACCAGCATCGTTGTTGGCGGTGGAAACTTCTGGCGTGGAAGAGATACTCAAGATATGGACCGAGCAACCTCAGACTACATGGGGATGCTTGGTACCGTGATGAATGCTCTTGCACTTCAGGATGCCCTGGAACAAATGGGCGTAGTCACTCGCGTAATGACCGCCATTGAAATGAGAGAAGTTGCCGAACCTTATATTCGCAGAAGAGCTATTCGCCACTTGGAAAAGGGAAGAGTCATCATCTTCTCCGGCGGCATCGGCAATCCTTATTTCTCCACAGATACCACAGCGGCACTCAGAGCCGCCGAAATTGATGCGGAGGCCATACTTTTAGCCAAACAAGCTGTCGATGGAAGTTATGACAAAGATCCTAATATTGATGCCAGCGCTGTAAAGTATGATGAACTAGAATATATTGAAATTTTACAGAAAAATTTAAAAATTATGGACCCAACCGCCACCTCTCTCTGTATGGAAAATCAGATCCCACTGATTATCTTTGGTATTGATGAAGAGGAAAATATGGCAGATGTTGTGCTAGGTAAATCCATTGGCACCCGTGTAAAATAGGAGGACATTATGGATCCAAAAGCAATTAATGCTGAGTTAAAAGAAAAACTTCAAAAGACAGTCGATGTTTATGAAAGAGAACTTCAATCCATTCGCGCAGGTCGTGCGAATCCATCACTATTGGATCGTATTCAAGTCAGCGCCTATGGCCAAATGACTCCACTCAATCAAGTGGCCGGAATTTCAGTTCCAGAAGCTCGACAGTTGTTAATTCAACCTTGGGATGCTAATTTAATTCCAGATATTGAAAAGGCAATTCTTGCCTCAGATCTTGGACTTAATCCTTCCAACGACGGAAAGATTGTCCGCCTGATCATTCCACAACTGACTGAAGAGCGAAGAAAAGAGCTCATTAAAGTGGTTGGAAAAGATGAGGAAAATGCAAAGGTTGCTGTACGTAATCTTCGTCGCGACGCTTTAGATCAATTTAAGAAACTTGAAAAGAATAAAGAGATCTCTGAAGACGAATTAAAGTCGTATGAAGAGAAAGTTCAAGAAGTCATTGACGAATACATTAAAAAACTAGAAGCTGTCACAGCAGCTAAAGAAGAAGAGTTGCTAGAGATTTAAGAAAGACCCCCAACGGGGTCTTTTCATTTGGAGGAAGAATTATGTCGTATCTTGAGCTTTTAGATCGAAGTAATTTACCAAAGCACATTGGAATTATTATGGATGGAAACGGTCGTTGGGCAAAAAATAAAAATAAAATGCGCTCCTTTGGCCATGAAGAGGGAAGTAGACGCGTTCAGGATATTGTAAAGACTGCGTATAATTTGGAGATTCCGGTCCTTTCACTCTACGCATTTTCTACAGAAAATTGGAAGCGTCCGGAGCAGGAAATTAATAATTTGATGAAATTACTTTCCTATTTCATGAAGCGCAACTTAAAGACCCTCAAAGACAATAGCATTAAATTAAATATCATGGGCGATATTACGGCCTTTCCACAGAAGCTCCAATCCGAAATCAGATCTGCATTGTATGAAACCAGAGATAATGATAAAATGATACTAAATATCGGCCTAAATTATGGGGGGCAGGATGAGATTGTCCGAGCAGTCAATTTAATTATTGATGACATCCATCAAGATAAGATCAAAGAACCCATTACCAAGGAAATATTTGAAAATTATCTCTATACTCAGGGACAGCCGCCGCTGGATCTGCTGATTCGACCCAGTGGGGAGCTTAGAGTAAGTAATTTTATGCTCTATCAACTTGCCTATAGTGAATTTTGGTTTTCAGATGTACTATGGCCGGATTTTACAGAAGAAGTGTTTTATAAATCTCTCTATGACTATCAAAATCGTCATCGTCGTTTTGGAGGACTCTAATGTCTGATTTAAAAGTAAGGCTCATGTCAGCTTTTGTAGCGCTGGCTGTATTAATCTTAATGCTCTACTTGGGAGGATATTATCTCAAGGGCTTTCTATTTGTCATATCTCTAGTGATGAGTTATGAAATGGTGACGGCATTAAAGAAGATTGGATTTAACATTCCCCTTGCTGTATTTTTTATTGGGAATGCTATCCATTTTGCAAGCTTCCTAGTCGATTTGCCGGCCTATCTAAGTCTTATGATCATATTTTTTATCCTTGGAATCTTTTTTGTGTTTGACAATGAAGTTTCTCTTGAAGATCTTGGACTTGGCCTATTGACTATCGTCTATATTCCCTATCTTCTATATCCAATCATTCTACTCATAGATACAGTCTATCTCTTGATGGTATTTGTCGTTGCATTTTCAACAGACACTTTTGCCTATTTGATTGGATCAAAAATGGGTAAACATAAACTTATGCCGGTGATTAGTCCTAAAAAATCAGTGGAGGGAGCAGTGGGTGGCACCCTCGGTTGTGTCATCCTATCGATACTCATCCTACACTTCACAAATCATCCCTGGAGTGTCATGACAATCCTTTGGATTGTTGTTATGTCTATTATGGGACAAATCGGCGATTTGTTTGCATCTAAGATTAAGCGTAAGACAGGTATTAAAGATTTTGGCTATATTTTACCAGGCCATGGGGGAATACTTGATCGACTCGATAGTATGTTATTTATTATTCCTCTCATGTATCTTTACACTCAGTTTCTAGTTTAGGAGGCGAGAATGGCAACATTCTTAGGTTCTGTTTTTGTATTTTTACTTGTAATTGCTCTCCACGAATTTGGTCACTTTATTGTGGCGAAGGCGGTTGGCATTAAGGTAAATGAATTTTCAATTGGGATGGGTCCCTTGATCTATGATCAAAAGAAGGGTGAGACCCAATACAGTATTCGAGCGCTACCCATTGGAGGGTATGTCGCTATGGAAGGGGAAGAGGAAAACTCCGACGATCCCCGCAGTTTTAGCAATGTCTCAGTTGGTCGTAGAATGGCTGTCGTATTGGCAGGAGCTACGATGAATTTCGTGTTGGCATACTTCGCATTTACGCTGGCATCTCTCATCATTGGTTTTCCAACGACAACAATCAATCAAGTCTTTCATGATTCTCCCGCAGAGCAAGTGGGAATCTTACCCGGAGACCAAATTGTGAGCATTGATGAGAGAGCTACGAATTCATGGGAAGATGTATCCGAAAGTATTGGAGATAAAACTGAAAGTATCCATCTGGTAGTGGAAAGAGATGGTGTAGAAACATCATTTGATCTTCAGCCGATCCAAAAGGATGGCCAATCCATTATCGGAATTTCACCAAAAAATAAGATCAATGTCATAGAGTCACTGAAGAGCGGCTTTACACTGATTGGAATCACTGTCGGCTCAATTCTAAGCATCTTCGGCTTAATTTTTAGTGGGCAATTCTCCATGGATATGTTGGCCGGTCCCGTTGGTGTTGTTCAGGTCATTGGACAATCAGCCTCAGCAGGTTTTGGCTCTCTACTCT
>CAYFQX010000007.1:18554-25511 GCA_964345405.1 uncultured Peptoniphilaceae bacterium
GGGCTTTATCTCTGCCAACTTGGGTTTTATGAATCTACTTCCTGTTCCCGCATTGGATGGAGGAAAGATGATCTTTCTAGCCATTGAGGGAATCCGTGGACGTCCGGTAAGTGAAAAAGTAGAGATGACTCTTTCTATGATCGGCATCACACTACTGTTTGGTTTGATGATCTATGTAACGATTTTTGGTGATATCGCGCGTATTTTAAATAAATAGGAGGCCCATATGCGACGTAAGACGAAGCAAATTCACATAGGAGCAGTACCCGTTGGTGGGTCTGCTACTATCTCTGTTCAGTCTATGAAAAATACTGAAAATTCTTATATTGATGCAACAGTAAATCAAATTCTACAACTTGAAGAGGCGGGATGTGATCTAATCCGCGTTGCAATTAATTCCAAGGAAGATGCTGAGGCGATCCCAAAGATTAAAGAGCAAATTCATATCCCAATCATTGCAGATATTCAATTTGACTACCGCCTAGCGCTCTATGCAGTGGAAAACGGTGTCGATTGCTTGCGCATCAATCCGGGGAATATTGGTGATCGCGATAAGGTTGAAAAAGTGGTCAATGCCTGTAAAGAGCACGGCGTACCCATTCGAATCGGCGTCAATACCGGCTCCATAAAGCAGGAATATATTGACAAATATCATGGGGTCAATGAGGATTCAATTTTTTATTCTGCCATGGACCAAATTAAAATGTTAGAGTCCATGGACTTTCACGATATCAAAGTTGCTCTTAAATCAAGTAGCGTCCCACTTACCATTGACGCCTATCGTAAATTTTCAAAAGAATCTGACTATCCACTACACATAGGTGTGACCGAGGCAGGCCCCGGTCAGTCGGGCATTGTCAAATCATCCGTAGGAATCGGTACCCTCTTAGCTGAGGGAATAGGAGATACTCTAAGAGTATCACTTACTGCCGATCCGATAGAGGAAGTGAAAGTTGGTCGTCAAATTTTAAAATCCCTCGGGCTTTTAAAAGACGGTATAGAAATTATCTCATGTCCAACCTGTGCTAGAACTAAAGTGGATTTATTTAAATTAGTTGAAGAGGCAGAGGAGCGACTTGAGAAAGTCAATGCAAATTTAAAAATTGCCATTATGGGATGTGTCGTCAATGGTCCTGGAGAAGCACGAGATGCGGACTATGGCATTACGGGCGGCAATGGCAAGGGGATTGTCTTTAAGGGCGAAGAGACCATTGCCATTGTAGAAGAGGATAAACTACTCGACACATTGATTGAAATTATAGAAAGGGATCAGGAATGATCACTTTAAAAGAGCTTTCCAAAGCGAAAAAAGGGGACTTTGAACCCTATTTGAAATATAAAATTGCCTTTGAAGAGATCACATTAAATCAACGTGACAATGTGCTTAAGCTTTATCTTTCCTCACTGCCAATGAGTGAGGAGGATAGTTCTGCACTGACCTTTCAGTTAAAAGAGGCATTCCCATTTTTTAATGTACAAGTTTTTTTTGATATTCTGGAGCAGGCCGAGCCGCTGAGTTTGGAGGAGAAAATTACTCAATCCATTGAGTCCTACTGTCCATCCCATCCTGCATGGATGGAGGAGCTGGAAATTTCTGTAGATCAATCAACAATTGTAATTTTGACGAGTTCAAGCCTTGCTTATCATTCACTTACCAGCAATGGGTTTAGCGAGCAACTTGTCAATGATTGTATGAGTCATGGCGAGTTTCACGTGAAAATTGAAATGAATGAGATTGAGGAAATCTGTGAGGATAACTATGAAGATTTCTGCGATCGAATCTCTCAAGAGGAAAACTCCATAGCACAAGAGACCTCTCAGGCCATTGCCGTGCAGTCGGATAAACCAAAGGTGCAGCCAGCGGAAGCTTCGGAGGGCTATCTCTATGGAAAGGATAAATTCACTGACATTGTCACTTTAAAAGAGGCACCAAAGGGTGGATTTGTCACCGTACATGTCAATGTTTTTGAACGCGAGATCAGAGATTTAAAGGATGGAAAGGCGTTAGTGATCCTATCCTGTACGGATCAAACTGATAGTCGTCATGTAAAATTCTTTTTAAACAAGAAGGACCGCGATGAGTTTTTAAGTGAAGTGACCAAGGGCAAGGACTATTTGATTCACGGCAAGTTTGACTACGATGATTTTGAAAAGGACTTTGCTATCTCCGGTCGCAATCTTAAACCCTTGCCACGGGATCGACGTCAGGATCTCGCGGCTGAAAAGCGTGTGGAACTTCATCTTCACTCCAATATGTCCAATATGGACGGAGTCAACAGCATTGGTGACTTTGTCGCTCGAGCGGCAGAGTGGGGGCATAAGGCCATTTCTATTACAGATCACAATGTAGTACAAGCTTTTCCTGCCGCCTTAAGTGCCGGCAAAAAGCATAAGATTAAAATTAATTACGGCGTTGAAGCTGATCTTGTCGATGATGAAAAAACTATTGTCAATCAGCTGGATCTCCTAAAAGATGAACACTCTTTTACTGTATTTGACCTTGAAACGACTGGATTTTCTCCGGTACATGATCAAATTATTGAAATTGGTGCAGTTAAAATTGAAAATGGCCATATTACTAAGCGCTTTGGTAAATTTGTCAATCCACAAGTTCCAATTCCTGAAAAAATCGTTGAACTTACAGGTATTGATCAGGAAATAGTAAAGGACGCTCCCCTAATTGACGAGGTTATGGCGGAGTTTATTGATTTTATAGGCGACAGTGTCCTTGTTGCACACAATGCAGGTTTTGATACGCGTTTTCTTGCAACAAATATTGAGGGAACGCAGGGAAGATGCCCCTACACAACAATAGATACTCTATTAATGGCGCAGTGTCTTGTGGAAGATGTTAAGAACTATCGTCTCGGTACCTTGGCTAAGCGATTTGGCATCAGTTTGCAAAATGCTCACCGCGCAGTTCATGACGCCGAAGCTACTGCAGAGCTGTTTTTAGTTTTAATGGATTTGGCAAATAAAGCGGGGCTTGAAACTCTCAAAGAGCTCAATACCTTAAGACATCCGGCACCTGAAAAATCTTTCCCGTCCCATCTGACAATCCTTGCAAAGAATCAGGAGGGACTGTTTAATCTCTACAATTTAATTTCAGAAACTCATATGGAGACCTTTTTCCGCACGGCACGCTTGAAAAAGAGCAGTCTCAAGGCACGTCGCGAGGGATTACTACTAGGCTCAGCATGCTATGAAGGGGATTTGGTACAGGCAATTGTCAAAGGTGTCGATGACGAAAATTTGAAAAAAATCGCCAGCGACTATGATTTTTTAGAAATTCAACCCATCGCGTCCTATTTGCCACTTAAGGGTGAACATTATGTACGGGATGAAGAAGATATTAAAGATCTCATTAAAAAGATCATCGAACTAGGTAGGAAATTAGAGATTCCAGTCGTTGCCACAGGCGATGTCCACTATCTGGATCCGACTGATCAAATCTATCACGATATCTTAAAGAATGCCTCCCATCGCTACAATCCATTAAGTGATACGAAATCCTATTTCCATACGACGGATGAGATGCTTAGAGAATTTAGTTTTCTAGGGGAAGCGTTGGCTTACGAAGTCGTTGTAATCAACTCACAAAAGATCAATGATGAAATCGATACGCTCGATGCCATCCCCAACGGCAAGTTTCCACCAAAGATTAAACATGCCGATGAAGATCTACGAGAAATGGTTATGAGTAAAACCAAAGAGATCTATGGCGATCCACTTCCAAAGCTTGTTGAACGACGCGTAGAACGTGAACTAGATTCCATTATTGAAAACGGCTATTCCGTAATGTATATTATCTCTCAAAAACTCGTCAAGCAGTCCAATGATGATGGATTTTACGTAGGCAGTCGAGGATCGGTTGGTTCATCTTTTGTTGCTACCATGAGTGGGATCACTGAAGTAAATCCGCTGGTTCCCCACTACCTATGTCCAAAATGTAAATACTCTGAGTTTATTGAAGACGGTTCCTATTCTTCGGGAATCGACTTGCCTAAAAAGGACTGTCCTCACTGTCACACACCACTAAACCGCGAGGGCCACACCATTCCATTTGAAGTATTTTTAGGTTTTTATGGCGACAAGGAGCCGGATATTGACTTAAACTTTGCCGGTGAATATCAACCGTCAGCACATAAATATATAGAAGATCAATTTGGAAGTGACTTTGTCTTCCGCGCAGGAACCATTGGCACTCTGGCAGAGCGCACGGCCTATGGCCTTGTCAAAAAATACTGCGAAGAGCGACAAGTCTTTATGAATCCCGTTGAAATTGATCGAATGGTTGCAGGTTGTGTTGGTGTTAAAAGAACCAGTGGTCAGCATCCGGGAGGGATCATGATTGTGCCGAAGGATTCAGACATTCATCATTTTACACCGATTCAGTATCCTGCCGATCGTAAAGAATCCAATGTCATTACAACGCACTTCGACTATCATGCCATCAGTGAAAATATTTTGAAGCTGGATATACTTGGCCATGACGCGCCAAGTATTTTGAGAATGCTTGAAGACTTTACAGGTGTCAATATGAATGAGGCGGATCTAAATGATGAAGCTGTGATGAGTCTATTTAGAACTTCTGAAGCGCTGAACTTGGATCCGGATATTTTTGAAATTCCAACCGGCACTTTGGGTATACCTGAATTTGGTACCGACTTTGTCATAAAAATGCTTCTAGAGACGATGCCTCAACATTTCTCAGAGCTTGTCAATATATCGGGACTTTCCCATGGAACGGACGTATGGACGGGAAATGCACAGACACTGGTCAATCAAAACAAGGCAACGCTCTCTGAAGTTATTTCAACGCGTGAAGATATTATGAACTATTTAATACAAGCCGGTGCTCCCAACAAAATGGCCTTTGATGTAATGGAGAAGGTTCGTAAAGGAAAGGGAATTCCACCGGAATATGAAGAGGAGATGCGAAAGCTCACTCTTCCTTCCTGGTACATTGATTCTTGTCAAAAGATCAAGTACATGTTCCCGAAGGCGCACGCTGTTGCCTATGTTCTCACCAGTGTGCGTATCGCTTGGTACAAGGTCTATTATCCTGAAGCTTTCTATGCAAGTTTATTTACTACAAAACTTCTAGACTTTAACGGCGACTTGATGATGCAGGGGCCAGGTGCTGTCTTTAAGCAATTGCAGCAACTTGAAAATCAAGAGGAGCGTCTGACAACTAAGGAAAAGGCAGAGCGAAATGTGCTCCAACTTGGCATGGAGATGTTTGCAAGAGGCCTAAAGTTTAAGGGCGTCGATCTGTACAAGTCTCATGCTACGGATTTTAAAATTGACGATGGTGAAATCTTACTGCCACTTCAATCACTTTCCGGCGTAGGGGAGGGAATTGCCAAGCAAATCACCAAGGAAGCGGCACAAGGGGAGTTTCTATCCATTGAAGATCTTGTGAGACGAACCGGTGCAAGTAAGACCGTCGTTGAAGCTTTAAGAAGTCATCAATGTTTAGATTCAATTCCTGAGAGCAATCAATTGAATTTACTGGATTTTATTTGATTATTTCCATATTTGTGATATAATAATATGGAATGTAATAGAGAGTATTGGAACTAGAGTGGGCCACCCTACTCTAGTTTTTTATTGGGAGGCGGCATATGAGTAAAATTAGTCTAAGACAACAATTACTTGAAATTGGACAAAGTGAAACAGAAAAACTTGGCTATGAACTTGTCGATATGGAATATAAGAGAAACCAAAAACCTCAAGTTCTGACTTATTTTGTTTATCATCCGGAAGGTGTAGACTTGGATATCTGTGCGGATATCAGTAACGCCATTGGAAAGCAGTTGGATGAACTGGATCTAATTAAAGATGCCTACCAATTAGAGGTGTCTTCACCTGGACTGGATCGACCCATTAAGACAATGGACGATTACCGCAGAAATCTTGGCAAGCTCGTTGAGTTGAAACTCTATGCAGCTCAAAACGGGAACAAAGATTTCTTAGGAAATCTAAAGGATTACGATGAAGACACAGTTACAATTGTCAAAGAAGATGGTGAAGAGATCACTTTTGATCAAGATAGTATAGCAATCATGAAGCAAGCTATTGTATTTTAGGGGGAATCATGAAAAACGAAGAGCTCATTTATGCATTAAATATTATTGAGGAGGAAAAAGGTGTTTCTAAAGAAATCGTCCTTGAAGCCTTAGAAACAGCTCTTATCTCAACATACAAGAAAAACTTTAGTGCAACTCAAAAAGTCTCTGTGAGCATTGACCGCGACACTGGAAAAATTACCCTGACTGTTGAAAAAAATATTGTTGATGAAGTTCAAGATGAGGAAAATGAAATCAGCCTGGAAGATGCAAGAAGAATTAATCCTTCTTATGAGCTAGGCGATGTCTATCATGAAGAAATTGAACCTAAGGATTTTGGACGCATTGCAACTCAAACAGTGAGACAGGTCGTCATTCAACGAATTAAAGATGCGGAGCGTGACATTATCTATGATGATTTTGTCAATCGCGAAAATGAAATTATCACAGGGGAAGTGCAGAGAGTCTCCAGAGGTCATGTCTTTGTCGACCTTGGCAGAACAGAGGCAATTCTACCAATTTCTGAACAGATCCATGGCGAGGACTATAGTCAAGGACAGAGATATAAGATGCTTCTACTTGAAGTCAATCGTACGCCAAAGCAGTATTCTCAAGGGATGAAGAAGTGGATCCACTGGGCGCATGTGTCGGCTTTAAGGGAAGTCGTGTGAAGGCCATTGTTGACGAATTACACAATGAGAAAATTGATATTGTCATTTGGGAAAATAAAATCGACGAATTTATTGCCAATGCCTTGAGTCCATCAAAGGTGGAAGAGGTATACATTAATGAGGAGGAAAAATCTGCCCTTGTGGTCGTGCCGGATTATCAATTGTCACTTGCCATTGGTAGAGAGGGACAAAATGCGCGACTTGCAGCCAAGTTG
>CAYFQX010000008.1:0-16658 GCA_964345405.1 uncultured Peptoniphilaceae bacterium
ATGCTCAAGGCCCTTGAAAATTTAAAGGATAAGGATGGCAACAAGGTGTATCCAAGTCTTGTGCTTATTGATGCAGAAAAAATTGACACCTCGATGTGTCAAGAGAGCATCAACAAGGGGGATGAGTTGTCCTACTCCATTGGATGCGCTTCCATCGTCGCCAAGGTCTATCGCGATAAACTCTGTGTTAAGTGGAACAAGATTCATCCGTGCTATGCATTATCACAAAACAAGGGTTACGGCACAAATATTCATCGAAAGGCGCTACTTCGCTACGGTCCTTCGGAAGGACATCGAATGAGTTTCCTGACAAAAATTTTAGAAGAGAGAGAAAATCAGTAAGGAGGAGATGGCAAGGGAGACGCCATCTCTTTTTAAATCTTGACGTGTGGAAATTGAAAAGTAGGATAGAAATTTTGAGTCTATTTTATGATATAATGGTCGAAGCATTTGGGAATTTAGAAAAAATGAGGAGAGCATATGATTTTATATTTTTCTGGAATAGGAAATACAGAGTATCTTGCAGAGACATTGGCGCATCAACTGAACGATGAGGTGGTCAATTTATTTGATACTATAAAAATGGTATCCCGGGAGATTTTCACTCAGATAGGCCCTATGTACTAGTGACACCCACCTACGGTTGGCGCGTGCCGAGATTTATATCCAGCTATCTAAGAGACTGTAAATTCTCGGGAAATAGAGATATCTATGTCATTATGAACTTTGGGTCCTCCTCCGGCAACGCAGATAATTACATTAGGAAAGATATAGAAGCATGGGGGCTCAATTACCGCGGTCTCTATGAAATTCAAATGCCTGAGAATTATCTAGCACTTTTTGATCTGGATACGGATGAGGTGAATGCAAAGATTGTCGCAAAGGCAGGACGGAAAATTCAAAGAGCAGGGGAGTTGATCTTGGCGGATATGAATTTTGACAAGCCAAAGATCAGTCTATTGATGCACTTCTTATCCGGCGCAGTCAATGATATCTTCTTCAAATTTATCGTCAAGGATGACAAGTTCTATACAAAAGACAAGTGCATCTAATGTGGTAAATGCGCTAAAGTGTGTGTCCTCAATAATATCAGCATGGTCGATGGATTTCCAAAGTGGAATGGGAACTGCACACACTGCATGGCCTGTGTCAGCAAATGTCCAACGGCTGCCATTGAATATGGCAAGAAGACCGTAGGAAAAGAGAGATACTTATTTAAATTAACTAAAACTGAATAATTAAGTTCCAATAAAAGGTCGGCAAAAGCTGTCCTTTTTGCACATAAATTAATTTTATTTGATATAATTGTTTTAACTATGAGTAAAAATTGAGTTTTTAGTTGACTTTATAGGATGAATTCTGCAAACAGGTCAAACGTTTTCATATGAGTCTTCTTAACTCAAGTAAGTTTAGTAAATTTAGCTATAGCAATTAATTTATAAATTGAGTTATTTAGATTCATATTAAAATAAGAGTTCAACAATATATTATGATTAAAGGTGGTGCTAATGAGCAATTTAACCATTGGAGAACGAGGTGAATCCCTAGCGATTGACTATCTTAAGAAGCAAAACATGAGGATTTTGGATCAAAACTATCGCAATCGCCGTGGTGAGATTGACATTATCGCCTATGACCGGGGAACCATCGTCTTTATTGAAGTAAAGTCCAGACTCAACCGAAAGTATGGGGAGGCAATGGAGGCGGTGGATGAAATGAAACAGAGAAAGATCTATCAGACGGCAAAGTCATACCTGCATCAGAAAAAACGTTATCATTCCCTCTGCCGTTTTGATGTCATAGAAGTATATTTTCATGAGGACATAGAGATCAATCATATTGTCCATGCCTTTGATGGAAACGACGTGGAGGATTAATATGTATGCCAGAGTAAAAACATGTACACTACAGGGACTTGACGGAAGCGTGGTAGAGGTTGAGACCGATCTGTCTCGTGGCCTGCCCAAACTCATAATGGTGGGGCTTCCCGATGCTGCCATTCGCGAAAGTGCAGAGCGCGTGAGAAGTGCCATTAAAAATAGCGGTCAAGAATATCCTATGAGCCGAATTACCATTAATCTTTCCCCGGCAAATCTAAAAAAGGATGGCTCGCAAATGGATCTTGCCATAGCCGTTTCAATTTTAATGGCAAATGGCGCAATTCATGCAAAGAGCATGGAGGATCTCGTCTTTCTAGGGGAGCTTCAACTAAATGGAGATATCGCACCGACGAATGGTGCTCTACCCATGATCATCTCTTTAAGGGAGCAGGGAATTCGACGCTGCATTGTGGCA
This sequence comes from uncultured Peptoniphilaceae bacterium, assembly GCA_964345405.1. Taxonomy (GTDB): domain Bacteria; phylum Bacillota; class Clostridia; order Tissierellales; family Peptoniphilaceae; genus CAYFQX01. The sequence continues at coordinate 2,296 of CAYFQX010000008.1, forward strand.
AGGGAGAATGTTGAAGAATGTGCAGTAATCACCGACATGGAAATTTATCCTGTAGAGCATTTGGAGCAAGTGGTGAAGTTTTTAAATGGCGAAATCAACATTGAGCGCAGCTATGTTGAAAATCCCATGGAAAGTACGCATACTCATGAGCTTGACTTTGCAGATATCCATGGTCAGGAGCAGACCAAGCGTGGCATGGAGATTGCAGCTGCCGGAGGACATAATCTATTGATGGTGGGGCCGCCGGGCTCGGGAAAATCAATGAGTGCAAAGCGCCTTCCAAGTATCTTGCCCAGTTTAACTTTTGAAGAGGCCATCGAGGTGACAAAGATCTACAGCGTAGCCGGTCTACTTGATGGTAGAAAGTTGATTAGCACAAGGCCGTTTCGGGCACCTCATCACACAGCATCTGCGGTCTCTTTAATTGGTGGCGGACGCATTCCAAGACCAGGTGAAATTTCACTTGCGCACCATGGCGTGCTTTTTTTAGATGAAATTCCAGAGTTTGGATCAAAAGTGCTCGAAGTATTAAGACAACCGATGGAAGATGGTGTCATTCATATTGCTCGTGCGACGGCCAGTCTGATCTATCCGGCAAAGTTCCAGCTTATCTGTGCCCTAAATCCTTGTCCTTGCGGCCATTATGGAAATCCAAACCATTCCTGTTCCTGCTCTATGTCTTCCATTCAAAGATATCTGTCAAAGGTGTCTCACCCCATGTTAGATCGCATCGACTTGCATCTCGAGGTATCACCTACGGATTACAAATCTCTTGCTAAGAAGAAAAAGTCCACGCCCTCTCACGTGATTCAAAAGAGAGTTGAGTCGGCAAGGGAGCGTCAAATTTACCGCTATGCAGAGGATGGCATCCTAAACAATGCAGAGATTCCCGATGCACTAATTCACAAGTACTGTAAGATCAGCGATCAATCGCAGAAATTGATGGAACTTGCCTTTAAGAAATATAAATTTAGCGGACGAACCTATAATAAATTATTAAAAGTTGCGCGCACGATTGCAGACTTAGATGGACGGGAAAAGATTGAAGATTCGAATCTGTTGGAGGCGATTCGCTACCGATCTATTGAAGCGAAATATTGGGGTTGATTATGGATTTAAGACAGGGACTAATCTATGCAAGTTTGCTAGGCATTTATAATCAGGATCTACTCATATTATATGCAAGAAGTGAGGATTTTCTGCGCTATCTATCTGAAGATATTTTAGATCCTGAACTTGAAAAATGTCTGTCAAAGTATGCAAATAATAAGCTGAAGAAACTCAGTCAGACAGACTTTCATCCGGTGCTCGAGTATATCGAAAAGAATCACATTCAGATCCTTGTCCTAGGAGATGAGGACTATCCCTATGGTCTGACACTTACCCATGATCCGCCGGTAGTGCTCTATGGTCGAGGGAATTTATCACTGTTTCATGAACAAAGCGTGGCCATCGTTGGTGCGAGAAAGCATACGGACTATGGACGAAGAGTGGGCGCTCAAGTGACAAGAGATCTCATCGAATGCGGCATTATTCCAGTAAGTGGACTAGCCCTTGGCATTGACTCAGTTTGTCACAAGACCTGTGTGGAAGAAAATCATCCGACGATTGCAGTTTTAGGAAATGGCATTGATCAGTGCCACCCTAAGTCCAATGCACATATTTGGAATCAAATAATTAAAAACGGCCTCGTCCTCAGTGAATATCCCCCTGGAACACCGGCGCGTCCCACTCATTTTCCACTGAGGAATCGAATCATCGCGGGTCTATCTAAAGCTATCATCGTCATTGAAGCGCAGGAACGAAGTGGCTCTTTAATTACTGCAAGACTTGGCGCCGAAATGGGTCGGGAGGTCTTTGCAGTTCCGGGAAATATTGACAGCATCTATAGTAAGGGAACGAATCGATTGATTCGAGATGGAGCCAATCCCTATTTAGAAATTGAGGATGTCTTAGAAATTATCCCAGATTTAAAAGAAAATAAAATTAATAAAAAACTAGAGCAATCACAGGATCTTTCAGAGGTGGAATTACAGGTACTTCATGGGATTCAAGAGGGTTTCAATCAGTTGGATAAATTGGCTATAAAATTGTCCATGGACACCTCTTTATTACTTTCAACCTTGACAATACTGGAAATTAAAGGCTATATTACAAATACCAGTTCTGATGAATATGTAGTACTATAGATATAATCGATAACTTTTGAAGGAGTTGACAGGCCAAGATGGCTAGAAATTTAATTATTGTCGAGTCGCCTACCAAGGCGAAGACTATACGTAAAATTGCCGGAAGTCACTACAAGGTAGTGGCATCTGTAGGACATGTTCGTGATTTGCCTAAGTCTCGACTTGCCATAGATGTTGAAAATAATTACGAACCGGAATATATAAATATCAGAGGGAAGGGCCCCATTATCAATGAACTAAAAAAAGAAGGAAAGAAAGCTGGAAAAATCCTTCTTGCAACGGACCCGGACCGTGAAGGGGAAGCTATTGCATGGCATCTATCCTATCTTTTGGATTTAGATCCACAAGATCAGGTGCGAATTTCGTTTAATGAAATTACAAAGGATGCAGTAAAAAATGCCATTAAAAATCCACGTGCTGTGGACATGGATTTAGTGGATGCTCAACAGGCTAGGCGTATCCTAGATCGATTGGTGGGTTATGAAATTAGTCCGCTCTTATGGAAGAAAATTAAAAGTGGACTTTCAGCAGGACGCGTCCAATCTGTCGTCTTGAGAATCATCTGTGATCGAGAAAATGAAATTCGAGACTTTGTCCCAGAAGAGTATTGGTCTATTAAGGGCATGCTCAAAAAGAGCAGACAGACTATCGAATCAAATTATTTTGGGAAAATCATAGATGGCAAGGATACTTCCATTGAACTTAAGTCTGAGGAAGAAACTAACCGAGTACTAAGTGAATTAAATCAAAGGGAATTCATTGTTGACGATCGTTCGGAAGGTTCTCGTAGGCGACGTCCCTATGCTCCCTTTACAACCTCAACCATGCAACAAGAGGCGTCGCGAAGACTAAATTTTAATACGCGAAAGACAATGAGTGTAGCTCAGTCACTCTATGAAGGGGTGCGCCTACCGAAGGAAGGTTCCGTCGGTTTAATCACTTATATGAGAACGGACTCTACGCGAATCTCTGCCGGTGCCGTAGCCCATGCCAAGAGCTATATTTCAGAAAATTACGGCGCGAATTATTCAAGTCCCAATCCTTACTCTAAGAAAAATGAAAAGGCACAGGATGCACACGAGTGTATTCGTCCGACGGATGTGACAAGATCGCCTGCCTCGATTAAGGAGTCTCTAACAAAGGATGAGTTTAAACTTTACCAACTTATCTGGAATCGATTTGTTGCCAGTCAGATGACTTCAGCCGAGTATAAGACGCAAAAGATTCGCTTTTTAAGCAATGATCATATCTTTAATAGCACAGGTTCTACACTTGTGTTTGACGGATTTTTACGAGTCTATCCTGTAAAGGAAAAGGACAATAAATTGCCAATCTTAGAAGTTGGTGAAAAATTAGCGGTCAAGGAAATCCTTCCGGAACAACACTTTACTCAACCACCAGCTCGCTTTAACGAAGCATCGCTTATCAAGTTGTTGGAAGAGCTTGGCATTGGTCGTCCAAGTACTTACGCACCAATTATCTCTACCTTAAACTCTAGAAATTACACAGTTATGGAAGAGCGTAGATTTGTGCCAACTGAACTTGGGGAGACCGTCAATGAAATGTTAACGGAATATTTTCCTAAATTTGTCGATGAAAAATTCACCGCCCACATGGAAGGTGAGCTGGACAAGATTGCCGATGGCGAACTTAAATGGCAAGCTGTTGTTGATGAGATTTATACACAGCTTGAAGAGTATTTAAAAGTTGCTGAAAAAGAGATTGAAAAAATAGAAATCAGAGATGAACCTACAGATGTCATCTGTGAAAATTGCGGACGAAATATGGTCATCAAGATGGGACGCTACGGAAAGTTTTTAGCCTGTCCAGGTTTTCCGGAATGCCGTAACACAAAGTCCTTTGTTGAGAAAATTGGTGTCCCCTGTCCGGATTGTAAGGATGGCGAAATTGTCATTAAGCGCTCTAAAAGGGGCCGAAAGTTCTATGGATGTAGCAACTATCCCGAGTGTGAGTTTGTCTCATGGGATGAACCGATTGATGAGAAATGCCCTGAATGTGGCAGTATCTTGACGAAGAGAAAGACAAGAGAGGGAACGCGAATTCAATGTCACAATAAAAAATGTGACTATATGCGATGGGAAAAGGAGAATGAATCGTCAAAATGAGAACAGTTTTTACACCCCAGTTTGTAGAGCTGAAAAAGGCAGTTCCCATTAGGGATACAAATGATGGTGTGGAGATTGCTTGTCTTGAATTTGATCAAAATCTAAAGGATGATTTGGAATTTAAACTAGGGAGGAGTGTAAAGCTCCTTCCGGTAAATCATCTGGAGCTGACCATGTATGAGGAGATTTTCTTTCATCAGGGGAGTTTATCCAGGGAAACTTTAGAAATTTTAGGAAATTCAAGTCATGCCGTGTCTAATCATACCCTTGAAGAAAACGTTTCCGTAAGGTCGGCGCCGGTTGTAAAATTTGTTAACGAGATGATCCGCTATGCGATTCAAGAAAATATTTCAGATATTCACGTGGAGGCAATGGCGGATAAGACGCGAATTAGGATGAGGCAGAGTGGTCGTCTCTTTACCTATCAACTATTGCCTAGGGAAATCCACCCGGCATTGATCACTAGAATTAAGATCATTTCATCTCTTGATATTGCACAAAAACTCTTGCCCCAGGATGGACGAATGAGTTATCAATATGAAGAATCACTGGTGGACTTAAGAGTTTCAATAATTCCTACCGTTCATGGAGAAAAGGCGGTCCTTCGCGTACTGGATCATTTGGGAATTGAGTACACTCCAGAGGGGATTGGGCTGAATGGTGAAGATTTAAAATTAGTTTCGAAATTAATGGCGCAACCTCAGGGGCTTGTGTTGATATGTGGTCCAACGGGAAGTGGAAAGACGAGCACACTCTATACCTTGCTAAAGATGATTAATCACACATCTGAAAATATTCTTACTATTGAAGATCCGGTGGAATTTAAATTGGATGGAGTCAATCAAATCCAAGTCAATCCAAAAATTGGGTTGACTTTTGAAGAGGGTCTTAAGAGTATGTTGCGACAGGATCCTGAAATCATGATGGTAGGGGAGATTAGAAATTTCGAGACAGCTGAAATTGCTCTGAGATCCTCCATTACAGGTCACAAAGTTTTTTCCACACTCCATACCAATGACAGCCCATCTTCAATTGTACGTCTCATTGACATGGGAGTGGAGCCTTATATGATTTCTGCCGGTGTCATTGGCATAATTTCGCAACGACTGATTCGGATCCTTTGTCCCAAGTGTAAGGTGTCTAGAAAAATTACAGATGAGGCCTTTCATTTACACGATGAAGTTATCTATGAGGCCGTTGGATGCAGCGAGTGTCATCACGGCTATTTAAGTCGTCAACCTATTTTTGAAATATTAATTGTCGATCCAACCATAAGGGAGTTAATTATGGATGAAATTGATGTCGAGGCACTTCATGAAAGAGCTGTTCAGGGAGGGATGATTGGCTTGAAGGATAAGTTAATTGAACTGATGAGGGAAGGGCAGACAAGTTTAGAAGAGGCATATCGTACAATCTCAACTCTGTAGGTGATGTGATGGAGTATATTTATAAAGTTTATGATCACAATATGGAGATTCAAGAGGGGAAAATTAAATCCAGCAACTTAGGGCAGGCAAAATTAGAGCTGCAGTCTCAAGGATACCGAATTATTCACATTCAGGAAATCCAAAGTCTGAAAAAGAGCTTTCGACGACAAACTAAATTTAAGACGGAGGAGATGGCTCTTTTATTTCAAGAGATGGCTCTCTATATTGAGGCCGGCCTTGAGATTCACGTCATTCTTGAACTCATCAGTGAAAACTATAAGGGTGAAAAGAAAAACAAGTTACTAGAAATTAAAGAAAAACTGGAGCGAGGTGAGGACTTTTCACTAGCTCTTAGGGAAAGTGAATTATTTCCGGGACTCGTCTCTTCCATGGTAGTGGTGGGGGAGCTCAACAGTCGATTAGGACAGATTTTTAGAGATCTATCAAGTCAATATGAGCGTGAATCAAAGCTGAGAAAAAAGTTTGTCCAAGCTCTATCCTATCCGCTGATTTTAATCTTTACAAGCATCGTTGTAGTTCAGTTGATTTTAAGATTTGTACTTCCAATCTTCTTAGAGATTTTTGCCACTTCAAAGGTGGCTTTGCCGTGGATGACAAGAGTTCTTATCGCATTGGCGACACATTTTGAGCACTGTGGATTTATCTATATCCTGATTCTAATCTTCGCACTTTCGGGCCTACTCTTGGCACTTCAAAAGAGGACTTTTAAATTTAAGTTTGATCGATTTATCTATACAAGAAAGCACTTGTTTTTCCTCTACCGGGTCCGGTTTCAGTTGTTTTTCCTACAGGGAATTTCCATGCAAGTTAGCAATGGGATCCCACTTGTTTCAGCTTTAGAAAACACAAAGAACATGACTGAAAACAGCTATGTTAAAGATGCCATTGATAAGATCATCTCTTCCTTGCGTACAGGGATGAGTTTCAGTGAAGCCTTGGGTAGGTCTAAGCTACTTCCTGAGCGAGTTATTTATTTAATTCGAAGCGGTGAGGCCAGTTCAGCACTCTTAGAGGCAACAGAAATAGGCGTGAAGATCTTAGATCAAAAACTTGAAGATCAGGCACAAAAAGTTCAGACCTATTTAGAGCCTGTGCTCATTATCTTAATAAGTTTGTTTGTAGGTTTTATTGTCGTGTCAATTGCAGTTCCAATGTTTGATTTAGTGAACCAATTTTAGGAGGTTACTATGTTTAAGCGTAAAAAAGAAGGTTTTACACTCATTGAACTTGTCATCGTCATTGCAATTTTAGCGTTACTGATGGCCCTGGCTATTCCAAGATATCAACAATCTCACTTAACATCTCAAGCAACGACCCACAATGGAAATGTTCGTGTACTTAAAAATGCAGCCCTACTGTACCTAACAGATCATCCGGAGGAAGAGATTTTGAGTATTGAAGCTCTTAAAGATTACTTAGAGGATGGAAAGTTACCGAAACCGGCCCGCGATTTAAAAGGTTATGAAGAGTTTTCCGTTTCAGTTGATAATGGACAGGTTGTTGTAACGCCAGGAAATATTAAAGTCGACAACAAGACATTGGTTCTCGATCCTGAGTCATGAGTGTAGTGTTATTTTTCATAGGAGGTTTTCTAACCTCCTTTTTTGTATGTCTGATTGAGCGTAGAGATCGAGGGGAAAACTGGTGGTCTGAGCGAAGTGAATGTAACTTCTGTCATCGCAAACTTATGCCTTACGAACTTGTACCGGTTCTAAGTTATATTTTCCTTGGAGGTGCTTCGAGATGTTGTCATCAATCAATTCCTAAAAGATACTTTTGGTACGAACTCATCGGGTGTCTATTACTGGCGCTTCTAGGTAATCGCTATGGTTTGGAGCCACAGCTTATTTTTTATTCCATAACGACTATGGGACTTTACTATTTGAGTTTAGAGGATTTAAATTCCAAATCATATTACACTGTGGATTATTTTATCGTTCTCTTTATGATAATAATTTCAGCCAAATTACTTCAGGTAGAGATTTACTTTTTCTCAGGATTATTTTTATTTATACTCTTATACCTCATCAGTAAGCTATTTCCCGAGGGAATGGGAGAGGGCGATCCGTGGGTTGGATTTATAGTGGGATTCATCAGCCCTACAATTTGGACTGCGTATATTGGATTTACCCTTGCCTTTGGCATTGGTGCATTGATAGGCTTATATCTGCGCTCAAAAGGATACAGCTTAAAGAGTGAACTTCCCTTTGTACCGTGCTTAGCACTTAGTGCATTTATTTTAATCTTAACTTTTTAGAAGTTTTTACAATGTAAGGGTTTATGTTATATAATCAAGGGAAGGAGGTTTTTATGCCTAAGTCACAAAATGAATTAATTATCTATTTAGAAGACCAGTTAATGTACTGGTTTGTCTTAGATGAACAATCTTATAAATTACACAAGAAAATCAGCATCCCAAGTGAAATCTATCATGGTGGCGACATTTTAGATGAATCGCATCTTCACTATCTACTTAAGAAATCCTTAGATGAGTTAAAAAAAGTACCGAAAAGTGTCGGTGTCGTCTTTAACTCGGACAAAATGGTGATCAGAACACTCAAGATGCCAAAATTGTCTACGGAAGAGAAAGAGCAATTAATTAAAAATGAACTTCCACAACTCTTCATTCAGGATTTGACTGAGTATAGCTGGACTAAAGCACAGCTTAGAGATGCAGAGGAAGAGCAACTTCTACTACTTACCATTACTCCGACAAAATTGATTGAAAAGTTCTACACACTTTTTGAAAAGCTTGGATTTAAAAAGATTCATCTCTATCCTCTCTCAAATCTATTACTTTATTTCCTCAATCAACAAGAGGGAGGCGCAGTCTATGAGCATAACTTAAGTTCCTTTGGCTATCACTATGTAAATGGTGAGCAAGTTTATACAAAACTCTCCGACAGCGAAGGCTTAAGCAGATTGTTTAAAGAACATGGGATGGACTTTGACAGCGTGGTCGCTCTACTCAATCATGCAGCCGATGAAGTCACCAGTGAAATCGACAGTGAAAACTTTGAAATTGAGTTTTTTGAAGCGCTCTATGGAGACAGACATACATTGCAACAACTTGCGGAGTCTTTTCCAAAGGTGGATAGACATTTTAAAGCGGGAACGCTATGTGATGAAGAACTCAATTATTTCACTGACCCAATTGTGGATGAAGAGGGAAGAGAGCAAGTTCACTACGATGAGTTAAATACTATATTAAATGAACACGGTGAAGCCATCCCGGGTTATAGTAACAAATCGCAATCTCAAGTTAAGCATAAGCTTATTAAAATAGCAGCGGCTGTCTCTGCCTGCTTACTCATAGGCTCTTACTTTATAGGTCAAAATTTAGAAAAGAAAATTGATCAGTACAGTATGTCTCAATCACATATTGAAGATAGAAATCTTAATGAAGAGGGTGCACCGAATGCTGCTATTAGCATAAATGATGAGTATCAAAACCAATATCCGGAACTCATCAATCAAATTTTCTTGACAAAGCCGGAAGAGGCTACGATTACAAGTATCTATATTGAAAATGGAGCAGCGGAAGTGAACGGACAAGTGAGTACTGAAGATGCACTGGATTCTTGGATTGCAGAAATTGAAAAGATTACGGGACAAAAGTCAACCAAAGACTCAAGTGCTGTCATAGATGGCGTCACTTACTTTAAATTTACCATAGGAAAAGCTGAGGATAATTATGTCTAAATTAGAAGTCGGTAAACTACCTAATGAACTTTTAAAGAGTTTAATTTTAAGTCGCTTGGGCAATCAACGAAAAGAAGTCATCATGGGACCTTCCATTGGTGAGGATGCGGCAATTTTAGATTTTAAAGAAGATTTAATCGTGTTGAGTTCAGATCCCATTACAGGATCTACAAAAAATCTTGGGAGCCTTGCCGTCCACATTAATGTAAACGATGTGGCAACGCAAGGTGCACAACCGGTGGGGATTCTCTTTACTTTGTTGCTTCCTGAAGGAACCACCACAGACCAAGTGGAACAAATTATGAATGATGCTCAAAGGGAAGCTACTAAATTAAATATTGACATCATTGGTGGGCACACCGAGGTGACAAAAGTAGTAAATCAACCTCTACTTGTAGCTACGGTCATTGCAAGAGTGAGAGAAAAAGATCGACCCAAGAAAGAACTTCTAAAGGCAGGGGATATTGTAGCGGTCTCTAAAGTAGCGGCTCTAGAGGGAACGGCTATTCTTGCCTATGAACTAGAAGATGAGCTTAGAAAATTCTTAACGGAAGACGAACTCCAACATGCTAAAAATTACATGAATCAGGTCAGCGTTTTAGAAGAAGGTGCCGCTTCGAGAAAGTTTAATGTACGCTATCTTCACGATGTCACAGAAGGTGGTCTACTGGGTGCTCTGTGGGAATCTGCCAATGCAAATCACAAGGGGATTGCAATTTATGAAGAGCGCATCCCTGTGGATCCCGTTACAGAAAAAATGGCTCGAGAACTATCCTTTGATCCATTAAAGATGATCTCCAGTGGCTCCATGTTATTTATTGTCGATGGAGATGATTTTGATAAACTAAAAGATGAACTAGCATCTCGTAAGATCCAACTTACTGCCATTGGGGAAGTCACAGATGACAGGGCCATTCGGATTGAACGAGAAGGGCAGTGGTATGAGATAGAAAGTCCGGGTGCCGACGAGTTGTATAAATTTGTTTAATTACATTTAAATGACAAAAGCCCCATAAGATTGACTTTGATTATTGAAATATCCATAATTATTAGTAGATATAAATTTTATTAATAATAGATGATGTAGGAGGTATGTCTTGAAGAAGCTTTTTAAAAATATCTTCTTTTTTGTTTTCTTATTTTCTATAATTTTAAGTCAATCGAAAGTATATGGTGCGCAGATACCTGTACATATTGGTGGACGTCTTACAAAAAATTCAACGGCGACGGTTGAGGTGAATGGTTTTTCACTCTATTCTGATTTTTCACCCTACATTCATGAAGATCGTACCTTTGTACCGATTCGAGAGCTAACTGAGCTTATGGGTGCAAAAGTTGAGTGGCATCAAAACACTCAATCTGTCACTATTTCTTTAAATGGCGATCAAGTTAAACTAAAAACTGACAGTCCAATCGTCTATGTCAATGGCGTGAAAAAGACCATGGAAAAAACTTCTATTCCAAGACTTGTGAAATATCAAGTGCCTAGACAAGAGTTTAAAACAATGGTTCCATTGAGATTTTTATCGGAATCCTTTGGATTTAAAGTTAAGTGGAATCAAGCGTCAAAACTTGCATCGGTTTGGAGTAGTGAAAAACCGGATGTACTTTCAAAACCACCGGTTGACAATGTCAAGCCACAGGAAGAACCTACAGAGAATAATGAGGTTATTGAAGTTATAAAACCTGGCGAAGGGGAAGTAGAAGTTCCTGAAAAACCAAGTGTAAGTAAACCAAAGGGATCTAAGACACGCGTCATCATTGATGCCGGACATGGTGGCGTTGCTTCCGGTGCCGTTGCTCTCGATGGTAAGACAAAAGAAAAAGATCTTGCATTGGAAGTTGCCATGAAATTAACTGCGAAACTTGAAGCGGCAGGTTTTGATGTCATTAACACTCGAACAAGTGATACGAATCCAGGTCTACATGATCGCGCCAACTTGTCAAACAAAAATGATGCAGATATCTTCATCAGTATCCACTTTAACTCCTTCGGATCCAGTTCGGCCCAGGGGATTGAAGTGCTCTATGCATCGGAAGATGATATTGACATTAAATCAGGCGATCAAACCATACTTGCCCGTCTCATCTTAAATGAACTTATTAAGGATACCGGCATGACCAATCGCGGTATCAAGAATCGTCCCGATCTAGCCGTACTCAGATTGACTGAAACAGATGCAGCCCTAGTTGAACTTGGTTTCTTATCCAATCAAGGTGACTTCAACAAGATCATGAGCAATGGTTACCTAGATAAATTTGCAAATTCTATCTATAAAGGTATCGTTGCCTACGACAAAAATTATCTTTAATCATTTATGATTATCATATGACAATCCCCTGATCTTAGGATGAGGGGATTGTTTTGAATCAAAGTGAAATTCACTTCCATCCTCTGCAAATCAAAAGACTCTTTTTAAATGAGTAAAACTGTGATAGATTTATAATAGTTATATAAGAAATAGGGTGATCACATGGACAAACTAATTTTATCTACAGACAATGAGGGCAAGTTTCAAGAAATATCTCATATGCTTAAGGATATACACATCGAAGTGTTGAGAAAGTCGGATGTGGGCATGGGCGATATTGAGCCTATTGAAGATGGGAATTCACTGGAAGAAAATGCAAAGATCAAAGTCGATGCACTCGATATTAAAGATGCCTATATTTTAGGTGACGATACGGGCCTTTACGTAGAGGCTTTGGATGGTGAACCCGGTATCCACGCGGCGCGCTATGCCGGCGAGCATGTAACTTATGAAGACAATCGTAAAAAAATGCTCAAGGCGATGGAGGGAAAGGCAAATCGCAAGGCCTATTTTAAGACAGTGATGGCACTACGCTACAACGACAAGATCTGGTATCGTGAGGGGATCTGTGAAGGACAAATTACAGAACAAGAGCGTGGCGATCTGGGATTTGGCTATGACTCCATCTTTTTACCCGATGGTTACGACCAGACTTTTGGAGAAATGTCAGAAGAGTTAAAGAATAAGATCTCCCATCGCAGCAAGGCTTTAGAGAATTTAAGCAGCTTATTGAAAGAATTAATTTAAAAAAGAGTTGACAAACAATTTACTTGATGTTAATATATAATTGTTGTCAATATTTGCGGTGGGTATGGCCTAGCTGGTTAGGGCGCCAGATTGTGGCTCTGGAGGTCGTGGGTTCGAGTCCCATTACCCACCCCATAAACTCTCAGTAAAACTGAGAGTTTTTATTTTGCCTAAAGTTAACTTGGACTTAGTAATCGTATAAAGCAAGTGACATAGGATGATTTAAGGTGAACATGTTACCTTTTCAACTTAAGATTCACTTTTTATATACATAAATAGGCCCAAATATGTTATAATATGAATGTTATACAGGTTAATATGTAGGAGGAATAAGAATGAATATTTTAGTAATCAACTGTGGTAGCTCTTCTTTGAAATACCAATTAATTAATATGGAAAACGAAGAAGTACTAGCTAAAGGTTTAGCTGAGAGAATCGGCATTGAAGGTTCACGTGTTGAACACGAAGTACCTGGAAAAGATGAATACGTCGTAGAAGAACCAATGGGCGATCACAAAGATGCCATTCGTATTGTTCTTGACGCTTTAACAGATGATGTCCACGGCGCAGTAAAGAGCCTAGAAGACATTGATGCCATTGGTCATCGTGTTGTTCACGGTGGTGAAGCATTTGCTAAATCTGTAATTATTGACGATGAAGTTATGAAAGCAATCGAAGACAATATTGAAATTGCTCCACTTCACAATCCACCAAACATCATGGGTATTGATGCATGTAAACAATTAATGCCAGGAAAACCAATGGTTGCCGTATTTGATACTGCTTTCCATCAAACCATTCCTGCAGTTAACCATATCTATGCCCTTCCATATGAATACTATGAAAACTACAAGATTCGTCGCTATGGTTTCCACGGCACCAGTCACCAATATGTCACTGAACGTGCAGCAGATATGTTAGGCAAGGACTTAGATGAAGTAAACCTAATTACTTGTCACTTAGGTAACGGATCAAGTATTACTTCAGTTATTGGCGGTAAATCCTTCGACACAACTATGGGCTTTACACCACTTGAAGGTGTTGTCATGGGAACTCGTTGCGGTAATGTAGACCCTGCCATCCTTCCATTTGTTATGGAAAAAGAAAATCTAACTCCTGAAGAAATGTCCATCGTTCTTAACAAGAAGAGTGGTGTACTAGGTATCAGTGGCGTAAGCTCTGACTTTAGAGATTTAGAAGCAGCTGCTGAAGAGGGAAATGGTCGTGCTCAACTTGCACTAGACAGTTTCGAAGCCAGCGTACGTAAGTTTATTGGTGGCTACCTAACTGAAATGGATCACTGTGACGGTATTGTATTTACTGCCGGCGTTGGTGAAAATGCAATTGATACTAGAAAGCGCATCTGTGAAAAACTAGAAGTGCTTGGCATCAAGATTGATGAAGATAAAAACAATATGCGTGGTAAAGAAGCCATCGTAAGTGCTGAAGATTCTTCTATTAAGATTCTTGTTATTCCTACAAACGAAGAATTAAAAATTGCAGAAGAGACACTCAAACTAATAAAGTAATTGACAAGCTTAGAGCAATTAAGTATAATAGTTTGGTAACTTAAAGAGGTGGTCAAGATGATTTATGATTTATCAGACTTCCTCGCAAGTAATGAAGTTCAACTTCATTTAGAGGGAAGCTTAGATTCAAACGAAAGTACTTTTGATTTACAAGGTTTAGACATAAAATTCCCTGTTTTTTACGACATTAATATTTACAAAGTGGAAAAAGACTTACAGGTCGACATGGAAGTGGACTACACACTTCACACCCAATGTGATCGCTGTCTTAAAGAGATCGATGTGCCGCTTTATTCTGAGGCGACTCTTG
>CAYFQX010000008.1:16668-20625 GCA_964345405.1 uncultured Peptoniphilaceae bacterium
CTTGAATTGACGCAAGAGGAAACCCATATGATAGATCCAGAAGTTGAAGGCGATAGTGAGGAGATTATTAAAGTCGATGAACTTAGCAAGTTTCCCCTTGGAGAGCTTGTCATCTCTCAAATGATCACTTCGATTCCGACAAAGATTCTCTGTGACGACGATTGTAAAGGACTTTGTAGTCAATGTGGCGCTGATCTGAATGAGGGCTTATGTAATTGTGAGGACGATGTAAGCTTTAATCAGTTTGCTGTATTAAATGATTTATTTCAAGACGATAAGGAGGTGTAGCAATGGCAGTACCTAAGAGAAAAACTTCAAAAGAAAGAAAAGACGTGCATCTTCTTATCGCTTACCAAGAGTGACGATAAGTGAATGCCCAAACTGTCACGAAACTAAATTACCTCATAGAGTTTGCCCAAGCTGTGGACACTATGACGGAAAAGAAGTTGTAGCAGTTGACTAAAGAGAGCCGAAAGGCTCTTTTTTATTGTCTAGACTTCATCCGGTTTTAATTTTTAGAACTGATTATTTATAGTATAATAATAGAAAGCAAGTGGAGAAACGGATTGAGAAGCAGGTTTACCCTAGTGAATTAATTTTCTAATATTTCATCCATCTTAATTTTATTATGATAAGAAGATGGAACGATGGATTTATTATGATAAAAAGTAGTGTAAACGATGGACCGGTTCTCCATCAATCTAAAATGTGCTATGATAGATTGGAAAGCAATTTAAATTATTTTCTAGATATTGATTAGGTGCCTTAGATGGTTTAAACTAGAGTTATCACAGACAAGGCAGGTGTTAAATGAAGATACTATTTGACTGTATGGGCGGAGATCATGCTCCTGAAAGTGTCATTGAAGGTGCTCTCTTAGCTCAAGAAGAATTAAATATAGAGGCATACTTTGTTGGAAATGTTGATCTTATCAAACCCCTCATTCCGCAGGAGTTTCACGATCGTATCATTGAATCTAAATCCGTCATTGGAAATGATGAGGACCCGGCTCTTAGCCTTCGTAGAAAGAAGGACAGCTCCATTGTCATTGGACTTAAGAAGTTGGCAGAGGATGAGTTTGACGGCTTCCTAAGTGCAGGAAGCACCGGTGCTTTACTTGCTGGAGGGTTATTTATTGTCAAGCGACTTCCAGGTATTGAACGCGCGGCACTGCCCGTAGTCTTCCCAAATCATACCACTACGACACTTCTCATTGACTCTGGTGCCAATATGGATACCTCTCCAGAGTTGCTATTAAGTTTTGGTAAACTTGCAGCAACTTATATGGAAGAAGTGATGGCCATTGAAAATCCAAAGATTGGACTCATCAATGTGGGGGCGGAAAAGGGCAAGGGAGACAGACGCACTCAGGCAGCTTACGAACTCTTGGAGGCGTCGGATCTAAATTTCATTGGAAATGTGGAAGCTCGTGAGATCTTTACAAAAGATGTGAATGTGCTGATTTCGGATGGATTTGTCGGCAATATCATGTTAAAAACAGCCGAGGGAGCTTTTGAATATCTGGTTGGTTCCATCATGGGTGAGATTCATAAGAATCCACCAACGGATGAAGTTGGGGCCTATTTGAACAAGCTCTTAGGTAATGTAAAGTCCGGTTTAAATTATGAAGAAATTGGCGGTGCGCCACTTTTAGGCATTCAAAAACCGGTTGTCAAGGCCCACGGAAGTTCAAATAAAGAGGCCATCTTTAATGCTACAAAAGAACTAAAACTAATGATTGAACGAGATGTCATTGCTAAAATTAAGAATAAAGGAGATTTTTAATGAAAGAAGATATACTACAAATTATTTCAGATCAGTTTAATGTGCCTATTGAAGAGTTGACAGAGGATGTCAATTTAATTGATGATCTCAATGCTGATTCGATTGAACTTGTAGAGTTAATCATGACAATTGAGGACAACTTTGATATTGAAATTGATGAAGAAGATCTAATTGACATTGAGACCATTCAAGATATCTTCGATCTAATGGATAAACATGACATGGCCTAAGTCTAAGGGTCAGCTAAGCGAACTGGAAGAGAAAATTGGCTATCACTTTGTTCATAGGGAATTACTTAAAGAAGCGCTGACCCATAAGTCCGTGCTTCAAGATAAGCCTCAAAGCTCCATTAAGACCTATGAGCGGCTGGAATTTCTAGGCGATGCAGTGATGGAATTTTTAACTAGTGATTACTTTTATTATAAGTATCCCAAGGCCAGTGAAGGTGAGCTGACAGATTTTAGAACAAGAGTAGTTAATGGAACTACTCTTGTCTTATTTTCAAGGAAATTAGATCTTGGTCATTTTATTATCTTATCGCCATCAATTCAAACCATTACAGATAATATCTTAGAGGATGTGTTTGAATCACTTTTAGGAGCGATTTATGTCGATGGCGGAATCAAACCTGCGAGAAATTTCATCTATCAATTCTTAGAAAACATTGATATCGGCACCCTTGAAATTCGACACCCTAAAAACGAACTCCAAGAATACATTCAAAGTCTGGATCATCATCAGTCTCTCGACTATAAGTTGACGGGAGAGAGTGGACCTGACAATGACAAGACATTTTTTATTAATATTCACTATGGAGATCGTGTGATTGGCAGGGGAGTCGGCAAGAGTAAGAAGGAAGCAGAGACAAGAGCGGCAGAAGATGCACTTAAAAAGGTGAAGCATGAGAGAAAATAATATCATACCTATATTTATAGCCTTCCAAGGTTGCTATCATCAATGCGTCTACTGTGAACAGGAGACGATCACGGGTCAGAGCTCACTGGTGACAGAGGACGAAGTTCGCGAGATCATTGAGTACAAGTATGGGTGGTTTAAGAATAAAGAGGATGTTCAAGTTGCCTTTTACGGGGGCAGTTTTACAGCCATGCCCTTAAAAATACAGGAGAATTTACTTAAAGCAGTCAAGCCCTATATAGACGAGGGGAAGATAGGTGGCATTCGTCTCTCTACAAGACCCGATGCCATCACTGAAGAAAATTTAAAGATGCTTAAGGAGTATCATGTTCATACCATTGAACTTGGCATTCAAAGTACAGACCCCGAGGTACTGAGACAATCCGGACGCAGAACCTCGTTGGAATCCATGGACGAAAGTTCGAAACTCATCCACAGTTTTGGTATTCGACTTGGCCTGCAGCAGATGATTGGTCTGCCTGGCGACACACTTGAGAAGACGTTAAAGACGACACGTGACATGATTTTTTGGGCACCGGATTTTGTGCGTATCTACCCAACGATTGTGTTAAAAAATACGCCACTTCAAAAGCTCTATGAGGAGGGGAAATATCATCCCCTCACCTTAGAAGACGCAGTAAAGTGGACGGCGCTTATTATGGAACTCTATGAGGAACATCAAGTGACTATTGCTCGCATCGCACTTTCGCCGCAGGATTTTATGAAGAGGTACATTGCAGGTCCCATTGACCCGCAATTTCGAGAACTTGCTGCAAGTTATTTAATGACGGATCGACTTCTTAAAAACTATCTGATTTCCCATTCGAAGATTAAAATTTCCGGAAATACAAAGGACATCAATGCCATCGTCGGCCCTAGACAATTTGGACGTAATCGACTGAAGGAGCAGGGCGTGGAAGTCGAATTTGAACGCGACGATTCCAAGGCAGATCACTTTATTTTATCATTGGGTAATGAAATCTATCGGATTCAAACCCGATAGATTTAGGAGAAAGTATGGAACTAAAATCGCTTGAAATTTATGGATTTAAATCCTTTGCTTCAAGGACAAAGATAAAATTTAATAAGGGCATTACAGGTATAGTCGGTCCCAACGGAAGCGGGAAGAGTAATGTCGTCGATGCAGTGATGTGGGGACTTGGCGTGCAAAGCGCAAAACAACTTCGTGGGCAACGAATGGAGGATGTTATCTTTGCCGGCACAAGCAAGAAAAAGCCTCTAAACTTTGCGGAAGTG
>CAYFQX010000008.1:20635-24817 GCA_964345405.1 uncultured Peptoniphilaceae bacterium
TTACCTTTGACAACTCAAGTCATCTCCTGGACATTGGCTATGAAGAGGTCTCCATTAAACGGAAGATTTACCGATCAGGGGAAAGTGAGTTTTACATTAATCAACAGAAAGTAAGACTCAAAGATATTCAAGAGCTTTTCATGGATACGGGCATTGGTCGCGATGGTTACTCTTTTATAGGTCAAGGACAGATTGATGACATCATCAATAGTAAACCTGCAGATCGACGCCAGGTCTTTGAAGAGGCGGCGGGTATTACAAAATACAAGAAACGCAAGGAAGAGAGCATCCGAAGTTTAGAAAAGACAGAAGAGAATCTCCAGCGACTCAATGATATCTTGGTAGAAATTAAATCCCAGCATGAGCATCTTCAGATTGAGAGTGAGCGTGCTCAAGAGTTTAATGGCTATAAGAATCAGCGCGATCTCTCCAATGGAAGTTATCTGTATCTTAATTTAAATAGACTCAGTGAAAAATCTCAGGAGATTCGCACAAAGCTTGAAGAGGTCGCAGAAAATCGCAAACTTTATGAAACAAATCTTGAAGAAAATATAGAGAAGAGTCATAAACTCAGTGGAATGATTCATGAGAAAAAAGCTGAGGATCAAAATTTACAGGAGCAGCGACTTGAACTCACGCAAGAATTTCAATCGACAAAGTCAAAGATTGAAAACACGGCGGATCTAATCGACCGTATGCTGAGAGAGCAGGACTCACTTCAGGATCAAAAAGAAGAGATAAAACTAAGTTTAACAGAACTTGAGATGGAGCAGGTAGAAGCGAAAGAGTCGCTCAAAACGCTTGAAGCGGAAGTTGTGCAAAAAAACGACGCATTTGGTGTGGCAAGGCGCGAGTTTGAAGAGCATCGTAACAAAGTGCAGGAGGCAAAATCAGAGCTTACAAGCCTTCAGGATGATCTGCAATCCGTGCATACCAGTCGCACACAGTTAGAGACAAAAATCGATGCTTATGAGTACATGATTAATGAGCGAAAGGAACGGCACTTGCGACTGGAGCAAATGAAGGAAAGTTTGCACAGACAGTTCCTGGAACTGGAAAATGAACAACAAAGGGAGTTGGCAACAAGAGATTCGAAGTCCACAAAGCTTGAAAACATCTCTAAGGACTATAACTTGGCAGTTGAACAACTGGATCAGCTGAGTTCAACTCTTGAAGCGATTCAGGTAAAGCGACAAGAGCATCTAAAGCAAAGGGACAGATTGCAACAGGAGATCAGTTTTTTAAAGCGCATGCAGGAAAATCATGAGGGCTACTCCTCTGCAGTGAAGCGCTTTTTAAAGATGATGGCCAACTTTGCATGGTCCTCCTCTGTTATAGGAACAGTTGCAGAATCTCTGCACATTAAAGAGCCCTTTCATACCGCCATCTCTACCGCTCTTGGAGGAGCAGCGCAAAATATCATACTTAAAGATGATCACGCAATTGGGGAGATGCTGTCCTTACTTAAGAATAATAAACTTGGTCGGGTGACTTATCTTCCCTTAAATACCATCAATCCTAACATGATACGGATGAGCTCCCTTCCCAAAGTTTCCTATCCGGTTTATCTAGGTAGTGAATGCGTTCAGCTTCATTCAGATCTTCAGCCGGTTGCAGAATTTTTACTGGGTAGAGTGTTGGTGGTTAAGTCCGTTGAGGACGGTAGAGATCTCAGTCGTAAAGTCAACCGCAGATACCGCATCGTCACTTTGGATGGTCAAGTCTTTAATGTGGGCGGATCCATTACCGGTGGTAGTCAGTATCAAGGTCAAAAGGATCTATTTAACAGACAGAGTCAAATAGATGATTTAGAGAAAAATTTTAATCATTTTGAAGAAGAGATACGTAAACTTTCAACTCAGTTAACTGAATATGAAAATTCAAAAGAGGAAGTTCAAAAGCAAAGTCAACTGCTCTTTGATGCTAAAAATCAAATGGAGAGTGAACTTGCAGGTGTGGAGCAATCCATTGAAAAGTATCATACATCCATTGAGGAGCTAACAAACCGGCAGTCAGAGCTTGATGAGGAGATTTCAAGAGAAGCTAATGAGATCGAACACAGACGCAGTGAAGTTGAGGCCATGCTTCATAAATTACAGGAAAATCAAGTGCACACGGGTAGTGAAAAGCTCTCCGATTTATCCCAATGGATCGATGAGCACGAGCAGTTACTCAGTCTAAAGAGAGATGAACTTTCAAGCGTCGAGGTCGATCTTACAAAGACGCAGAGCAGCTTAACTTACGCAAGGGAGCACATTCAAAATTTAGATGAAAAGCACACGAGTCTACAGGAGCAATTGGAGACCAGTGCCAAGAAGGAAACGGATCTAAAGGGAGAAATTGAAACGCTGAAACAAAGCGAGGTTCAGTTAAAGAGAGATTATGAGCTACTGGACAGCGCTCTTAAAGAAAATGAAGCTGCACTCACTCAGGTCCGTAGTTTAATTCAGGCGTTGGAGATGAAGGTTGAGAAGTTACAACTTGAGCAGCAGGAAACTCAAGTTAAACTTCGTAAGCTTGAGCGTAAAGAAGAGAATCTCACCATGAACTTCAGCAACACAAGGGAGCAACTGGCAAGTACTCGCAGTGAGTTTGAATTATTGCCGGAGGAAATTCGCATCAAGGCGGAAGAAAATCAACAATCCATTGAAAATTTAAAAAAAATCATCCGAGAAATGGATGCAAAAATTGAGGCCTTAGGGTATATTAATTTTAACGCAGTAGAAGAATTTGCTGAGATTGACGAGCGCTATCATTTCATTTTAAATCAACAGGAAGATCTCAATTTGTCCAAGGAAAAACTAGAAAGAGTCATTCAAAGGCTGGACCGAGAGATGACTGTCATATTCAAGGCAACGATGGAAGAGGTTCAGGTTTATTTTGAAGAGATTTTTGAACAACTTTTCCAAGGTGGACAGGCAAGCATTGAACTTGTCAATGAAGATAATATCTTGGAGTCCGGAATTGAAATTACCGCACAACCACCGGGCAAAAAGCTACAATCATTGACTCTCCTCTCTGGAGGCGAGCGTTCCATGACGGCGGTAGCGCTTCTCTTTGCACTACTTAAGAAGAGGAAGTCACCATTTTGTATCTTAGATGAAATCGATGCGGCTCTGGATGAGGCAAATATTGCAAGGTATACAAATTATTTAAAACAACTTGAAGACATCCAGTTTATTATGATTACTCATCGTAAATCTACGATGGAAATTGCCGAATCTCTCTATGGGATAACCATGGAAGAAAAGGGTATCAGTTCAGTAATATCAATGAAATTAGAGGAGTAAATCAATGTTTGAATGGTTAAAAGATAAATTTGGCAAGGGCGCCAAGGAGGAACAACCGGCTAAGCAGGAGCAGCCAACAGAAAAAGTTGAGGAAGCTCTTGATAAGACGCCTGATCAGTTGAAAGACTTGGCAGAGGAGCCTGTCACTTCTAAAGAAACTAAAGAAAACACCAAAGAGACTCACGCTGATGAAAATGCAGATGTTTTAGAATCAGAGGCATCTGAGAAGTCCTCAACTGATGATGAAGTGAACGAATTAGAAGCTGAGATAGAAGAATCGAATGCGGATCAAGAAGACGAACAGGAAGCACCTGTAACAAGTGAAGAGATTCATGAGGAAGCTGAAGAGGCAGTCGAAGAAGTCGCACAAGAAAGTGGAGCCTTGGAAACTGAAATAGTTGAAGATGAGGTTCAAGAGGACTTAGAAATTCACGAGCAAGTGCTCGAAACTGAGCTCGATAAAGTGGATGCGGAAGCTCGAGTTCTAGAGGAACAAGAGATTGAAACTGAAGATGAGGAAAAAGAAGCTACAGAATTTGCTGCGACTGAAACGATGGAGCCATCGGATGAAGTTGTAGAAGATGAAATTAAAGAGGAGGCAGTGAATGAAACGCCTCAGGAAGCGAAGCCTGAAAAATCTTTCTTCCAACGTCTAAAGGATGGACTCACTAAGACACGCGATGAAATGAGCTATAAGATCAACGATGTCTTGGGAAATTATGTCAAGATCGACGAGGACATGCTTGAGGAACTTGAATATATTTTAATTTCTGCAGATGTGGGCATGGAGACAACTATGAAACTCATTGACCGTCTAAGAGATCGTATCCGAGAAGATCAAGTTAAGGATCCAAAGGCCGTCATTCCGCTACTAGCTGAGGAGATGGAAGCA
>CAYFQX010000009.1:0-23905 GCA_964345405.1 uncultured Peptoniphilaceae bacterium
TGGACTATGCGGCGTCAGTAGGCATCACTTCCGTGCAGTCCAATGATGTGAACGCACCCAATGTCTACGGCGACTTCCCATCCATTCGCGCCATCTATGAGCGCGGACTTTCAAAAGTACGCTACACTCATCAAATCACTTTCTACAGTGCTGAGCAAATGGACGAGTTTCTTGAAGGTGAGGCGAAAAATCCAATCTACGATGGAAACACTCTAAACATTGGGCCGGTCAAGATGTTTAAAGACGGCTCCCTTGGTGCTAAGACGGCACAGATGATCGATGGTTACGTTGGTGAACCGGACAATCACGGTGTCTGTGCACTGGACTTTGAACTTCAAAAGAAACTTGTCAAGGCGGCAACGGAACGTGAGATGCAAGTAGTCACTCACGTCATTGGGGACTTGGCGGTGAAAGAGACTGTAGAAGCTTATGCTGAGGCCGGATTTGTCGATGGAAAAAATAAACTGCGCCACGGATTGATTCACTGTCAAATTACAAGTAGAGAACTACTTGAGGAAATTGCAAAGCAGGACATCACTGTCTTTTATCAACCGATCTTTTTAGATTACGATATTGACATTGTCGAGGCGGCAGTGGGGAAGGAACTTGCCAAGACTTCCTACGCCTTTAAGACGCTGGGGGATTTAGGTGCTCACATTGGCTATGGCACCGATGCCCCGGTGGAGGACATCAATCCATGGCCCAATATCTACTCCGCCGTCACTCGTCAAAAGATCAATGGCGAGCCCAAGGGAGGATTTGTGCCGGAGGAAAAGGTGGACATCTACACTGCCATTGACGACTACACCATTGGGTCTGCTTATATGGAATTTAAAGAGGACTTTAAGGGCCGCATTAGGGAAAATTATCTGGCAGACTTTACCATCATTGAAGAGGACATCTTTAACTTAGATCCCGATAAAATTAAGGACATCAAGTGCAAGATGACAGTCATTGGCGGAGAGATTGTCTATAAACGAGCATAAAAAAGGAGCTGACGCTTTGTCAGCTCTTTTAACTTTAATTTTTTAAATGAACGCCAATGCAGCGTGCAGTAAAGCCCGGCGCATCCACCACTCGAGGATAGCCAATGAAGATGAGGCCACCGGTGGCAGGCATCCGGTCTAAATTTTTCATCAGTTCAATTTGGAAGACATTTTGTTCCAAGACATAGGTCTCTACATCGAGCCAGCCGGAAGCAGCAGTTAGATGTGAGGCGTCGGTGTCAGATACTTCGTGACCAATGCCCTTGACTTTGCAATCTTCAATCAGATACTTTGCCGCCTCAATAGACCAACCGGGGAAATGTGCCACGCCGTTTTCATCGACATTGTCAAAATTATCCTTGCGCTTGGACCAGTCCGTTCTCAATGCCACAAAGGCACCTTCAGGAATGGCGCCAAACTCTGCTTCAAAGGCTTCAATATCGGCCTGTGAAATAGCATAGTCCGGATTTTCTCTTACGAGCTCTGACTTATCAATGACCACAAGGGGAAGTAGAAAGTCCTCTGTATCCAACTCATCAAGGGTTTTACCCTCACGATAAAAGTGAACGGGTGCATCGATGTGAGTTGAGTTTTGAGAAACGAGGGTGTATTCCTTGGCAATGAAATTGTCCTCCTCAAATGAGTAGACGGTTCGCTCGCGAATGGGTTCAAAACCTGCCCACAGGGGAGATTCAGGTGCCACGGGATGGGACAGTTCGACAAATTCACAATTTTCTTTCAAATCTTTTACAATCGTCCATAAATTTTTCATCTTTGACCTCCTGATTTGTATTTAGTTTAGTATAAAATGAAATTTAGAAGACTGCAAGTGTTATTTAACTCACAATCAAGACAGAAAGCCAAGTCCATGATAAAATAGTATTGAAAATTTAAAACAGATGAGGTGTATGATGAAATTACTTGAACAACGCATTAAACAAGATGGATATATTTTAAATGACAACATCGTCAAGGTGGATTCCTTTTTAAATCATCAACTGGACATTCGCTTTCTCTCAAGTTTGGGAGAAGAAGTTTACCGCTACTTTAGAGAAAAGAAGATCACAAAGATCCTAACTATCGAGGCCTCCGGCATTGCCTTTGCAACCGTCATTGCCGAGCGCTTTAACTACATCCCCGTCGTCTTTGCAAAGAAACAAAAGACTAAGAACATCGGCTCCGATCTCTTTGAGGAAAATGTCAAATCCTACACAACGGACAAGGAGTACACAGTCACCGTATCTAAGAAGTTTTTAAGTCCCGACGACAAAATTCTCATCGTGGATGACTTCCTTGCTGAGGGAAATGCCATGAAGGGACTCATCGGCATTGCAAAGCAAAGTGGAGCAAGTATTGAGGGACTCAGTGTCGCCATTGAAAAATCCTTCCAACCGGGAGGCGATATGATTCGCAGCGAGGGCTATGATCTGCTCAGTTTGGCGCGCATTCAGTCCATTGAAAATGGTGAAATCACCTTTATTGAACAGGATCACAATTGCTAATTTGTGAGCGGTATTCATTTATAAAATAAAAAAGATCTCCCGTCGTAGGAGATCTTTTATTTTACATTTAATAAGTTTCAACAAAGAGTTCGAAGTATCCTTGTGGATGAGCACAGGCAGGACATACTTCAGGTGCGGATTTGCCTTCGTGGATGTAACCACAGTTATTACACTTCCAAAGGACAACTTCGTCACGTTTAAAGACGCGATCCGCTTCAATATTGGCTAGAAGTTTACGGTAGCGAATTTCATGGCGCTCTTCAACTTCTGCAATTTCTCTAAATACATAGGCAATGTCTTCAAAGCCCTCTTCTTCTGCAATATCTGCAAACTTAGGATACATGCTGACAAATTCTTCATGTTCGCCGTCTGCTGCAGCCTTTAAGTGAGTGGCAGTGTCTTTAAGTGCAACGGGGAAGTCCCAGTTGACATTGATTGCCTCTTCGCAAAAATCTTCAGCTAAGAATTTAAAGAAACGCTTGGCATGCTCTTGTTCATTGCGAGCGGTTTCTTCAAAGATCATGGAAATTTGAACATAACCTTCTTTTTTCGCTTGTTTTGCATAATAAGTATAGCGCATATTCGCTTGTGATTCACCGGCAAATGCAGTGATTAAGTTATTTGCAGTTTTTGTGCCTTTTAAGCTCATTTTCTTCCTCCTTATAGATATTCTTAAGTACGTATCTCTATATTACCCATTTTAGCGCATCGCCAAAACGATTTCAAGTAAGCTAAAATGTAGAATATAAAAATTTAAAAGTCTAGTTTACGGTATCTAAAGATCATGGAGGGATGATAAATTGTCTATGACAGTATTTTCCGTTGATCATCTGGTGGAAGAGCAAAATTTAGCGCAAAGATGAGTTTGGCATTTGTTTACTCAACTGATTTAAGAAATCCATCCCGTGGTATAAATGACCTATATTGAAAGGAGTCATGTCATGAAACAAGTTCTCTATCAAAGACTTTTAGACATTGGAAGTCAGGACTTTGTCCGCTTTCACTATCCGGGACACAAGGGCAGAAATCTACACTTTGATCCCGGCAAACTTCCACAAATTGACCAGACAGAAATCATCGGCACCGATGATCTTCAGGCGCCGGAAGAGATCCTACTTGAAACGCAACAGATGGCGGCGGATCTCTTTGGAACCAGAGCCAGCTTTTTCGGTGTGGGGGGATCGACCATGGCAAATTACGCCGCCATTGGCGCCTCAACTAAGCCCCAAGATACGGTGCTCATTCAACGAAACTCCCATCGCTCCATCTATCAGGGAGCCATGCTTCAAGATTTAAAAATTCTCACCATCAGCCCCGACTACGACGAGGAATTTTCACTGCTCACCGGTCTCTCTACTGAGACGCTGGAGGAGATGTTAAGAGCACATCCCGAAATTAAAACGGCCATCTTTACCAACCCATCCTACTACGGACTGTGTCTAAACTTAAAGGAGATTGTCGAGCTCTGTCATAGCTATGATGTGACTGTTATGGTGGACGAGGCCCATGGTGCTCACTTGATATTTACAGATGACCGTGAACTTTCAGCCCTTCGTTGCGGTGCGGATATTGTGGTACATTCAGCTCACAAGAGTTTGCCTGCCATGACTTCCACGAGCATACTCCATGTCAATTCGGACCGAATTCCCCTGGAACGTGTGCGGAAATTTTTCAATCTCTACACTACTTCCTCTCCATCCTATGTACTCATGGTGTCTACGGAAGCGGCACTGACAGAGATGGAGGCACATGGATACGAAAAATTCAAAGCGCTCTACGAGATGCGAGTAGACGCCGTAAGTCGCTTGGAGTCCGTGGGTGCGGAGGTCTATAGCATTCACGATCATGCTCATCTTGGCGGCTATGACCGAACCAAGTTGTTTTTTAAAGTGCCGGGCTATGACGGCGATGAACTGCTCCATGCGCTTCATGACCGAGGTGTGGAGCTTGAACTTGCCGATGCTCGCGCCGTTCTCGCCGTGCTCTCAACGGAAACGACACAACAAGACTTTGATCGCCTAATTGAGGCGGTGGGAGATCTTCCGGAAGGAAGCACCCCTTGGCACGATTCGGTCTATAAGGATCTAAAGACCAATCAGCTTCAAACTCTACGAACTGCATATTATGCAGATTATGAATGGGTCAGTCTTGATGAGAGTGAGGGGCGGATTGTCGTCGACTTCCTGCAACTCTATCCACCGGGCATTCCGATAATCATTCCGGGAGAGGTTATGACTGCAGAAATTCTAAATTTAATTCAGGGCAATCGAATCATCGGCGTCATGGACGGCAAGGTGCGCGTTGAAAAATAGCGGCACCTCTAAGTCGAAATCTTTAGACTTTTCCATGGATTTAGCTACCAATTGAAAGGATGGTGCCGCCCTTTTACTCGAAGGGGGAATCTCGGTGCGAGTCTTTGCACAGGAAGCATCTATTCTAACTCCTAGGGAGGTTCTATGTTATAATATATAGATAAGAATAAATTTTTATGAATTAGCCATGACTTAAGTCGGGTAAGGAAGTGTTTAAAATAGGACTTTTCATTGTATTTGAAGGACCGGACGGCAGCGGTAAGAGTACGGCTGCCCAAGGGGTCTATGAATATTACTTAGGTAGAAATGAATCGATTATTCATACGCGTGAGCCCGGAGGAACTCAAATTGGTGAGGGCATTCGCGAGATACTCTTAAATCCTGAACATGAGAAGATGAACTCCCGTGCAGAGGCGCTTCTCTATGCGGCCTCAAGGGCTCAACATGTTGAGGAGACCATTCGTCCGGAACTGGAAGCCGGCGGAATTGTCCTCTGCGAGAGATATGTATTTTCCTCCCTTGTGTACCAGGGTATGGTTCGAGGATTGGGTGTGGATAAGATAAAATCCATTAATAACTTTGCCACTGCAGGACTTAAACCGGATTTGACACTCTACTTTGATCCGGGGGACACCATGAGTCTGCATCGAATTACAGATCGTCCTTTAGATCGACTTGAGAAGGAGGGCGAGCACTTTATTCAGTCAGTTCAAGATAGTTATCAGCGACTTGCGCGAGAATTGAGTGGAGAATTGACTATTATAGATGCCACCGGCTCCATTGAAGAGGTCAAGATGGCCTGTATTAAACAAATCGAAAACATACGAGGTGAAAGATGAAGTTAGTCATTGCCATCGTTCAAGATCAAGATGCACTAAGTCTCATTGATGTGGTCACTGAGAAAGATTTCCGCGTGACACGCCTTGCCACTTCCGGCGGGTTTTTAAAGGCGGGAAATACGACCTTACTCATGGGGGTGGACGAGGAACGCATTGATGAACTGTTGGGAATTATTAAGGAAAATTGTGAATCCAGGGAAGTGCCAACAAGTTTTGTATCCATGAGTATTCCCGGAGACACCTATATGCCCTATCCAATCAATGTACAGGTGGGTGGTGCAACCATATTTATCTTAGATGTTGAAAAATATCTACAGTACTAGGAGGTTGAATTTATGCAAATGATTATAGCCATCGTCTCTGACGATTTTATCCGCCCACTCATCGATGCTCTCTTGGAAAAAAACATTCCCGTCACTGAAATTGCATCGACCGGCGGCTTTTTAAAGACGGGAAATACCACGATTATCATGGGGGTTGAGGAAGATCGCATGGAGGACATCGATCAGATCTTTAAGCTCACCATCTCAGCTGCAAAAAACGAAGGTCAATACGGCGCCCATATGTTTATTTTAAACATTAACGAAAAAATTCAGTATTGATGAAATTTCAAGATTTTGTAGGAAATGAAGAGGCCCTAAAGCAGATAGAAACTGCGGTGGTGACGGGAGATATTGCCCATGCCACACTGATCTTGGGGCCGAGAGGCGTGGGAAAGAGATATTTAGGTAGACTCCTTGCTCAAAGCATACTTTGCGAGGGAAAAGAGGCGCCCTGTGGCCACTGTCATCCCTGTGAACTCTTGACAAATGGCGATCATTTTGGAGAGAATCATCCGGACTATGTTGAAGTGGTGGCGGAAGGAGCTTCCATTAAAAAGTCGGTCATTGAGGATATGATCTATCTTGCTCAAACAAAGCCCTATATGGGCTCTGTAAAAGTCTTTTTAATTGACGAGTTTGATCGGGTGACAAAAGAGGGTCAAAATGCACTTTTAAAAACTTTGGAAGAGCCGCTCGATGGCGTCTACTTTATACTTTTGTCCGCCTTTGAAGATAAGATTTTATCGACGATTCACTCCAGATGTCGAGTGATTCACTGCAATCCCCTCTCTGAAGAGACCATTGAAAAAGCGCTGGTGAGCCGGGGCGTAGACCCGACCATTGCACATCGCGCCGCCTTTTACTCCGGCGGTTCCTTTCGCCTGGCATTGATACATAGTGGGGACGAAATAAAGTCAAATCAGAGAGAAGAACTGCTCGGCGCTTATTTTGATGCGGCGATGAAGGGGAATTATTATGCCTTTCGCGCCTGGCAGACGGTGGAGAAATATCTGGATGACTTAGATGAAATTTTTTATCTCCTGGAGTCCTGGTCGAGAGATCTGATGGTGTACTATCGGACGCGTGATCCGAAGTGGATCTATCATCAGGACCAAAGGGCAGAGATAATAAAGACCGTGGAGAAACTACAGGAAAAATCCCTTACGATCTACGGTGAAGTTTTAAAGACTAGGGAATATATTGAAGCCAATGGAAATAAACAGTTGCTCTTTGAAGCACTATTTTTATATATAGGGGGCTAATACTAGATGTTAGAAGTTGTAGGTGTCCAATTTAAACATTTGGGCAAGATTTACTATTTTGATCCCAATGGGGATCAATTGAACTATGGGGACCATGTCATTGTAGAGACGGTACGCGGTCTGGAGTATGGCAAGGTGGTCCTTTCAAATAAAGAAGTTCCCGCGGATGAAATTCAGGGTGAACTTAAAAAAGTCATTCGACGCTCAACTGAGGAAGATGATCTCACACAGCTCAACAATCGCAACGATGCTCGCGAGGCCTTTATCATCTGCCTTGAGAAGATTAAGGAGCACAATTTGGAGATGCGACTTCTCTCCTGTGAATATACTTTTGACCGCACGAAGCTACTCTTTTACTTTACAGCAGAGGGACGCGTGGACTTTAGATTTTTAGTGCGCGATTTGGCATCCATCTTTAAGACGCGCATTGAACTGCGTCAAGTGGGGGTTCGCGACGAGGCAAAAGTCATCGGGGCCCTGGGTCCCTGCGGACGTGAAACTTGTTGCTCCAACTTCCTGACGGAGTTTTCTCCTGTGAGTATTAAGATGGCAAAGGATCAGGGACTATCACTGAATCCTGCAAATATCAGCGGCACTTGCGGCAGGCTCATGTGCTGTCTGCACTATGAACAGGAAAATTATGAATGCATGAAGGGCTGTACACCGCGAGTGGGTGAACTTGTAAGGACAGACTTCGGCATGGGAACGGTCATTGATAGCTATATGATTCAGGAACTGGTGAAAGTTCGCGTGGAAGAGGATGACGAAGTGGAAGTCTATCTTCTGGAGCTTGATGATATTGAGCGCACCTTTAAAATGGCCAGACGAAGAGAGTCTGAAGTTGAGGAAGATCACTAATGACTGGACATATGAAGTTTATGGAGAAATTGAAACGACAAATTTATATCCACTTTGGTGATATTAAAAGCTCAAGCATTCTTTGCTTGAGCATTCTATTATCCTTTCTTTTTCTAGGGGATAAGCCGGGATTTGATTTTCAAACGAAAATCCCTATGCCACTCCTTGTGCTCCTCATGGTAAGTTTGGGTACGGCAATTCTACTTATCGCCTTAAAGGGACTTCGCAAGCTCTTTCCCGTGCTCATCCAAAGAGAGCATATTCTCATCTTTTTACTGATTGCAAGCACCATCTGCAGTCACACGCTTGTGAGCTCAGTCAGCAGCAAGGGATTTGTAGACACTAAGGACGAGTGGCTCCTTGCAGCCATTCCCGTGATTTTGGTCTTTCTCTTAAGTGTGGTCCTCGGGGCACTGAAGCAGAGGCGAAGAAATCTTCCGCTATTTATTTTAACGGCAATCACAATCATCGGCTTAGGTCTGTATGGCTCCTTTATGATATCTGAGGGCTATGGAAGTCCCGCTGTCAAAGTGGATGAGAAAAACACCGCACTTCCTAAAAAATACGAAGTGGAAGTGGTCGGCTTTGGACCGGGAGAGGAAATCGAGTTTCCGTCAGTGAATTTAATGTCCCAGGTGAGTTACCGCGGCTGGAATAAGAAAATTCGAGATAAAATTTTAGGTTACGATATGCGAAATGTCCCACTGAGGGGACGACTCTATATGCCGAAGGATGCAAAAAATGCGCCGATTCTTGTCTTTGCTCATGGAAATCACATTATGGTAAAGGACTCCTATCTTGGCTACGACGCACTGGGGGAAGACCTGGCGGCCAATGGTTTTATCTTTGTCTCCTGTGATCACAAGATGTTTAACGGATTTTTAGGAAAGGGCGTTGGCAACGAAAATGACGGGCGCGCCGTGCTCTTACTTGAGCAGGTAAAGGCACTTTTGGATGCATCGAAGACGCCGGGACATCCCCTTGAGGGAACCATCAATGAGGAGGCCATCTCCGTGGGCGGTCACAGTCGAGGAGGCGAGGCATCGGCAGTTGCAGCACTCTTTAATCAACGAACCCTTTGGGCGGACAATGCAAATTTTGATCTGGACTATGACTTTCGCATCTCCGGCGTGCTCTCCGTTTCACCAACGGCGCATCAATACATGCCGGCAAATCACGAAGTGAAATTAAAAGATGTGAACTATCTCTTAATTCACGGTAGTCACGATCAGGATGTCAACAGTTACCAGGGAATGGAAATTTACTCCAATATCTCTTACACGGGAGTGGGCGATTATTTCAAATCTTCCGTCCTTGTGAAAGGGGCAAATCACGGGCAGTTTAACAGGATGTGGGGTCGCTACGACAAGAGCTTTCCCTATTCTCTCTACCTAAACACCAAGGATCTGCTCCCTGCTCGCCATCAGGAGCAAATTCTCTCGATCTATGTCCTCTCCTTTATGGAGGCGATCTACGGCGAGGGCCCTCGAAATATCTTTATCAATCCAAAACTCAGTCCCTATTTGCCGGCGACAGATTACTACAATCAGTACCAAAACAGTCGCACCGTCCTACTTGCAGATTATGAGGAAGACGACGATTTGACAACGGCAAGCAGTGAGGGCGCAAGTATTGACGGCAAGCTCTTAAGTACGTGGCGCGAGGGAGGGTTTCAGTTTGCCATCGGTGGCAACAGTAGAAATCATGTCGTCACTCTCTACGGTGGCAGCGAGAGCATCTATGGCTTAAATTTCAACGAGACGCTACGGGAAGGGGATGTACTTACGCTGGATGCGGCGGTAAAAGCACCGGATGGACAGCCCTATCTCGTCCTCTCCGGTGGTGGAGAGCATGCTCAAGTGCGTTTGAAAGATTGCAAAACCCTACTGCCGTCATTTAAAGTGGGACTCCTAAAGAGTCAGCATTTAAGGGACAATTTTGAAGAGAAGAACTATCTTCAAACGGTGATGATTCCCATAGATTTATTCCTAAGGGACAATCCAAATCTCAATCTAAATCAGGTGAACCGCCTGGAACTACGCTTTGAAGACAGTGGTCAGATGGTGCTTGACAATATTGGCATTATTAAACAGGCTCCGTGATTAAAATAAAAGTGTCAGGGTATATAATGTTTAGCGCTGAGAGTGAGGACGGAAATGAAAACTCACTCTTTGAGAAACTATGAAATAACCTATCTAATCTAAAAGGAGATATGAAATGTCAAAAATTAAAGATCAAGCACTTGTAGATGCATTACTAGAACAATTTAACTTTGAAATTGAATCCGGCTATATTTACTATGCCATGGCAGCCTATGCTGACCGTGAAGGCATGAGTGGATTTAGTCACTTCTTTGTCGAACAAGGTAAGGAAGAATTTGAACATGCTGAAAAATTCTACCATTTCCTAGATGAAATGGACGTCAAGATTGAATATGCCGCCATTGATAAACCACAAGCGGACTATGACTCCTACCTAGCAGCCTTCCAAGCTGCCCTTGACCATGAACGTGAAGTTACAAAACGCATCAAGGACATCTATAGACAAGCTCAAGAAGTTGGCTGCCTAGATACTCAGGAATTCCTAAACTGGTTCCTAATGGAACAAAGAGAAGAAGAAAGCACCTTTGAAGACATTGTACTACGTCTTGAACGTATTAATGGCAACTGGGGCGGCCTCTATATTTTCGATGGTCAACTTGCTCAAAGATAAATTAAATTTACTAAATAAAACGCCGGCATTATTGCCGGCGTTTTTGTGTAGATTTTAAAACTTATTGATCCTTTATCAATGGGACAAATTTTTCGATTTGCGGAGCAATGATGGCTCCAAGGGTGGCTCCCACGACGCAGGAGGGGAGAAAAAAGGGGATAAAGTAGTAGAAGTGGCCTAGGTCTACGCCCAGGACCCACTTGGAGACATAATAGGCGACAATGGCACTGATAATCCCTGTTCCAATGACTTCGCCAAGGAAGGCGGCCAAGATATTCTTAGTCTTGCCATAGAGAAAACCGGAGAGAAAGGCGCCAAAGATACCGCCAATGACGGCGTTGATAGTGCGTCCCGTGGCCATACGTAGAAGCCCGATGATTAGTGCGACAGCAGTGCCGTAGAAAGGCCCTACAAGCACGGCGGCAGCACATTGATCATATGCTGAAAGGGGCCATGTTTGGAAAGACGACAACAGTTGAGAGCACAAACCCAAGAGCGATGAGAATGCCACTGATGGCGAGTTTATAAGTTGTAGAATTTTTCCTCATAGCACAACTCTACTGATGCTCTTTAAAATAGGACTGAATTCCCTCAAGGAGTTGTGTATTTTCCTCTGTCTTTAAGATACAGAAGCGGAAGAAGCGCTCGTCAAGATTCTTAAAGGAAGAGCAGTCGCGAATGACCATCTTCTTAGGTAGTAGATATTCGCGAAGATCTGCAGCAGTCGTCTTGTTGTCAATAATCTTACAGAGGACAAAGTTTCCAAAAGACGGGAAGACTTTGAGTGCACCGGTACTTTCCAAAGTGGAGACCATGCGCTCTTTTTCATTTTGCACATGAGTATAGGTCTTCATCTTGTACTCTTCGTCGTGGAACATGATCTGTCCCATAATATCTGCAAAGATATTGATGCCCCAAAGGGTGAGGTCGTTGTCCAGGACTTCAAAGGCCTTTGGATCGGACAGAATTCCGTAGCCAAGACGGATGCCCGGAGAAGCAAAGAACTTACTGGTAGATCTTGTGACAAAAATATTCGGATTGTTTGAAGCCATGGAGGCGGCAGAGTAGACAGATTTATCTGTAAACTCAATATAAGTCTCATCGACAAGAATTTTCACATCGGTGTGGCGAAGAATAAGTTCAATATCGCCGCGACTTAGAATCGTGCCCGTTGGGTTGTTTGGATTGGTAATGACATAGAGCTCGATGCCCTCGTCATTGATAAGATCAATGGTCTTTTGAATATCTACAGTAAAATTAGTGTAGTAATCTAAATTATTGTAGTAAATTTCAGCACCAATGAGATTTAATTCATTTTCATATTCACTGTAACAGGGCACATTGAGAAGTGCCTTTTTTGGATTGACATAGGCGATGTAATTTTTAATTAAACTGGTAGTCCCGGCACCAAGTAAGATATGCTCGGGTTTGACTAAAGCATAGCGGGCAATGCTGTCCTTGAGATCCACATAGTTGGGATCGGGATAGATGGAGGCCTTGTCTACATTGTCGCGGAGATGATTGAGTGCCTTTTCACTGGGGCCGAAGGGATTTATATTTGAAGAGAAATCCATGATTTCATCCAGTTCAAAATCGTATTTTCTTTGAATTTCAAACAGATTGGCACCATGGGCTGGTTTTTGTGACATAGTTAACTCCTTTCAAGGGTTTTATCATAAGTTTATAAGTCTATGTTATAATAGAGACTATAAAAATACAATAAGAGGAAAATACTTAAGAGGTGAAGAATGAATTGCTTTGTAAACGATTATAACGATCTCTGTCATCCGGAAGTTTTAGAAAATTTGTTAAAGCGTCAAGATGAAGTGACGATTGGCTATGGCTATGACGATGTCACTCTACGTGCACGTAAGATGATCAACAAAGTCTTGGAACACGACGCGACCATTTACTTTGTACCAACAGGGACCGGCGTCAATATGCTTGGTACAACTTATAATTTAAAACCTCATCAAGCCATTATCTCTGCCAACACCGGTCACATTGTTGAAGATGAAGTTGGCGCTATCGAAGCCAGGGGACACAAGGTGCTCCTTATGGATCAAGAGGACGGAAAGATCAACGCCGAAGCACTGGCCAAAAAGATCGACAGTTACGGGGATTTTCACAATGTCCTTCCCGGCATGGTCTACATTTCTAATGTCACTGAAATGGGCACAGTCTACCGTTTGGAAGAAATTCGCGCCATCTATGAAGTGTGCAAGGAAAAGGGCGTACTTCTCTATCTTGACGGCGCAAGACTTGGTGTAGCACTTCAGTCTTCAGACATCAAGTGGACCGATCTCAAGGATATCTGCGACATCTTCACCATTGGCGGCACAAAAAATGGTGCACTCTTTGGAGAGGCCATTGTCTTTAACGACAAGGCATTGGGAGATGAATTTAACTACTACATGAAGCAACAGGGTGCCCTACTTTCCAAGGGATTCTTACTTGGAACACAGTACGAAGCGCTCTTTACAGACGGACTTTACGACCGCATTGCCAAGGCAAGTTTTGAAAGTGCTCAAAAACTTGTAAAGAGACTTGAGGGCGTCAATGTGAGATATGCGGCAACTCCTGAGTCAAATTTACTCTTCTTCACTATGGACAATGAGACCATTGAAGCCATGCAAGAGGACTTCCTCTTTGAAATAATGTTTCCCGGTGAAGAGGAGAGTATCGTAAGATTTGTCACAACATATCGTACAACCGATGAGGAGATTGACAATTTGGCAGAAGCTCTTAGGGAATACTACAACTAAAGATAAAAAGACAAAGCGACTTCAGTCATCTGAAATCGCTTTTTTTTAAATAGTTCTTTAGCTGTGCTTCGCCATAAAATCCTTAATTAATGCTATGACCTCTTCAATATATTTCTCATCCATTGGATAGCCGATGACGACCTGGCCGTGCTCCTGGATTTTACCGATGATCATTTGATTTCTGTAGAGTCTGTTGTCGCCGGTGCCCTGCATGCGCATATCGGTGATGATGCCAATTTGTAGGCGCGGAAAGTCGATGCCGTGCTCCTGTTCAAACTCTGCCATAATTCCGTGAGCCATGACTTCGCCACTGACCCCATCGTCAATGGTCAGTCCGTCAAGACAGGCAATGAGGATATTTGATCTTTTAAGTTCCAAGGTGTCGGCCTTTGAGATAGCCTCCGCCGTAATGGTGTCGTCATTGTCCTTTTTATTGTTAATGCCGTCATTTCGCTGCGGCACATAGAGTTCTAAACCCGTCTCTCTTTCTATGCGCGAGGCCAGTTTTTCCGTCCATTGGAACATGGCGTCGTTGAAGAAATGAGAGGCAAAGTATCCGTACATTTCCATTCCCCCTTTTTTCTCTTATTCTACCACAACTTACCTTAGGGAATGGTAAAATGAATTGAGACAATATAAAATTATTTAAACATTAACTGTCTTTACTATTTTAACTTAAAGTATGAGGTGGATTATGAAAAAATACAATCCTTTTGATGTCATTAGCCCCATTATGATTGGGCCCAGCAGTTCCCACACGGCAGGGGCGTGCCGCATTGGGAATGCGGTCTTAAATATTAACGAAGGTCATCCCTTTGACAAAGTCGTCTTTCGACTTCACGGATCCTTTGCAAGTACATACAAGGGTCACGGCACCGACCTTGCCCTTGTAGCAGGAATCAACGACATCAGACCCGATGATGCAAGACTGAGAAACGCCTTTGAAATCAGCCGGGAAAATGGTCTGGAGTGGGAAATTGAACTGGCAGACTTAGGAGATGTTCACCCCAACAGCGTCGAAATGGTGCTCTACAATATGGGTGAGCGCGTTCTAGGTGTCACAGGATCTTCCATTGGTGGGGGAAACATAGTCATTGTAAGAATCAATGATATTGAAGTGGCCTTTAAAAATGAATATCCTACACTGATTTTTAAATATCAGGAACAAAAGGGAATCATCTCCCATGTCTCCAATATACTCTATGAGGCAGGATTTAATATTGAGACTGTTATCACCCATAAATTTGACAACGAAGTGACCCTGATTATTGAACTAACTGAGAGTATTCAGCGCGAACTCTACGAGGAGATTATCTCCAGTAAAGATTTTGAATTTTCAAAATACATTGATATTATAAATGTTCAGGAGGAACAAGATGTTTAATACGGCTCAAGAACTAATTGATTATTGTGAAGAACATAATTGCAAGATCTCAGACTATGTCCTAGAAAAGGAAGTGGAGCGCTCGAGAAAATCTGCAGAAGAGATCTTAAGTGAAATTGATGAAATTATTGAAGTTATGGAGCAAAGTGCGGTCAACACCCTTGAAGAAGGCTCCCAGATCCCCCATCATCTCATTGATAATTTCGGTAAAAAAACCTGGGCTTATGCTGAAGATGAGGGAACAAAAGTAACCAGCCCCGAATTTTTAAAGACCATGGCCATGGCATTTTCAGGCTTTGAGACCAACTCCAGCATGGGGAAAATTGTCGCAGCCCCAACGGCGGGGAGTGCGGGAATTTTACCGGCGGCGCTGATGCATGCAAAGCAAAAGTTAAATCTTGGCAGTAGGGATTTGCGCGCAGGGATTTTAACGGCGATGGGCATTGGACAATTTATTGGAGGATATGCAACCTTTGCCGGTGCTGAAGGCGGTTGTCAAGCGGAGTGTGGCTCTGCAGCAGCTATGGCTGCCGGCGCCATTGCCGAGCTTTTCGGTGCAAGTCCGAAGGAAGTGTTTGATGCATCTTCCATTGCCCTTGTCAATATCTTGGGCCTTGTCTGCGATCCCATTGGGGGTCTTGTACAATATCCCTGCACCTTTAGAAACGCCTCCGGTGTGATGAATGCCATGATCAGTGCTGATCTTGCGCTGGCAGGTACTTACTCCATCATTCCCTTTGAGGAAGTTTGTCAGGCGATGGATGAAGTGGGCAAGGCAATGCCAGCCAAACTTCGCGAAACCGGACTTGGCGGACTTGCCGGAACAAAGACCGGTCAGGCCATTACCCAGCGAATATTCGGGTAAAGTTTAATAAATATCTAAGCCTTGTCTAAGTCGTGCTTTTTCGACTTTCTTTAGGGTAAAATAGTCATAGATGAGATGATTGATTCCTAAGGAGGGAATAGAATGATTAATATGGAAAAAATTGACTATGTAATTTCTGTAACCGGTGCGGACTACGAAACCGTTCGTGAAGCACTACTAAATGCAGACGGAAATGTAGATTTGGCAATTGGATATATTATGGGTCAACAGGCCGGCGAAAGTCACAGAGAGGAAAACTTTGAAGAAAAGAAATCCTTTGGAAGTTTCAAAGATTTCAACAAGGATTTTGAAGGATTTTCAGGAAAAGTGTCCGACTTTACCGATGAAATCATCGAAGCCATTCGTGAAATCATCAAGACCGGCAATGCAACCAAACTCATTGTCACCGATGGAGAGGACAGAGAAATACTTTCCATTTCTCTAACTCTTGGTGCCGTGGGAGCAGTGCTTGCACCTTACTTTGCACTTCTTGGTGCCGGCGTTGGCATCCTTTCAAAATTTGAATTCTATGTTCACTTTAAAGATGGCCGCGTCGTCAATGTCAAGGATTATATTAAAAACCAACGTCGCATGAGATAATAAAAATCCCCTATCCCTTGAGGTAGGGGTTTTTTATAAAGTAAAAGGAAGGGGGTGTCCCTTCCTTTTTGATTTGAGATAGAAATGAAAAACTTAGACGCTTAGACAATTAAAGTCTTAAGCTCGATATATTCTTCCAATCCGTAGTATCCGCCCTCACGTCCAAAGCCGGATTGTTTAAATCCGCCAAAGGGTGAGCCGCCGCGACGACCGGTGTTGTTGATTTGAATTTGTCCCGTATCAAAGTGACGTGCTAAGGCGCGAGCTCTCGATTCTTCGCCGAAGATTTTGCCGCCCAGTCCGTAAATACTGTCATTGGCAATCTCAAGTGCTTCCTGCTCTGTGTCATAGTAGATGACAGATAGTACGGGTCCGAAGATCTCTTCCTGTGCAATGCGTGCATCCGGATCGACGTCGGTAAAGATGACAGGTCCTACAAAATAGCCCTTGCCCTCAGGTGTAGGTCCCTCATAGAGTAGAGTGGCTTCTTCCTTGCCAAGTTCAATATACTTCTGAACTTTATCGTATTGTTTCTTAGAAGCGAGACATCCGGCATCGCTCTTGGGATCGAGAGGATCGCCAAAGTTGTAGGCCTTGGTCTGTTTGATGAGCTCTTCCTCTACTTGCGCTTTGAGTTTGCGCGGAGCTAAAAGTCGTGTGGTAGCGGAACAAGTCTGTCCAACATTGAGATAGACGGTGTCCAGCGTACTTTCAATGGCCTCGGAAATATCGCCGTCTTCAAGTAAAATCGTTGCAGATTTTCCGCCAAGTTCTAAAGTCAATCGCTTGACTGTGTCGACGGCAAGTTTTGCAACTTCGATACCGCCCTTGGTGGAACCTGTAAAGGATACGAGATTGACATCGGGATGCGTGGCCAGTAAATTTCCCACTTCGCCGCCGCGTCCCGGAATGAGATTTAAGACACCTTTTGGAAGTCCTGCACTTTCAGCTGCATGCGCAAAGGCGTAGGAGGTGAGCGGTGTCTGTTGACTTGGTTTTAAAACAATGGTGTTGCCAAGAAGTAGGGCAGGGAAGACTTTGTTTGCAATTTGCCCAAAGGGATAGTTCCAAGGGGTCAGACAGGCGACCACACCTACGGGCTCTTTGTGAACTTCATAGCCGTCCTCTCGGTCGACAAATTCAAATTCAGAAACTAGATCCATCCATTCTTTAGCTGCAGTGAGATACCCGTCTAAATGTCGACTGCGAGCATGTGCTAGAGGGACGCCAAGTTCCTCTGAGATGGTCTTAGCAATTTCATCGCCATGATCCTTGAAGTAATCTACCATCTTTTGTACATAGTCGATGCGTTCATTGACAGCTGCAAATTTCCATGAAGGGAAGGCGTCCTTTGCTGCGCGAACCGCTTCGTGAACTGCCTCGTCGTGACCTGCCGGTACTTCGGCAAGTGTTTCAAGTGTGGCGGGATTTTCCACAGTGATCACATCGCCGTGATCCGCTTCAACCCACTCGCCATTGATATAAAAAGTATATTTACTCATAGACATCTCCTTTAAACTTAAAGTACTTTCTCCTAATTAATACCCAAAAATTTACGCATTAAAAAAGTACCGGTGTATCCCGGTACTTTCTCTTAATAAGTCATATACACATCCACACTTTGCAAGCCGTGATTGTAGTCCACAGTCATGTCCAAGTTTTCACTTAAAAATCTCAGAGGAACCATGGTTCGGTCATTTTGAAGAAGTGGGGATACATCGAGTGGAACATTTTGTCCATTGATGATGGCGTAG
Source organism: uncultured Peptoniphilaceae bacterium (assembly GCA_964345405.1). Lineage (GTDB taxonomy): Bacteria > Bacillota > Clostridia > Tissierellales > Peptoniphilaceae > CAYFQX01. The sequence goes on from CAYFQX010000009.1 coordinate 18,163, forward strand.
TTTTTGCCAATGGGCATTTCAATGACCTTGTCCCTATAGTTGACAGTGGCGACGTAGCGAGCTTGATCCCAACTGACTTCTGCACCGTAGGCTTCCAGTAGGAAGCGTAGGGGCACCATGGTTCGGTCCTGTTTAATAAAGGAGCGAGTATCCATGGTCTTTGTCACGCCGTCAATCTTATATTTATTGTCCCCAATAAAAAGCTGTACATTTCGGTAGGCGGGATTTCTAAATGGGATGCGAACTTCCTGATTATTCAGTTTTGCAACGAGAGTCCCAAAGGGAAGTTCCGTTGCCTCGGTAGTAATATGAACTTCAGGATATTGAACGCCACCATCTTCGTGAAGATAGCGCCAGTTCGTAGTGTCGATGGTTCCTGGAATGCCCTCGAGAGTCCACTGAATTTGATCAGGATCCATCAGAAATTCTCGTCCCTTAACTTGTCCAAAGACGGAGATCAAGGCGCCATCACCCATAAGGTATCGCTCCTTGTCCTGATTTAATTTAAAGGATGCAATCTCAGACTTTGGTCGAATGCCTACGGTCTTTTGTCCAGTGACTCCCTCAGTTGTTGTAAGAGTGATGGATGTCTGACCTACAGTTGGTGCAAAGTATCGGTCGAAACTCCAACCTGCTTCACCGGCTAAATTATCCGTTGCAGCGTATTTTAAGCCTGAGACATCGAAAGGATGGAGATTTTCATCCCAGCCCTTGAGTGGGGAGAATTTTACAATTTCGCCCTGGAAGATTTGGCTTGGCCCACCGACGACAATTTCGTTAAGTGCGCCCTTTGGTGCCTCGTTATAGACGCCAAGTCCTGTGACAATTTTTCGCTGAGCATTGTTTCCCTCAGGCTTTGTCACGACATCTGCCTTAAAGTCGCCAAGATGGCGCGCTGTCATGGTGGTAGAGCCGCCACCGTCTAAATTCATGGCCTGATAGGCGCCGAGATCTTTCATAAAGGTGCCCCACTCGGCCAGTGTGACACCGGCATTTTTCTTTGTGCGACCCTCTGCCGTAGCCAGATAGACTTTTTTCTTGTCGGCGCTGACTCCTACGGCGGTACGGGCGCGTCGGCCGCCAATGGATTCAATATCTAAAGTGTAGGGAAGAACTTGACCGTTGTGGACAAGCTTGGCATGACCACCAATGAGTGTCTGCCAATTGCGATCGGGACTCAACTGATAGTTCACTTGAATCTTATCGCCCTTTGAGATATTGTTGCGGACAAATTCCACGGCCGTGCCATTGATTTGTAGAATTTTTTTACCTGCAGGTACCGGATAGTTCAGTCGCTTATTTAGTGAAATTTCCTCGACAATTCCGTAGCCATTGACTAAAACTTCACCGGCAGCAGTGATGCCGCGACTTGGACTTGCCCAGGCGTCGTCATAGACATGAATGGCGTTACGATGACTTGGAACGCCGGTGGTATTGATGACATAGTCTGTCTTATTTAAACCGCCAATGGGAAAGCTGCGGCCGTTTTTCGCGCGGACAGAGCCATTAAACTTAATGGCTTCTATGTACGCATTGCGATTGCCGTCAATGCCAAAGGCAAACATTCCCTCAGAGAGAAGGGGCGTTGCCTGCACCTTACCCTGACTGACCACGGGGCCAAAGGGTGCGCCCTGTTTTAGCGTATTGTAGAAGTCGCCGTTTACCATGGCAACGGCACCGGTGTTGGCGGTCATTTCGCCGACGATGGCACGCTGCGTGTGTTTTCCCTTGCCAAGCACGACATCAAGTCCGACGTAGGGATTGTTGAGATCCAGTTCCAGGACATCCACCGTTAAATTTCTCTGACCTGTGTTCCAACGAACTTGCCTAAGGGTCGTACCGGGAGCAATGGTCTCCCTTTTAAGTTCCGTTCCATTAAAGGCCAGGGCCTCCAGAGGAAGGAGCAAAATAGTTAGTAAAATAAATAAAAAAGATATTGACTTGCTTTTCTTCATAAATTCACCTCTAACTCTATTATAGTGGTAAAAAAATAAAAAGTTTATTAAATAAGCATTGCAATGTGTGGTCCTGGGTGGTACACTTGGATTATGAAATGTGTGGAATGAAGCCACACACTAAGGAGGTGTCCATGTATCAACTAGATTATTCAAGCTCCGTGCCCATCTATCAACAGATTATTGAAGAGACGAAAAAGGGGCTCCTAAAGGGATATTTTTCTCAGGGAGATAAATTGCCCTCCATTCGTGAAATGGCAAAGACGCTTCTTATTAATGAGTCAACGGTAAGTAAGGCTTACCGAGAGATGGAGTCCATCGGTATGATTGAGACGGTAGTGGGACGCGGAAGTTTTATAGCCTTAGACAGGGAAAAGTTAAAGCTTAGAAAAGACGACTACAGGCATACACTTGAGATGAATTTTATTGAAGCATTTTACTTAGGTTACACGGAAGATGAAATTGTTGAGATACTTCGCAGGACAAAAGAGGAGGTGAGCCGGTGATTTTACAAGCTGAAAATATCAAGATGAACTTTGAGGATCTCAAGGTTCTTCAGGGTGTGGACTTAGAGCTAAGGCCCGGACAGATTACGGCGCTCATTGGACGAAACGGCTCAGGAAAGACCACTTTAATTGAAATTTTATCCAGAGTTTTAAATCAAAGAGAGGGAGCTGTCTATATTGACGGCATCGATATTAAAAAGCATGTGGAACTTCAGGAAAACATCGTCTATCTTCCCGATCGCTTTGACTTTTTTAAATTCGAAACGCTGGAAAAGGCCATGATCTACTATAAGATTGTCTATCCTAATTTTGACTCGAATTTCGTACGGGAAGAGTGTGAGCGACATGGACTTCCCATGAAAAAACAACTTCGAACTTTTTCCAAGGGAAATTTAACCCTGACCGGCCTCATTCTCGTCTTGGCAACGAAAGCGCCCTTTGTCCTCTTGGATGAAGTGCTGGATGGGATGGATGTACTAAATAAAAAGGAAATTATTAAGTACCTCATCGATGCTGCTGGAGACGGTCAGAGCATTCTCATCAGCTCCCACCAAATTCATGAGCTTCAGGGTATTTCAAATGTCGCCTATTACTTGACCCTTGAGGGAGAACTCTCAAAGATTGATGACGCAGACAAAAGGCTCATCAAGGTACAAGTGGTAACGCGAGGTAAATTTCCGGAAGACCTCAAGGAGGATATGGTTCTTATCAACTCCATTGGCCGAGTGCATACGCTGCTCATGGAGGAAGAGGAGGGACACTGGCAGGATAAACTCAATCGCAAGGAAATTGTGCAGTACGACAACTTAGGTCTTCAACTGGAAGATCTCTTCTATTGGGAACAAGCGGGAAAGGAGATGGATCATGAGAGACATTAATCGTGCCTTTAAGATTTTAATTAAGCAATACGGCATGTGGATTCTCCTATTTGCAGTGGTGCTCTTGGTTGCGCAGGCAGTCAGCGTTCAATCAAAATTGGAAAGCATGTATGGCAATATGGATAAATCCTACAATGAGATCCTACTTATGGACTCCATCTCAAGTTCTGGCAATGCGCCCAAGTGGGATAGTTTTAAAGATGTCAAGCGGGAGTATAATTTAGGCGATTTAAAAAAACTCAATGAATTGTCACTTAAAAATTTTGATAAGTATATAAGGGATGAGTTTGATGAAGATGGAATGACCATAGAAAACTACATCTTCTTTCTCATCGACAATGGTGAATATCAAAGGGAGATGGAGGAAGGCTTTTATAATTCAGAAAGGGGATATAAAGAAGTCCTATCCAGTGTTCAGTCCCTTGACGGCACAAGAATTCTAATCTATGGCAATACCATCGTCCTATTTGTTGCCGTTGTTCTTGGCATTGCACTTACCAGTGGGGAACATCTCACTCCATTCTATCAATTTTCAAGAACGCTTCCCTGGCCACGCTGGAAAGATCTAATGGCGAAGACGCTTCTAGGTGGGCTCACTTTGATTTTGCTCTATCTATTAATGATTGGAGTGAACTATCTGATGTTGATGGGTTCATCGCTAAAGGAATTGTTTACATTTAACTATATAGACAATATCTATTGGTCGCTTATTACAAACTTGAGCACTTATTTCTTTATCCTAGGCATTGGATGCTTTGCAGGGAATTTCATCGGACACTTGGGTATGCTCGGTATGGGATTTGTAGGGATTGATCTCTATACCTGGAACTTTGAAATGATCTATCATATTATCACCCGCACTTACCCAGGTGATATTGGTATGATTACTCGCTTTAGTAAACAGATAAACCAACTGCCCATTGTCCTACGGACGATGATATCACCTTTTAGTGCGGCACAAATGGGAGGCAACGGATGGGCCGTTGGCTTCTTGATACTTGGGTCCATCTACTTGGCTCTTGGATTTATCTATCACAATTACTCCAATGCGGAACGCAGCGGTATGATGATTTTAAATCCATTACTTTCTAAATTTATCTTTGCCATGGCCGTCATTACAACGACAGCCATTTTAAGCTCCATGTTTTTCTTCATTGGCTCAACAGGCTATGGCGTCGTCGGTTACCTTGCCTTTGCACTGTTTTTCTTCATCAGTTACAAGGTCTACCGCGTCCTATTTAAAATTAGAATTGGAATCTAGCAAGAAAAGGTCGATAATACATCGGCCTTTTTTAATTCAGGAGAAATCCCACGCGAACTGGCAGATAATGTCGTGGTTCACTCGAAACTATGATATAATGACTCTATAGATAGATAAGGAGGGAAGTTAGACTATTATTATTATAAAGGAGCGTGTTTTATGGAAAACAACAAACCAGTTAAAAAGAAAAAGTTTAAAGTACCACATACCTATGTCATCTTGGTAAGCCTTGTATTTATCATCTCTGTCTTATCGTACATTATTCCAGCAAGTAACTACGACATGATGGAAGTTGCCGGTAGAGAGGTCATCGACCCCAGCACTTTCCACTATGTAGATTCAACGCCTGTCGGTCCACTACAATTTCTAACTGCCTTCCCACGTGGACTTCAAGAGGCGGCTCAAATTTCATTCTTCATCTTCATTCTAGGTGGAGCTTTTGAAATGATCAATGCTACTCAAGCGATGGAAGTTGGCGTTGCCAATCTGGCAAAGAGACTACAACATGTCCCTCATTTAATTATTCCTGTCATGGTTATTATCTTCTCATTAATGGGCGGTATCATCGGAATGAGTGAGGAGACCATTATCTTCGTACCTATAGGAATCATGTTGGCTCGGGGACTTGGCTATGACGCCATGGTCGGTACATCCATGATCTTCCTTGGCGCAGCGTGCGGATTTAACTCCGGTTTTATGAATCCATTTACCGTCGGGGTTGCCCAAGGCATTGCGGAACTGCCCATCTTCTCAGGTATCGGCCTACGACTCATCATCTGGGTAACATTCGTTGCCGTAACCATCTGGTACATTTCAAGATATGCAAAGAAAGTAAAGGAAGATCCATCTATTTCCTATGTTCGTGAACTTGAAGAGAAAGAAAAAAATAAGACCATGGATATTGAAAATATTCCTGAGTTTACAACCGTTCACAAATTAGTGCTCACTGTCTTTGTCCTTGGCCTTGCATTTATCATCTTTGGTGTCACAAAACTAGACTTCTACATTGATGAAATTTCTGCAATCTTCTTAGGAATGGCCATTATTTCAAGTATTATTGGACGCATTAAACCAAATGACATGGCCACCACCTTTATTCGCGGGGCAGCAGATATTGCCACCGGTGCACTGGTTGTTGGGGTT
>CAYFQX010000010.1:0-15873 GCA_964345405.1 uncultured Peptoniphilaceae bacterium
CCATACTCAATAAGGGCCAGGACAAGTTCCTGATCCCCCTCATCCATGGCCCTCTCAATGGCGTCGCTGATTTTATTTAAATCTTCTGTATAATCACCAGTCATACTGCCAATAATCAATTCCATTTTTTCTTTCATCATCGCTCCTCAATCTATTACTCTCTATTTTTGCTCTTTTCAAGCCAGTATATCTCTTGCATTCGCTGCATTAAATTATCCTTATCTCTTGGTTCAATTCTTGGATTGGAAAAGAAATCTGAGACCAAATAAAGAATGCTCTCTCCTTGAAAATAAGAGGTAAAGTCGTCCTCACCCTCATTGAAATCTTCCATTGGATCTATTTCTCTAAACAGAAAGTAATTCACATCCATCTCAAAGAACTCCGCCAGTCGATTAAAAACCTCTTCATCTTTAGGATAGGAATGACCCAATTCATAGTTTTTAATTGTGCGCAAACTCACATGGAGAACATCCGCCAGATCTCTTTGAAGTAAGCCCTTTTCTATTCTCAGTCTCTTTAATTTTTCACCAAAATCCATAATTAACTCCAAGTATGTAAAATGAAACTCATCCAGTCTCTTAACAGAACTCTACACTGATGCAGTTGACATCAAGGTTAAACTTTTAATAAAATATCATCAATGCTATAATTTAGTAAAGGAGGTCTATATGAAAAACATTTTTAAACTGACAGGTATCTTAGCACTGTCTTCACTACTTGTTGCCTGCACCGGCAGTGGCCAAGCAAGCAATCTAAATTCAAATAGTCCGGACAATGTGAAGGTGGTTGAAGTACAGAAAGCCGCAAATGACGTCGTAGACAATACAAATCAAAATGTAAATTATAACGAAACTACAGTTGATGCAGACAATGGTGAAAATTCCCAAGAAAACATCTCTGCTCAAGTAGAACTTTCCTTCCCAAGTGAGGAGTACATTGTCAGCGGAAATGAAGAAAACAAAACCGTCACTCAGACCATTGAAGTTGAAGGGACAGAAGGCGACTTTGTAGAAAAAGTTCTCTCTGCTCTTGCCAATTATAACTCTGTTGATGGTGCCGAAGCCACAGGCATTGAAAAAGTCACAGTTAAAGACTCCTATCTGAAGGATGGCGTCGCCGTAATTAATTTCTCAAGTCAGGGACTTAACGGTAGTAGCTTAGAGGAAGAAGTCCTCATTCAATCCATTGTTAACTCTCTGCTTTCAGTCGATCAAATTAAAGAAGTTGAACTTCGCGTCGATGGAGAAATTAGTGAGAGTCTCATGGGACATGTGGATATTTCAGAGCCATTTACAAAAAAGCTTTAGATGATATTGAGAGGTGAGCATACATGCTCACCTCTTTTTTAATCTCTATGATTATTCTTATCCTCAGTTTGTACTTTTTCAGGTCCATAGCTCACTCGATGTTGAAGTGCCGTTGCAATGGTTAGATCATCATAGTATCCAAGATCGCCACCCACGGGAATTCCGTAGGCGATTCGAGTGACCTTCACCGGAAGCTCCTTAAGTTGCTCCGCAAGATAGAGCGCCGTCGTCTCCCCATTCGCTGTGGGATTGGTTGCAATGATAATTTCATCCACATCCTCTGTCTTGAGACGCTCAAAGAGTTCCTTAATCTTAATGTCTCCCGGCGTAACACCTCGTTGAGGGACAATCGTCCCGTGAAGCACATGATAGACGCCCTGATATCTTCCGGAACGCTCCATCGCCTGTATGTCCTTTGGTTGCTCTACGACACAGATGGTGTGGTTATCTCTATGTGAACTTCTGCAAATAGGGCAGAGATCATCATCTGAGTAATTCATGCAGCTGGCACACATCTTTGTCTCTTTTTTCGCTCGAACAATTGCATTGGCTAGTTTTTCAACTTCCTGCAGATCCTCTTCTAAGATGTAGTAGGATAATCGTTGAGCTGTCTTCTCTCCAATGCCAGGTAGTTTTGAAAGTTCATGAATTAAACCGTCCAGAGGTTTGTGCTCATGTCCTGACAATTAAAACATCCCCGGAAGATTTAATCCACCAGTCAATTTGCCCATTTCCTTTTCAGCATTTTGATCTGCCTTTTCCATGGCTTGATTGACTGCTGCAATGACAAGATCCTCTAGTGTCTCTACATCGTCTGGATCAACAGCTACTGGATCAATGGTGATGTCTAAAAGTTCCTTTTGTCCGTTCACCTTTGCTTTGACAACTCCACCGCCGACACTGGATTCTATTTCCTGTTCATTTAAACTATCCTGCATCTTCTCCATATCTTTTTGAAGCTTTTGCATCTGCTTCATCATTTGATTCATATTTTTTCCACCCATACCTGGGAATCCCTTAGCCATAGCTACCTCCTGATTATTCAAATTTTATATTTTCCTTGCCAAAGATCTCAATAAGTTCATTGACGGCATCCTTGTTTTTCTCCACTTTAACCAGTCGAACCTCCACCTCATCGTTAAAATGTGCTCTCAAGACGTGTTTTAGTGCCTCTAAGTTTTGAGGTGTAGACATTGCCTGCAAATGGAAGTCATAGCCTGCTTCGAAACCAATGGTGATTAGCTTGTTTTCAAAGCTGACAGGAAACCCCTCTCTTAAAAGTGCATAGGTATTGACCTTTTCTGCACGCAAATCATTTAAGATGGTCTCCCACTGATCTTTTAGCTGATTGATTAAGTTCAAATCATTATCTATTATAACACGGTCGTTTTCTTTATTCAAAACTCCCTGAGGAAGATTTTCTCCCACTTGCTCCTTGGAACTCTCTTCAGACTTTTCCCCCTCTTGCTCTGTATTGTCTAGAGGTTTTTCAGGGGCTTTCTCTCTTGTTACTTCATTTGAAATTTGCGGAGTTTCAACTTGGGGCGCCACTTGCACCTGAACCGAAGGTCTACTTTCTTCCTCCGATTGTGGCAACTTTTTGTTTGCGTCAAACTTAAGAGCGGATTTTTCTGTCATCAACTTTAACAAAGTCACTTCCACAAGTAACTTGGGATCTTCAGCAAATCGAATGCGACTGTTGGCCTCATTTAAGCTATCTATGGAACTGAAAATCTCATCAAGCCCCATGGCCCTTGCTATAGATACGACGCGCTCCCTCTCCGTCACGCCTAAACTAGAAGGCGGTACACCGGTGCTAGCCGTAAGAAGTAAATTTCTATAATGCCCTAGCACTTCCTGTAAAAACAGAGACATGTTCTTTCCCATGTCATATTCCCTTTGAATTAAATCAAGAAGGGACCGGCTGTCCCGCTTTAAAATAAATTCCGACAGATCCACCAACGCCGTATCACTTACAAGGCCCAGTATTTGACGTACACTTTCCTCCGTCAGCTTCTCCTCGAGGGAGAGACATTGATCCAAAATGGAGAGAGCATCACGCATGGCACCGTCACTATGAGAGGCAATAATTTCAACTGCAGGCAATTCGTAGCAGATTTCTTCCTGATCCAAGACATATCGCATGTTTTTAATTAAATCCTCTTCGCCAATTCGTCTGAAATTAAATTGCTGAGTCCGACTAATAATTGTCGTAGGTATTCGCTCCAGCTCTGTCGTTGCAAGGATGAAGATTAAGTGACTTGGTGGTTCTTCCAAAATCTTTAAGAGCGCATTAAAGGCGCCCTTACTCAACATATGAACCTCATCAATGATGTAGACTTTATAGTTTAGATTACTTGGAGGATAGATGACCTTGTCTTTCAGATCGCGAATATCTTCAACCCCATTGTTACTTGCGGCGTCCATTTCCACAACATCCAGTGATTGATTATTTAAAATTTCCAAGCAATGCTCACATTCATTACAGGGATTTCCCTCTTTGGGATGGAGACAGTTTACTGCGCGAGATAAAATTTTTGCCGCACTGGTCTTTCCCGTCCCACGGGTTCCTGAAAAAAGATAGGCATGGGAGACATTTCCGTCTCGTACTTGATTTTTTAAACTATGAACAATCATACTCTGACCCACAATGGCATCAAAAGTCTGTGGTCGATACTTTCTATATAGTGCTTTCATTCCCTCTCCTCCTGTTCATTTATTATATCAGATCAAACTCATTCAAGAAGAATGTAAAGAAAAAATCAATTTAATATAAATTTTTGATGAAATAATCACACAGTTTTCACAAAGGACCACTATACTTGTAAATGTAAACGAAGGAAATGATTTGAGGAGGAATATACAATGAAAAACTTAAAGAAATTCGCTACAATCGCAGCTGTTGGTACTCTAATGGTAGGTATGGTTGCTTGCTCATCCCCTAACAATAATGCTAACAACGCTGCTAACAATGCACAAAACGCTGCTAACGAAGCACAAAACGCTGCTAACGAAGCTGAAATGAACGCTGAAAACAACGCTGCTGCTGCTAACGAAGCTAACGAAGCTGCTGACAACGCTCAAGAAGCTGCTAACAACGCTGAAGAAGCTGCTAACAACGCTGAAGACGCTGAATAATCAGTTTCAAATTTTAAGAGGCTCTGGTTTTTCCAGAGCTTTTTTTATACATAATGTTTCAAGCCTGAGTTAGGCTCTTATTTTTATGATATAATTATGATGATTCACATCATGAAAGGAGGGTTCTCATTTGTATTGCTATAATTGTGGAGGAAAAGTTCTCCCCTCAGCTAACTTTTGCCATCATTGCGGGGCTGATTTGACCCTGGTTCACAAGACAAATTCAGATGTAAAAGATTCAAGCCCAGCAGATCCTGAGATTGATCTTGACGATAATGATACTTCGCAGGAGACAAAAATCTTTAAAATTCCATTGCAAAAGGACGAGGAAGAACTTGCCCATTATATAAAAAAGATTGATGAAAATGTGCAGCAGGAAGTCTTGACTCAAGAGGAAAAGAAAAAATCTCTTGATCGACAGGCCAAGGCGCAGAAAAAAGAAGTAAAGGAAGACCAAGGACCGAAACCTCAGGAAAAGTCCCGTCGTTCCTTTAAGGATATTTGGAACAGTTTCATTGATGAAAGCGACAACCCCTACTCTGTCTTTAGTCAGCCGGAAGACGATCCGTCTAAGATTTCCTCTCGATCCGATGAGGAGATCAAGGAAGAAAATATCATCTTAATTAATGAAGAAGCGGAACGCAGCCACAATCCAAGCGAGGACAGATTCCAAACCGCAAGCGACATCTCTAATTTGACTCGCCAGGTCAATGAAGTGCTGGAGCAGGAAGCAAAGGAAGCTGCTAAAAGAGAAACTCAACAGAGTTCCAAAGAGACCTCCAAGAAAGAGACTGCACAGAAAGACAAGACCGTTGTCAAGGAAAAGAGTACCGGTGGAGGATTTAAAAACTTCTTTAAATCTTTCTCAAAGGATTCTACAACATCAGATGATAAGGGTTTAACTGCCTCTGAAGTGAACAAATCTAAGCAAAAGACAGATTCTTCTATCTCAACTGAAAAAACTCAAACTACAAAGGCGCAGACCTCTTCCACTTCCAAAGTGAAGGAAGCGCATACTGAAGGAAAAATCACCCATACTGTTGCTAAGGAAGAAAAATCCGTTAAAAAACCGAAATTCTTCAATCGAGCAAAAGATGCAACAAAGACAAAGGATACTGCAACCGGAAATGCTACAAAGGACAAGTCGAAAACTCGTACAAAGTCCTATCTACCGCCACTTGCAGAGGTTCATAAGCATTACCAACAGATCATCTACAAGATCTTAGATTTTGGTCAAGGTGGAATTGCTGCCATCTTTACCGTTGGTTTACTTGCACTTATCCTGCCCTTTATCCTTATTGACACCAAAGTCAGTGTGGCCGTTATATTATTTATGCTCATTAAAATCCTCATCAGCTTTTTTACCATCTACTATGCCTATATTGTTGCAACAAGAAATACCGGCCTCTATTTAGATGAAAAGCGAATTTTTGTCTATGCAGTATTTAACTGGAGCATTGTCAATCTTCTATTATTTATCTTCTTCTTGTTTTATCCCCACAACACAGCCATTGGATACAATTTCCTAGGGGCACTGACACCGAAGTTAATTCCTACAGTTTTAAGTTATATACTTGTCAGTTTCTTGACTCTTGCCTGCCTCTATGAGGATCTGGACAAGGACAATTATATTAACTTCATGGGATGGTTTTTAACGCTGTACATTGGCATTGAGCTGGCTTCCAAATTGTTTTGGGTACTCATTGACTTTATCTTTAATAGTATTTTATAATAAAAATGCACTCTTTAATTAGGGTGCATTTTTTTAAATTGTGTAATTTACAAGGATTTAGGCAAACGTTTTAATATATACAATATGTTTTATCGAAATGGTATTTACAATTTGCCACATTAGTGTTACGATAAAGTTACGTTACAGAACTAATATTACTAAGGAGTGATGAATAGTGATTATTGGAGTACCTAAGGAAATTAAGGATCAAGAAAGTCGTGTAAGCTGTACACCTGCAAGTGCAAACGCTCTTGTTCACGCTGGACACACTGTCTACGTTGAAAAAGGTGCAGGACTAGGCTCTGGCTTTACTGATCAAGAATATGTTGACGCTGGTGCTGAAATTCTAGACACAGCTGATGCAGTTTGGGAAAAAGCTGAAATGATCTACAAGGTTAAAGAACCTCTAGAAAGCGAATACAAATACTTCAGAGAAGGACAAATTATCTACACTTACCTACATCTTTCTGCAGCTCCAGAACTAGCTAAAGAAATGGTTGACAAAAAAGTTACTGGTATCGCTTTTGAAACCGTTCAACTTGGACGCGCTCTACCACTACTTAAACCAATGTCAGAAGTTGCTGGCCGTATGTCCGTTCAAGAAGGTGCGCGTTTCCTAACTAAACCTAACGGTGGTAAAGGTGTTCTTCTTCAAGGTGTTCCAGGTGTTGCACCTGCAAACGTTGTTGTTCTTGGTGCCGGTACTGTAGGTACTGCTGCTGCTCGTATCGCAGTTGGCATGGGTGCTCGCGTTACTATGCTTGATGTTAACATTCCTCGTCTAGGCGAAATCGTTGATATCTTTGGTAACGAAGTTGAAACTGTTTACTCTAACCCATTCAACATTGCTGAAGCAGTTAAAAACGCTGACATGGTAGTTTCTACTGTTCTTATCCCAGGACATAAAGCACCTAAACTAGTAACTGAAGAAATGGTTAAAACTATGGAACCAGGTTCCGTCATCGTTGACGTTGCAATTGACCAAGGTGGTTCTACTGAATTAACTGAAAACAAACCAACTACTCACACTGATCCAGTATTCGTAGTTCATGATGTTATCCACTATGCAGTAGCTAACATCCCTGGTGCTGTTGCTAAGACTTCTACTTCCGCACTATCTAACTCAACTACTAAATACGCTCTAATGATCGCTAACCTAGGCTGGAAAGAAGCTTGTAAAGCTGCTCCAGAATTAGTTCCTGGTGTTAACACTGCTGAAGGTTATGTAACTTACAAGGCAGTTGCAGACGACTTAGGATATGACTACAAACCATTAGAAGAATTAATGTAATTCAATCTAATGACTGAATGAATCTCATTCATAATAGCTAGAGGGCTTCCCTCTAGCTATTTTTTATTTTCTACCTTTTCTTAACGAACACATAATGACTCCTTCACTTTAGTGAATTAAAATATTGAATAATATTACTAATTGTATTTATGAAGTTTTCAATATGTGTTACAATAGATTACAATTTATAAAATAGATCGAGGAGGAATTATGGAAACCATTGTCGCAAAGTTTGGAGGCTCTTCACTGGCAAACTCCACTCAGTTTAAAAAGGTCTATGATATTGTCAAGGGCAATGAAAATCGAAGATACATTGTCCCCTCTGCTCCGGGCAAGGAAAATGACCAAAGTCAAAAGATTACAGACCTACTTTATTTATTCTATGAACTGATCAATCACAATATCGACTACACCGTCGTCTACGACCTCATTGTCAATCGCTTTAAAAAGATTATCGATGATTTGGGAATTGATATTGATATTACAGAGGAATTTGACGGTATCATCAAGGACATTCAAGGTGGTGCATCAAAGGACTACGCCTCCAGTCGTGGCGAATATCTCAATGGGCGCATTTTGGCAAGTTATCTGGACTATGACTTTGTCGATGCAAAGGATGTCATCTTCTTTAATGAACAAGGCTATTTAGATGACAAAAAGACCTACGCTGCCCTGGAAGAGATGGCACAAAATCACACCCGCGCCGTCATTCCCGGATTTTACGGAACCACACCTGATGGCCATATTGCTACCTTTTCACGTGGCGGATCCGATTTGACCGGAAGTATTGTGGCAAAAGGTGTTCAGGCAACACTTTATGAAAACTGGACCGACGTCAGTGGATTCTTAGTTGCCGATCCTCGCATTGTCGATCATCCACGTGCCATTCACATGATCAGCTATACAGAGCTTCGTGAACTTTCCTATTCCGGAGCAGGCATTCTTCACTCAGATGCCATCTTCCCTGTCATCTCTGATGCCATCCCCATTAAAATTAAAAATACCAACGATCCGGAAGCACTGGGCACACTCATTGTAAAATCCGTTGAAGATGATGGTGAAGATACACATCTTACAGGAATTACCGGACGTAAAAATTTCAGCGTCATCAGTATTGAAAAGACCCATATGAGTCGCGACAAGGGATTCCTTGCCAAGGTCATGTCCATTTTAGAGCGAAATGAAATTCACTTGGAACACATGCCCTCAAGTATCGACACCCTTTCTCTCATTGTCTCTTCTGCTTCTCTCAAGGGCATTGAGCAGGATCTCATTGATGAGTTTAAGGCCGTCTGTAACCCGGACTCCATTCATATTGACCACGACATTGCCCTGATTGCTGTCGTAGGACGTCACTTGAGAAACCAAATTGGTGCCTCTGCTAAATTATTTACCGCCCTTGCGGAAAGTCAAATCAATGTCGAGATGATCATTCAAGGTGCCAGTGAAATTAATATTATGGTTGGCGTCAAAAATGAATGTTTTGAAAAGGCCATTCGCGCCATCTACCATGCTTTTGAAGATGAAATTGAATAATACAAAAAAGTGTTCGCTTATCCAAGCCAACACTTTTTTATTTATGATTTAGTTTTTACCTTGAATCTTGTCCAAAGTCTGTAGACCACGTAGGCGTTTAAGATCCCAATGAGAGAACCTGCAAGCACATCCGTTGGATAGTGAACCAGTAGATAGACTCTCGATAAGACCACCCCCAGAGCAAGTATAAGTACCACGTGCCTTCCCCTCAGCTTGTTCAAATAAGCCATGGCAGCCACACTCATAGATGAGGCGGCATGTCCCGATGGAAAGGATGAACCAAAGGGCCTTTGAATTAATAGGGGAAAATTGTACGTTACAAAGGGTCTCGGGCGACTGATAAGCGGTTTAAGAACAACTGAGACGACCAATACATCTGCGATCAGTACCATTAAAATCATCTTCCCAAGATCGCGATTCTCCTTGCTCATGATGAGATAAATTGCAAGTAAGATCCAAATGAGACCATAATCTCCAAGCTTTGTAAAAAATACAAATATTCCATCAAGCAGGAGCGAATTCACGTGTTCATGGAGAAATTGTATGATCAAATTATCAAATGTCATCGCCATCTCCCTCTCAACTACTGCTCGTTTGTTGGATTTTGATTTACATTATTTTGAGCAGCCTCAGTCTCTGTCTTCTCCTCGATTTCTCGAAGTTCTGAGCGATCGCGGATTTTAAGCTCAGTAATCTTCTTGCCAACCATCTGCGCATAGAGTCGCTGTCCAATGAGAGAATATTTCTCACGCTCCTCTTGTTGCTCTTGCTGCACTTCCTGCTCGCCCTTCTCATCTGCGACTTTTTCAAAGAAGTCAGTATTTCCATCAACTTCATTTACTAAATCGACTAGATAGACATATTTATTTTCTTTGACAGCACGTTCAAGTTTCAAATTCACATTGTCACGCCAAGGATTCATGCGCACGGCATTGACTAGAATCACCGTCTGCTGCTGTGCAGCATCAATTATTTCATTGAGCGCACTCATGGTAAAGTCTTGATCCTCACCAAACTGAATGATGATTGGCGTATTGATATTTGCCATATTTTGAGCACTGTTTTTAACCAGTTGCACCATTTGGCTGAGCTCTCGTCCCTCGGCGCCGTCAATTTGCATATTGGGCATGAGTAGTTTCAACGAACCTTGAGACTTGGCAGTGAGCCCGTCACCAATCATAAGACCGGCTTGACGACTCAGCACTTCAAGCTCTGCATTGTTTAAGAAATAGGCAGGATACTGTGCATTGATTTATTCCACTGCCGTTGCTACATCCGATGATGGTACAAAATCAGTTCCCGGTACTTGCCTTTTTTTATCTTCACTGTCGTCACGTCTCTCAACACTTGGTCCCTCCTCTAAGATCGAGGTCTTCTTTGCAAAGGCCGTGGCCGGTTTTGCATTGGAGTAGAGATAGACAAATACAAACAGTACCGCATTAGCTAAGGCTACCCATCGGAAGTAGGATTTTTCCGATTTCTTTTTATCAAAGAAATAATAAATTACATGGCCCAGAAGTGCTATGAGCACCAGTTGAATGAGCACTTGAACTCCATAGGGCAACGGGCTATTTTTAAACCACAGATTAAATAGGGAGAGCAATGGCCATTGCACCAGATACATAGCGTATCCGCGATTTCCAATGCCCTGAAATACGGGATGATGTAAAAAATGCGCCGCCGCATTGTCATCGCCGCTAATAAAGAGTAAAAACAAACCTGTGAGGATACTGTAAATTAGCAGTCCGCCGTAAAAGAGCCAATTCTTAATGCTAAGTACAATAATTGCAATCATTAGAATGGCAAAGACAGTCATTGCCGCCATGTCATCATTTTCATGGCTCTTATCGCCCATTCCCTGGGTCCCTACAATGCCAAAGATCGCACCAACACCGAAGCTAAGAAAGCGCGTATCCGTTCCCATAAATAAATGGTTAAGGGATGCTCCTCTCACGCCAAAGATGAGCATGAGCAGTGTAGAAAAAATCGTAGCACCAAGAAGTGTGAGCACTCGAATGGGTAAATTTTTCTTCACTTCTTTACGATAAAAGAAGAGAAACCACAGTAAGATGAGTTGCATCTTCAGTGAGATGAGCCATAGATTTGAAAATAAATTTAAACCTTCGTGAGGTGTTAAAAAGGATGTATCCTGACGAATTTGTACCCAATTGTTGACTCCTAAAAGACCTCCCAGAGCCTCGTTTTGATACCAGCCGGTGGCGCCGGGATTTGCAATCACTGCCAGTAGAGTAAATACTCCAATGACTGTAAATAACGGAAGCAGGAGCCTCTTTGCCTGCGCTAAGAGATCCTCTCGTTCCCATGGTCCATATACCAAGTAATTTCTTGTCATTTCATAGCCCCAAAGGGTGATAAGAATATTAAATGCAAGGTGCCCGCCAACAATGGTCTTTGGAAAGAAGTAATAGAAGAGAATAATTACGACGAGAATTCCTCGCAAGCCATGAAATGATTTTATATTATCTTTTGAATTCATTGATTACCCCCTCCTTTCACAACTTTCCGCAATTCATTAATGTAGGAAATGACGCACGCCGGTCATAACCATGGAAAGTCCTAATTCATTACAAGCTTCAACACTGTCTTCATCACGGATGGATCCGCCCGGTTGGATAATTCCCTTCACGCCATGTTCTGCAGCAAGGCGTACACAGTCATCAAATGGGAAGAAGGCATCGGATGCAAGAACGGAACCTTCAAAGTCCTTGTCCTTATTTAGGTTGAAGATATTTTCAAGTGCCGCAATACGGCTGGTTTGCCCACCGTTGATGCCAAGTGTTGCACCGTTTCTCACAATGACAATGGCGTTGGACTTAGTGTATTTTGCAACAATCATACCAAAGATCAAGTCGCGTTTTTCATCTTCAGTCGGTGCTTTTTCAGTTGCAACTTCATATTTTTCTTCAGCATGTTGATCTGCATCTTGAATTAACACTTTGCCACTTGCAAGCTTCATTTCTTTACTTGCAGGCGCTGCGTTAAAGTCAATTTCTAGCAGACGTAGATTTTTCTTTTCAGCAAAGATCTCAAGCGCTTCCTTACTAAAGCTTGGCGCTGCAATAACTTCTAGGAAAATCTTACTCATTGCCTCGGCAATTTCACCGGTCACTTCAGTACCGATGGCAACAATCCCACCAAAGATGGAAACCGGATCGCCCTCGTAACATTTTTGATATGCATCGAGACCATTTTCACCAATGGCAACGCCACAAGGTGTCGCGTGCTTAATGGCGACACAGACATTTTCACCGTAAGTCTTGTAGAGATCGCCGGCAAGGGAAACTGTAAGATTTAAGTCGTTGATATTGTTAAAAGATAGTGCCTTACCTTGAATTGGTTCAATATTCGATAGATAGGAGTTCACCATTGGATCTGTGTAGAGATCTGCCTTTTGATGAGGATTTTCTCCATAGCGAAGCGCCTCGTCATGGCGAAGTCCCAAGGTAAAGTAATTTAGCACTTGGCCACCATTATTTAAGTAACGTGAAATCAATGAATCATAGTAAGAAGTGAGCGTAAAGGCCTTTGCTCCAAGATATTGTTTAAATTCATCTTCATTCTTTCCGGACTTTAGATGCTCAATAACATCGTCATAATCCTTAGGATCAGTCACGACATAGACTGATTTGTAATTCTTAGCTGCCGCACGAATCATCGTTGGACCGCCAATGTCGATATTTTCAATCATGGTATTATGATCGGAACCCTTTTTAAGATTTTCCTCAAAGGGATACAAATTGACACAAATTAGATCAATAGAGGAAATTCCCAGATCTTCAATGGTCTTTTCATGCTCTTCGTTGCCCCTCTTGTAGAGAAGTCCACCATGTACCTTTGGGTGAAGCGTCTTAACACGACCATCTAAAATTTCAGGATACTCTGTGTACTCTGAAACTTCAGTGACAGGAACTCCTGCCGTTTCAATAGCCTTGTATGTGCCACCGGTAGACAACACACGATAACCTAGTTCGGTTAATGATTTGGCAAATGATTCAATGCCTTGCTTATCACTTACACTTAGTAATGCTGTTTTCAATGACGTCCTCCTTAATCAACAAAAGGATACGTGCCAGCGTATCCCAAAAAAATACGGTGACTTACATCACACGTAGCGTATACACAAGTATATATCAACTTTCATACATACTTTCATCGTCCCTCATTATATCATAGTCGAATTATGTCCACAATAAGATTATATTAAATCCAACCTGATTCTTATTTTTTTAAATAAAATCCTCAGATCTGTGATTTTAACGCCAAAATTTAATATAATAGATTAAAGTACAAACGCCCGATTCACAAGGAGGCAATGATGAACTATTTTAATACAAAACGTATCATAGCAACGGAGGCCAAACCGGAAGATATACCCTACATCATCGAACTGGAGAAAAATCCTGAAAATTCAAGATTTGTCTGGCTTGGAACCACTGAGCAGCACGAACGGGAAATCAACGATCCCAATATCTATCTTATGATCTTTTATCATGAGGATCAAAAAATTGGCTATATGCTAGGTGAAGTTCATCCTTCAAAAACTTTCGAGCTTCGCCGCATTGTCATTGAGAAAAAGCACCAAGGTTTTGGCAAGGAAGTCATGGTGGGCATCTTCGGATTTATCTTTGAAGATTTGAAACTACATAGACTTTGGCTCGACGTCTACCCTGACAACAAGGTAGGCATCCATCTCTACGAATCCCTCGGCATGCGTCGTGAAGGTCACTTTAAAGAATCCTATCTTCAAGACGACACCGAATGGCGAGATCAACTGATCTATGCAATTTTAGAGGATGAATATCGTAAAATATATCTGTAAATTTTTATGAGGATAGATTTCGGTGATTTAGATTATATTTAAATTTACAGTTCAGAGATCTCGGTATGAAATTAATTTGACAAATAGTCTATGCACTCGTAAGAGTCAACTTGATACAACGAGGCTGTCAATGATAAACCAGCAAACCCATAATAGTTAAGATCCTGGATCGTTGCTGAGGATCTTATGAAGATTTTTGAGAAGAAGGAGTTTAGGAGGAAATATGAAAAGGAAAGTATTTAGTTTATTACTGGCGATTACGATGCTGGCCACCTCATGGTTGCACCGGCGCAAGCACAGCAAACAATTAAAATAAAGTAAATGGTAAGTATGTTAAGTCCGATGTAGCTCCATTTATTGAAAATAATCGCACCTATGTGCCCGTGAGATTTATTTCAGAAGCGCTAGGTGCCGATGTGGAATGGGATACGCAATCCTACGGCGCGCCAGCCGTCCTCATTACGCCAAGCAATCCTAAATTTCTATGGCTCACTCTCTTCCCCGGCAAAAGAGCTGCTCTAGTGAGCGAGGGAGTCTATCGATTTGATGTTCCGCCCATCATCAAAGATGACCGAACTATGCTCCCTGTCCGCTTTATTGCAAATTATTTAGGTAGTAATGTAGATTGGGACCAAGCGAACCGCACCGTAATTCTCACAAGCATGGGAAATAATGATGCATATGAAACTTACTACGATAACAAAAGTTCACAAAAAATTAGCGACTGGCTCATAAATCCAAATCATACCACTCAAGAGTTTTTAAAAATTTTATAATAGTTCAAAATAAAGTCAAACAATATTGTCCTCCTCGTACACAGTGATTATTTTTTTGATTTGAAAGTATCTTAAAGGAAACTTTTATCCCGCGCAAGCGGGGGTGATCTCTGAAAAGTTATTTATATTTTTATCTATCCATTAGAAATGAAGAACATTATCCTTAATAATGCCTATAGATCACTTATTTCACTATAATGGAAAGATAGTTCTTTTAAGAGGTGAAACAATGAAAAAGGATGAAGAAAAACTAAGTAAAATAAGATCTCTGGAACTGTGGGATAGAGAAATTATAGATACATTTGAAGTTGGAACTGTCAGAGGTCTGCAGGATATCCATGCTTATCTTTTTCAGGATATTTTTGATTTCGCAGGTGAAATTAGAAATGTAAATTTAGCTAAGGGTAATTTTCGATTTGCTCCGGTTCTTTTTCTTAGGGACAACTTGAGAATTATAGAATCAATGCCCGAAAATACTTTCGATGAAATTATTGAAAAATATGTGGAGATGAATGTAGCACATCCTTTTAGGGAAGGAAATGGACGTGCCACTCGTCTTTGGCTCGATCACATCCTTAAAAAAATCTAGGAGTATGTGTTGATTGGTCCAAAGTGGATAAATATGACTACCTTAGTGCTATGGAGCGCTCACCTGTCAATTCACTGGAGCTTAAGCATCTCTTATATCAAGCACTTGCTGAAGAAATTGATAGCAGACAGGTTTACATGTGGGGCATCCAGCAGTCCTACTATTATGAGGGTATGGACCATTATGAAATTAATGAAGTCTAAAGTTATTTAAAGCTTATAAATAATAGATAAATAAAATAAAAAGGCTATGTTTGCAACTACACAAACATAGCCTTTTGTTATGGTCGAGATGACAGGATTTGAACCTGCGGCCCCACGCCCCCCAGGCGTGTGCGCTACCGAACTGCGCCACATCTCGTTGAAAAGTATTATATCAGAAAGATATAATATTTTCAAATCTTTTCAGATGAGTATCCTTCTACCTATTTTTAATAAATTCAAAGGCTTGACGTACTTCGTCAATTTTTAACACGAGGACGCAGATGGCATAGAGAACGCCACCAATGAGAATGGAAAAAAGTAGGGACAGATTTTGTGAGGCATAGTTGTTCAAGAAGAGATAAGCGGCCTTTGCCCCAACGCTCATAATGATAGAGGAGACGGCAATTAGGAAGAGATTTTTCTTATTTTCTTCAAAACCTGTCAAATCTAAATGCTTTTTC
>CAYFQX010000010.1:15883-18921 GCA_964345405.1 uncultured Peptoniphilaceae bacterium
GAAGCGTAATGAGCATCGCCCCAAGTAGCAAACTTAAACTGGTGCCCATGGCAAGGCCTGCCATGCCAAAGAATCTACTTAAAACCAGTGAAAATAAAACATTTAAGACAACCATGATGACGGAGTTTTTCACGGGGATCATTGTTTCCCCCATGGAGTAAAATACGCGTGTCGATATCTCGCGTATGCCAATGCCTAAGATCCCAATGGAATAAAATAAGAGTACATAGCCGGTCAATTGGACATCCGATTCCCCAAAGGCACCGCCTAAGAATAAGAGGCGAACCACTTCATTTGAAAATACCATGAGGCCTAGCGTAGCGGGAATCACAAGTAAACTCATGAGGGAAATCATATCGTTGGTCATCTTACGCAGACCTTCCACATCTTCGTCCGTGCTCATCTTTGCCATGCGAGGATAGATGGCAGTGATGATGGAAGTGATGACAATTCCTGTGACAAATCCTTGAATTTTACTTGCATAGTTAATGACAGAGATCCCCTGCATACTGATGCTGGATGCAATGGATTTGTTGATGATTAGATTTAGTTCGATGACGGAAGTTGAAATTAAAATCGGGACGATGATTTTTAGTAGATGGTGCATCTGCGGATGATGGATATTTAGCACCCACTGATGGCGATATCCTGTTTTGCGCACATAGGGCAGGAAGAAAATGTATTGTAGAACCAGTGCAATGAGGATGGAGAAGGCAAGAATCTGCACATCTTTGCCTCGTGAGAGAACCATCCCTACAATTAAAATGATGTTCATAATGACCGAGTGACACATGGACACGATGAAATGATTTTTAATTTGTAAAAATGCCTTGAGTACGGAGGCGGCACTAGTTGTGATCATACTGATAAGTGCTATTCGCGTCATGTAGACGGCTGTCGTCAGTGTGTCGCCTGTAAAACTTGGCGCCATCATCTTGACCAGTGGACGGGCGGCAAGGATACTTAGGATGGTGATGATCACAAAGATGAGGATGAGGATATTGATTAAATTTGATGTAAATTTATTTGCCTCATCCTGTCCATCCCCGTGGCTGATTTGTTCATAGATGGGGATGTAGCCTGTGGCAACGGCACCGGATAGTAAATTTGACATTAACATGGGCAAAGTGATGGCCACAAGAAACATACTGGCAAGTGCGGAGGTTCCAAAGTATTGAGCTAGAACTTTTTCACGTCCCAAACCGAAGAGTTTTGCCAATATGGTTATAAACATGAGCAATATGGAGGTTAGGTTCATAGTTCTCCTTTCAAAAATAAAGAAGTCTCTTTAGAGACTTCTTACTTTAAGATACCAAAGGAATAACCCTGATCTCTTAGAGAATCGATAATATCAGGTAGCGCCTGAGCTGTCAACTTCTTATCTGCCGCATCATGCATTAAGACAACGACAATATCTTGATTGGTGTTTTGCTTCAGTGTCTTGTTTGTAAAATCGACAAGACCTTGAGCAGTTGTCGGACGGACGCTCCTAGGCTCTGCATCACCGGATAGACTGTTCCAGTCAATCCATTCAATGCCGAGATTGGCAAGTTTTTGGTCAGCAGTTTCTAAATTTTTCCAACTCATGTGCCCACCCGGATAGCGCCAGACACCGGTGTAAAAATCCTTGCCTAAAATGGACTGAAGTGCCTTTTGGCCCTTTTCAGCCTCACTTACAATATTTGCAGCATTGCCACTGCGACCCGGATACATAAATTTATAATTGTGACTGTATGAGTGAAGTGCCAAGGCATGTCCCTCTTGCACTTGACGTCTTAATACATCACTATGTCTTTCAGAGACACTGTTACCTACGACAAAGAAAGTTGCATAGGCATCTTTTTTCTTTAATGTATCTAAGATATCTAAGGTAGTTGAAGTATTTGGGCCGTCATCGAAAGTTAAAAACGCCCACTTCCCCTCACCTTTGTATTTCTTAGTACCTAGAATGTACTCTCGAACTTCCTTGGTATCAAAGGCATATTCCTCAGCCGAGGTGATGTGGTTTGAACCCTTGACAAGAGACACATTGATAGCACCTAAAATCTTTTCAGTAGGTTGATTGACAAGTTCCTCTGCCTCTGTGAAGGGTAATTTATTCTTCTTAGATCGTTGGCTTAAATTTGCCTGATAGTTCCACTCAGCATCCGTTGCATAGGCAAGATTTGTTGTAAGCTTAGCTGCCAAGCGGCGAACACCTTTCAGCGCAACCGTGCCTACAATCAGTATCAGGAGTACAAAAAATACCAGTTGACGACGTTTTTTACGTCTACGCGCCTTGGCACGAATCATCCGGCGGCGTCGCTCATATTCTATTTGATCTTGATTCATTTGATCCTCCATTATGGTTTTACACGTATTAGTTTTCTAGAAATCGGTACCTCTAACTCAAGTCCACTCCTCCAATGACCATCCAGATAGAGTCCATCCGTATACCACTGAATATTTCCATGTGGAAAATCAGCAATTAAATTTGTAATATCATAGGACTGTACCTGTCTCTTCGTTAGATCGTAGACATCCAGTTGTTTTTCAAACTGTAGAAGTAGATACATCCCCTCTGAAAAATTAATATAGGGCGCCGTCTCCGCTCCCCAGGGAATCGTGTAGACGGTCTCGTCATTGATTAAATCATAGACACAGTAAATTTTCTCATGATTTTTTTGATAGAGTAGATAATTTCCTTGTCTCAGTAAAATCGTAAAGGCCTCCGTTCCTCTGTCAATGTCGATGAGTTTTCCCTTCAATGACTTTAGATCCAAAGAGATCAGTTTGTCTCCATAGACAAAGGTTCCCTTTCCCTTGCCAATGACCATCTCCTGAGGCAAATGATTGATTGGAAGCTTTCCTACTCTTCGCTTTTTATAGTGATAGTAGTAGATATCTCCCTCGTTGTAAAAATAAAACTTATCCATGGTGTAGCCCATGAAATGCATATTCTCAAGCTGAAGAGGTAAGTTTAAATCGTGTATGGAACCTCGGTCTAAATTGTAGCCATAGAGATTGATACCATCACTAAAGAAATAATTTAACTGATC
>CAYFQX010000010.1:18931-22615 GCA_964345405.1 uncultured Peptoniphilaceae bacterium
CGGTCAATGGCCCATTGACAAGAATCTGCTTGATGATTTCTGTATCACCGTTAAAATCCGTAGTAAAAAACTCAACTCCAGTTTGATTTTCACTTTGAGTGTATCCATTAAATACACCATGGTGATAGTTAAAAATCACAGATGATGTTTCCACCTCTTCCCTGGGCAATTTAACAGATGCTTTGATTTTATCTTCTGAAATTAGTGACTTTTTCTTTCGATAGGGATAGGAATAGAGGATTTCTCCCCGATAGGGATTGTAGTAAACTTGATAGCCAAAACTTTCAAAGATGACTCTCAAGGGAAGATATACTTCCTCATCTACAATTTCTGCCGCTCCCTTAAGCTCGTGAACCTTGTCCATTTCAAAATAAACTTCACGGTTCACAGGAAAGTAAAGTCGCTTTAACTTTTGAACCTCAATCACGGAATGATCGGAATTCGTCCGAATCTTTAAATTTGGTATGCATTGTTTTAAATCTGTGGCACTAATCAAAGTCTCACCTTGACGAATCAAGAGAGGATACGTTGTCAAGATGACTTTCTTATTTTCTCTGCTACTTACTCGCCGCTCTACAAGAACCGGCTCAGTATCAAATGGTTTTGCGCCCTCCTGTGCCAGGGGCACCTCTTGAATGAGTTCTTCCATGGAGGGTTGGTATTGCACACCTAGTAGAAAACTTATGCAGATAAAAATTAGTATGATTGGATTGGATTTACGCCTCGTCATAAGCCACCTCAACTTAATATTTTACCACAAATGAAAGGCTTAATGAAGCCCTTTATAGACGATCGATATAGATTATGCCATCCTCAGTTCCCGCTAAAAAGTCATAGTAGGAACCGATTTTTTCTCCAAGGAAAGTTAATCGATAAACTTGAAGATCTCCTTTTTCAACTAAACCTAGAGATACAAAGAGATCCAGGACAAAGAGGTCCTTGGCCTTCATCCCCTGATTTAACATGTCTTCCTGTCCAATTTCCCCGTATTTATACAGCGTTTGAAATACCATCCCGTAGGTTTCAAGCATATCTTGTCCATCACCGGAGGAAAATGACTTCGGCGACTGTCCGTAAACTTCATCTAAGAATTTGCTATTAAAGATGGATTGGATCCAGAGACTCAACTGTCCTTCCAAACTCAATTTTTGAAAGTGATCAAAATGAGTCGACCCCAGAAGTTTCTTTCCATCTCGATGGAGCAAATTCTTCATTCGTCCCATTCGGTGCCACAAATGCAGCATGGGAAAGTGAATTTCTGAATACTCTTTAATATCTTCCGGTACAGGAAGGCTCAGCTCCTCCATGAAAATATCAATGGCAGATCTTGAAAGTCGATCTGCACCCGTCAAGTTAAAATAGGGATAGGTGTAAAATAGCTCGATGAACTGATTGAAGTCATGGATAAATTGTTTCGAATCTTTGGATATTTCTTCCTCATGAATGCAGCTTAAGATATAGTCATCCAAGTAGATTCCGTGGATGGACTGCTGCAGAAGTTGTTTGTATTTAAAGATATGATCTTGAATTTCTTTAATTTCTCCAAGTTTCGTCTCAAATCCTTGACTCAGGGACCACTCCTCCAGAAAGCTTACAAAGTCTGAAAGCTCCTGATCCGATTCAAAGACACCGTCCCTTGTCACTGATTCCATCAGCTTCTTTAAATCAATGGACTCAAACTGTTGAAAAGTTAAATCCTTATCTTCCAGATATTCCTCTTGAATGTAGATAAAAGTCTCCAGACGATCATTTTCCTCTTCCATCGGCGTGACGGTAATAATCTCCTCCTCAAAGAGATCGTGAATTCGATGATTGTACTCGTCAATGAGTTGTTCCTCAGACATATTCATCTCTTTAAAGGTATTGCTGTAGAGTAGGAAAATATCCAATCCCCGATGTTTCATTAACTCCGGCGTACTTCGCTTAAACTCCTCCATCATGTGATAAATTGATAGGAACTGCTCTGCAAAGTCCTCCTCCTGCTCCGGCTCCACTTTGTGAAGAATTCTAAAAATCAACGGATAGTGTCCCGTCTCCACAAGTCGTGCAAGAAGAATCATTCCCTCCTTAAGTTGAGGTGCACTGTCTGTGGGGATATGCTTTGGCGGCTCCTTTATGAGCAAGTTTTCAAGAAAGATAAAGTCACTTGTAATATTGTTGACACGGTAAAATCCATTATAGGAAGACAAAATCCCCTCTTTCATAGCCTGACTTAACTCTCTGTCCATGTTCATATTTAGCATCATCTGATCCAGCGCCAAGTTGGAGACCGGTTTGTTTTCCTCCGTGTCTAAAATGAGCCAAGTGGCCAAATCTTCATAGCTGAAGTTTTCAAGGATTTCTTCAAACATCATGGATTCATCCGCTTGGAAATGCTCCTTTACTTGAGGCACCAGTGTCCGAATCATATTTGAAACCATCTGAAAAAAGATGGACCATTTATTTAATTTAAAAGTTTGACTCAAGCTGAGCTTCCCCCTTTATATAGTTCCTCTATATTTTGTAAATGAGTTAAGAGTAAATTGATGTGATAATTGTAGACGATATTTTTACTGCCATCCATACTTCCATCAAGTAAGACGGTGAAGTGGAAGAGATCTTCAATTAGCGCTCGGTTGGTCCATGTCAAGTTTGGATAGTCATTGCGCATTAAATTGACAATCCTAAGATTGATATAAACTTCATTGAGCTCATCTACCATTTGCTTTTGAAGATTGAGTTCCTCTTCCGGCAAATGAAGATGATTTACCTCTTCATTCATTAACTCATAGTATTTGTTTGCAGACTCAATTTCTGTGCGTAAATTGGAAATACTTGGATGATTTTGCATCAGTAAAATTTGCTTTGTCATCCGAAGCATATCTTCGTAAGTGTTATCGATGACTTCATTAAAGTTCCTCTCGATTTTAGGTGAGGAGATTAAAAAGTTTACAATCAAGCTGATGACAACGCCCAGCACCGTCCCAATGACACGATTGACTCCATAGACAATCTTGTCTGACTTTGCAACATAGGATGCAATAAAGACAATGCAAGTGAGGGAAATCATCTTCTGCATTTTAAAGTGCAGCAAAATCACAATGACCATGACAATCCCGAGACCTGCTACCAGTGGACGAATCATGGGGTCGTCTGTTATTAAACTTAAGACAAAACCCAGGATGACGCCTATAATTGCCGTGACCACACGCTTCCTTACCGACTCAAAGGTTTCCGTATAGGATCTTTCCAGCGTTGTAATAGATGAAATACTTACAAAGATAGGAGAATCCAATCCTAAAAGATAAGATATATAGAGCCCCAACATCACTGCAATTGCCGTTTTGACAATTCGCATTCCCGGCATATTTAAATTTTTTAAAGATATCTTTTCCACCTGGATCCTCCTTTTGATTTAGTATAACAGATAAACAAAAATTAGCATAGACTGCATTAAATTTATATGAAAGGGTATATAATATGTAAGCTTACCAAAGCTGAAAGGAGTGTTATCATGCGTTTAGAATTTTACGGCAAAAATATTGATTTAACAGATGCCCTAAAAGATCAAGCAGAAAGAAAATTATCAAAACTCGACAAGTACTTCACTGAAGAAACTGAAGCACGCGTCGTATTTAAGACTAAAAAAGGGCAACACACAGCTGAGGTGACTATTTTCATTCCAGGCTCCGTGATACGTGCCGA
>CAYFQX010000010.1:22625-23870 GCA_964345405.1 uncultured Peptoniphilaceae bacterium
GTATTCTGATTCGAGCTGAAGAATCAACCGATGATATGTATGCTTCCATTGATAAGGCCGTGGATGTCCTAAGTAGACAAATTCGTAAATATAAGACACGTCTTAAAAATAACAGACAAAATCACGATTCCATACGATTTGAAAACTTTGAACAAGAAATGCCTGAGCATCACGATGCTGAAGCCAGTTCACATATTGTCAGAGAAAAAGATCTCAGCCTACGTCCTATGAGTGATGAAGAAGCAGCATTACAAATGGAGCTATTAAATCATAACTTCTTTATCTATATCAATAGTGAAACCGATCTTATTTCACTTATCTATAAACGTCGCGACGGCAATTACGGAAAGATCAATATTACAAATTAACAATACATTTAAACAGGCCCTACACCCGTAGGGCCTATTCTATTTCTAAAGGCAACTCAATAAAGACTTGAAAATAATCTCCATCGATGACAATTCGAAACTCTCCCTTTAAGATCTCCGTTAAATTCTTGCTGATATAAAGCCCCAGTCCACTTCCCTCTGTGGTTCGACTTTTTTCACCTCGAATAAATTGGGACTGAAGTTCCTTTGAGGACACATTGAGAGGTTCCTTGCATACATTTTTAATATTAAAGTAAAGTCTGTCTTCAGTGACAAAGGTCTTGCCGTAGATGCGAGTTCCAGGAAGTGCGTACTTGCCGGCATTACTAAAGACATTTTGTATGACGCGACTTAAGATGTCCGGATCAGAGTAGATGGCAATATCTTCCTGGTCCGACTCATAGATAAAGTTTAAATTTTTTTCTACATAACTGCTTTCAAAATCCGCGTAAATTTGATTGACCATTTCATTAAAGTCAAAGATCACAGGCTCCAACTGGATGTTTCCGGACTCCGATTTAGAAGCATCGATAAGATCGACAATCAAACTCTTTAA
The DNA here is from genome assembly GCA_964345405.1 of uncultured Peptoniphilaceae bacterium. Lineage (GTDB taxonomy): Bacteria > Bacillota > Clostridia > Tissierellales > Peptoniphilaceae > CAYFQX01. The sequence continues at coordinate 23,550 of CAYFQX010000010.1, forward strand.
ACGCTCGGAGTTACGCCCTAAAACGCGAATATATCCTCTTGCCTCATCATCCATGACATCCTTTTTACTGAGAATATCTGCATAGTTGATAATGGATGTGAGAGGTGTCTTTAAGTCGTGAGAGATATTTGTAATGAGCTCTGTCTTCATCTTTTGAGATTCAAAGCTTGCCTGAGCCACATGATACATATGATCCTTGATGCGGGTCAGATCTAAAAGTGCATCGTAGGTTTTTTCCGTAGCTAGGGGACTTGAAATGTCGATTTTTTCATAGGACGCCGCATGTCGAATGGCATTCCTCAAAATCTTGTATTGAATAAG
>CAYFQX010000011.1:0-20184 GCA_964345405.1 uncultured Peptoniphilaceae bacterium
AGTAGTAAACCGCCACCAAGAAGTTCGTAGATCACAAGGTCACTACTTACACCAAGTAGTGGTAGTAAAATTGCGGTAACAAGGATATAGATCACTGGAATCTTCCAGTCGATTACTTTTTTAACGATGAGATACACGGCACCGATGATTAAGAAGATTGCGCCGGTTTCACCAATAACCCCGCCAATATCGCCAACAAGCATACGTTGTAGAGATGGTAGCGCATCAACAGTGCCGCCACCTTTGATAATAGCAAGTGGAGTTGCAGATGCAATTCCGTCTGGGCTTAAGTAGTTTGTCATTAGATCAGGCCAAGAAGCCATTGCCATGGCACGACCTGCAAGTGCCGGGTTAACAAAGTTTCCGCCGATTCCGCCAAAGCATTCCTTGACAAGAATAATGGAGAACATTGCTGCAAGTGCTACCATCCATAGAGGTGCAGATGCCGGCATATTCATCGCGAGTAAGATACCAGTAATAACTGCGGATAAATCTCGAATTTGAATTGGTTTTTTTGTGAGTTTTTGGAAGCAATATTCGCTACCCACACAAAAGATAATACTAACTAAGTAAATTAATACTGCATTTAATTTAAAGAAGTAGATACTTGCTGCCATAGCAGGAATGAGCGCGATAATGACATCTCTCATGATTTTCGTAACGGTTTCATCGGTACGAATATGTGGAGCGAGTTGTACAAAGCGGCCATTTCCCTGAAGGACGCTAGCTTCTGTTTTTTTATTTTTTTCCACTTTGAGCCTCCTGATTACTTGCTATTTTGGGTTCTGATTTCACGCTTAGCGAGTTTCACTGACTCTGCTAAATGTCTCTTAGCTGGACAGATAAAGCTACAGAGCCCACATTCCATACATTGATCTGCGCGATATTCACTGGCTAGATCGACACGATTTCTAAGAATGGATGCATTGATCATCGTAGGATTAATATTTGCTGGGCAGTGATCTACACAGCGACTACATTTGATACATGGAGATTCTTCACCGGATTTTTTCTCTTCAGCAGTCAGTGCCAAGATACCGGAAGTTGTCTTGATAATTGGTGCATTTAAATCGAAGATTGATTTACCTGTCATTGGTCCACCACAGACTAAATCAATGGTATCTTCAGTTGTACCACCACAGAATTCAAGAATGTCCCCAACAGTCGTACCAATTTTAACAATGAGATTCTTAGGTTCTTTAATGCCGGCACCGGTAACAGTGATAACACGTTCGATGGAAGGCATACCAGTCTTAATGAAGTCATAGTAAGCTTTGGCAGTTTGAACATTTGTTAAGAAGACACCCACGTCATTTGTAACACCATTTGGAGGAACAATACGTCCTACAACAGCTTCAGATTGACGCTTACTGTCCCCTTGAGGATACTTCGCCTTCATAGTGGCAAGTTTAAGTCCTTCGTAGAGATCTTTTGTTTCCAGCTCTTCCTTAACTTTTGCAATGGCATCGGGCTTATTTTCCTCAATGGCAATATAAGCTTCCTCTGTGTCATAGAGATCTGCAAATAATCTTAGAGAACCAAGGACTTCATCGTAGTTTTCAAGCATGAGACGATGGTCACATGTTAAATAAGGCTCACACTCAGCCCCGTTAAGCACAACCATGTCAAGCACTGGGTCTTCGTTCTTTAATTTTGCATGAAGTGGGAAACCTGCACCACCCATACCAACGATACCAGAGCCCTTGACGACGCTAACGATTTCATCGATGTTTAGGTTTTCATAGTTTTCAACAGGATGAACATCCTCTGAAACAGTGCCTAGACCATCGGATTCGATGACCACCATATCGGCGTAACGTCCGTCGGCTGCGTAGCCCTTTTCAATGGCAGTAACCGTACCGGAAACACTACTATGTACATTTGTAGAAACAAATGCATCTGCTGATCCAATCACTTGACCTACCTTCACACTATCGCCTACGGCAACAGTTGGTTGGCAAGGCACACCAATGTGCTGAGACATGGGAATGCGAACCACTTTTGGATCAGGCATTCTTTCAATAGGAATTCCTTCGGTGGCCTCTTTGTGACCATCAAAATGTAAGCCTCCTACTGAGAAAGTAAGACCTGTCTTTATCATCTCTTCACTCCTTAATAAATATGGTTTAAAGCTTGATTGTTAAAATACTAATAAACTTCAATTGATTTAATAATATCACTAACTTCATAAAAATTAAAGGGTTAATTATCGGTTCTTGACAGAGTCTTAAAATTGTACTGATAACGTTCACCTCACTGATAATGACTATTGTTTACAGTAAGTAGCTACGCCTTACTAATGCCGTTTTATATCGCGAGATAAAGCGATAAATACTTGAAAATCACCAGATCTTTTTAATGAATCCAATGAAGAAAAATAATATATTCTAGTAAAACTCTTACCCTTTACCCATTTAAAGTTTAGAATGTTTTATTAATTTTAAAAACTCTACTTGAAATTCTTTGTAATTCTATTCATTTTAAAGTAAAATAAAGATAGACATCGAATTGTACCCGGTGAGATGAATTATTAGAAAAGTTTAGATTGTCACACTTTATAGATGAATTAAATAAGAAAGAACATCCATCGATTTAAGATTTAGGGGGTTACTTATGGCTAATAAAGTTACCATACAAGATTTACTTGATGCCGGCGTCACTATTAAAGAAGAAATGACCAGCTGCTCTGTCATTGCTGAGATTGAAGACTTAGAGAAGCTAAGTGTAGATGATCTTGTCAATCGCGACTACAAGACTAAAAATTCTGAGCTCTGTTATTCCGGGCTCATAAGATTTAGAGTAGATTATGAAGGTTGTGGTAAGACCTATACTGCTCGTGGCCTCAAGGGTGCCATGGAACGCGCCACTACCATCTATGATATTCTTGAAGACATGGAGTGTGGCTATCTTGGTGTCGACAGTAATATATAATATTAAAGAGCATGTGATGGTAACATGCTCTTTTTTTATGTAAATTGGTATAAATATTCATCTATAAAGCCACTCTTAAATTGATAGATAGTATATTAGTTTTAATAAATCAAAAACTTGATTCATTAAAACCACATCACAACGCAATCTTTTATGTCGCGTTTTCCTTCGACCATATCTCTTAATGCATTTAATGCGTTAATCGCATATGGGTATAACTTATATTGCCTTTCATCTGTCGGGCTAAGCTTTATCGTATAATCATCCAGATTGTAATAGTTAACAGAGACAGTACCATACTCTCCCCAATCTTCTGGATAGTAATCTGCAGTCATATAATCATTTTCTCTTTTTACATTTTTTAAGTACAGCATGATATCCATTTGCCTCTTCTCTATAATTACATATTTTATACGCTTTTATATGAACTCATCTTATGTCATGACCGTTGCAAAAATTAACTTCTACTCATAGAGTTCGTATAATGTCTGTATTGAATCATGAGGATATAAATTACTTTGTGCTTGACTTTCCAACTTTGAGTTAGATAAAAGCCCTCATCAAATCGTTTAAATGTCGCTCCGAGCCAATGTTTATTAATAAATTTTTCATCGCTTGATTTTTAGATTTGCCAATCAATTGGAGATATGCAAAGATTTAAACTATCATTCTCATACCAATTCCTATTTAACAATACCTTTGTTTCCTATCTAATTTATAAAATTCTTCTTTAGTCAAAAGCCGTTGCGTAGTCGTTTATTTTTATTTCATACGTATATTTTCCTAGACATATCTAAATTCGATAGATATTTAATCGTTAATTTCATTCAGTCCAGTCTTCAATTTTATAATCTTCTGGAATTTTTCCTTCTTTTTGATATCTAATGAATTCTTCTTTTTTAATGAATTAATTTTTACAAATTTCTGCATTATGTTATTTTTATTAAGTGGATTAACAAAATCAACAAGTAATTCATCATCAGGCATATAATCAGGTCTAATTTCAATTTCTCCACTATCTAATAAAGGAATATAGCAATCAGGTTCATGTTTAAATTGTTTTGTCATAATATAACCTCCATTACCACTCTTAATTGTCCATTTTCATCTTTCTTTATATCTAATATTTCCATCGGAGTTCCAGCTTGAATTAGAAATTCATTTTCTCCAAAATTTGATAATGGACTAGCTCGGGATTTCCCGCACCAATTTAATTTATCACCACTTTCACCATAATGCGAAAATGGTGATAAATAAGCACCTTTGGTTCCTTTAGTCATTTAATTTCATAAATAATACTCTCAGTTTTAAATCTACCATCTGAATTAATCCTACAAGAAATAAAACCCGCATCTATCTTTGTTTACCAATAAATTTATCTTTATTTTTTAAAATCTTATCCACTGAAATTGAATCATCTAATCCCATAAATTTTTTAAATCCATTAACGTCAACGCCTCGATATACTGTTGTATTTATTTCTATATATGTTTTATTCAATGCACTAATAGCATTTTTAATTTCATTTGTAATTTTTTATTATCACGTAACGCAAAGTTAAAAGGATCACTTAAACCAGTATATTTATATAATGCTTGTTTTTTCTCATTTGTCCGTAGTTTCCAATATTTAATAGTCATTTTTCTATGAACTGCATCAGCTTTTTCAATGTCTCGAAAATTAGAAAAATATTTTTCTTTGATTTTCTTTGTTATATCTTCATTATATCTCGGAACATAGGTTCTGTACATCTGGTTTTTCAAATTAGCTTTTTTTGCAAATTTTTATACTCAATTCTTAATCGATGAAGTCTGACTTAATAATTAGTTAAATTTTCAGAATCTTCAAGCTCTTCATACATAATTAACTTACGTTTTTCTTTACGCATTGAATTTTCAAGTCGTCGCATTCTTTGAGATATTTTCGATTAAAAATATGCTTTTTCATCCATCATGGCTTTTTAGATATTTCATGTTTTGTAGCAAATAAAAAATGCGCACACCTCTAAGTGTACGCATTTTAACTATTGGTGCGGAGAAAGGGACTTGAACCCTTACGCACATACATGCACATGCCCCTCAAGCATGCCTGTCTGCCAATTCCAGCACCCCCGCAATTTAGTCGACAGAAGATATGTTTTCGATCCCATGATAGATATTTGAAAAGTTGGGATATAATTTACCTTTGACATTGGGGCCGCTCATTAAGATATTGTTCTCAAAAAACAGCGGAATGTAAGGTACATCTTCTTGACATAATTCATTGATTTGATTGAATAGAATCTGTCTCTGATCTAAATCAGCGGTTAAACTAAGTTCTTTTAAATATTTATCCATTTGTGGATTGGCGTAGTGACTCGCATTGGATGCACCCGCTCCTGAGTAGAGCAAGGAGGCAATATCCATGACAGGTGAAAATTTCATTCCATAGAGCAAGAGATCGTACCCTCCGCTGTTTAAGGCCTCATGAAATTCTTCATCTGTCTTTGTCTGAATAATTTCACAATTGATGCCGACTTTATTTAAGTCATCGGAGATAAACTGTGCTTCGGTCAAGCGAAGTGGATTTCGTCCGTTGACCAAAAGTCGAAGGGATAGTTTGTTCCCCTCAGCATCGAGTCGCCAGCTATCTTCAGAATCATATTTAAATTGACCTCTGTCTAACATCTTTTTAACAGAATCTACATTATAATATAACATAGATTTTATAGAAATGCCAGTGTTATTTTCAGGATTTATGAAAAAACTTGTCGAGGTCGCCTGACCAAGATAGATACTGCCGATGATTTTCTCCCGGTGAATGCTTCGTGCCAGCGCCTTTCTCAGGTACTTTCCGGATTCCCCTTGAAATGTGGGACTCTTTAAATTGAGACTGATGAGTTCTAAGTTTAGTGTCTCATAAGGATAGATGGTGATGCTCTCCTGATTTCGATACCTGTCCCAGTCGTAGTCTCCAAGTGCAATGAGATTGACCTGACCTGCATCAAAGGCTTGTTTTTGATCTTTCTTATCTTTAAAGATTTTTCCTGTGATGGACTCTACATTGGGAAGCGCGTCAGGGTATTGTTGGTTTTTGACGAGCTCAATGGATTGATTAGGATGGTAAGCTTCCATGTAAAATGGACCGGAACCAACCGGTTGAAAGTCCTCCCCTTGAATCATCTCATCGGAGTTTAAAAGGTGAGATGGCAAGATGGGAAAGACCATCATCGACAGCATACTGCCGTAAGGTTTATCAAATTCAAAGTCGAGATTTCGATCATCAAAAATCACAGCTCTTGCGAAACTATCCACTTGAAACTGGTTGACAGAGCTCACGCTATGTCTCATCAAATTGTAGTACATGTTGTCGGGCGGTAATTTTTTTAGTGCGTTAAAGGTCTCGACGACATCTCGAGATGTTAATTTTTCACCATCATGAAAGTAGACATTATCCTTGAGGGTGATACTTAGTGTCTTGCCGTCGTTTGTCAGTTCATAGTACTCGACAATATTAGGTACCATGCGCCCGTCCTCATCCACTGTAAATAGCGAATCATACATCAGTTGAGAAAACTGATAGTAGTCCGAATTCTTTACAAGGAGTGGGTTTAAGCTCTCCACATTGGTCAGCGGAAGATTGATGTGACTGTTGTAAGTCGGTGACTTATCTTCCACTTCGCTGCTTGTCTTCTCCTCAAGATGAGGTTTCATCTGCTTTGGTGCACATCCGGACATGAAAATGAGTAGACTCATGATCAGACAGAGTGTTTTAAATTTAATCTTCATTGGCTTTCAACTCCATTAGCGCGTCATCAATTTGACGATAGAGATGATCGTGATCTTTATTATTGTCCAGTACAAGATGTGCTAACCCCTTTTTATCTCTCAGGGGCATTTGAGACGCAATCTTTTCCAGTGCAAAATCCGCTGAAATCTGATCACGCTGAATCAATCGGTGCAGCTGTATATGATCTTCCACATAGACGAGCCAAACCTCGTCAAAGGCAAGGCCAATCTTTGCCATCTCATCTTCCGTTTCAAAGAGAAGGGGAATATCTACAAAGACAATTCGCTCCTCTGCCGCCTGTATTTCTCTCAATATTTCATTAAAAATGATGGGGTGCAGTAGCGCATTAAGTTGTCTTAGACATGCGGGGTCGTGAAAGACGATTTCTCCTAATTTTGCACGATCAATTTCTTGATTACTGGTTAAAATTTCACTTCCAAAGTGCTTTATGACGGCGTGATAGCCCGGCTGATTCGGATCGACGATTTTTCTCGCCACCTTATCCGCATCAATGACATGATAGCCTCGGTCCAATAAATAATTTGTGACTTGAGACTTCCCGGAGGCAATTCCTCCGGTGAGTCCAATGATTCTCTTACTTTGTGTCATACCATGACTTCCCTATTTCTAAATCAACTACGAGGGGCACCGATAAATCGACAATGCCCTCCATGGTTTCCTTTAATAATTTACTTACTTTTTCCACTTCCTCATCCGGCGCTTGAAGAATCAATTCGTCGTGAACTTGAAGAAGTAACTTTGACTCATAGCCCTCTGCCTTTAATTTTTGGTAGAGATCCACCATGCTCTTTTTAATAATGTCTGCAGCCGTACCTTGAATCGGCATGTTCAGAGCCACTCGCTCACCAAAGGCGCGTACACTGAAGTTCTTGGCAGAAAGTTCAGGAATGTAGCGACGTCTGTGGAACAGGGTTTCGACATAGCCATGTTCCTTCCCAAATTCTACGATCTCCTCCATAAACTTATGAACCCCTGAGAAACGCTCGAGATAGGAATCAATGTACTCCTTGGCTTCTTTTCTTGAAATATCCAAGTCTTGAGAGAGTCCGTAGTCACTGATGCCATAGACGATGCCGAAGTTGACTGCTTTTGCACGACTACGAAGGAGCGAACTCACTTCATCCTTTGGTATATTAAAGACTTCACTGGCAGTTGTACGATGAATATCCTCTTTATTTCTAAAGGCTTCAACCATCGTCTCATCATGTGAGACATGGGCGAGAATCCTAAGTTCAATTTGAGAATAGTCGGCGTCAATCACTTGATGCTTGTCCCCTGCAACAAAGGCCTTGCGAATTAGCCTGCCAATCTCGGTGCGGATGGGGATATTTTGTAGATTCGGATCCGTACTGGAAAGTCTTCCTGTGGCAGTCACCGTTTGATTGAAGACGGAGTGAATCTTACCATCTCTTGGATTAATTAACTTTTGTAGACCAATGATATAGGTGGAGTAAAGTTTAGAAATTTGGCGATACTCCAGTATAAATGGAATAATCGGACTTTCATGACGCAACTTTTCCAGGACCTCTACATTGGTACTGTAGCCGGTCTTGGTCTTTTTGGACGGTGGAAGTTTCAACTTATCAAATAAAATCTCACTCAGCTGCTTTGGACTGTTGATATTGAATTCTTCACCAGCAATATCATAGATATTTTGCTCCAACTCATCCAGTGTCTCCTTAAGCTCAACCTCCAAATTTTGTAGTACAGATGCGTCCACATTAACCCCTTCATACTCCATGCTGGCAAGTACTTCAATCAGCGGCATTTCAATGTCATAGTACAGTGTCTCCATCTCATCGGATACAATTTTTTCCATCTGTTTGTCACGTAAAAGTGGCATGTAGTGAGCAATGGAGGCGAGATAAAGATAGATCTCTTCCTCCGGCACCTCGTCAATTTTCTTTCGCTTTCTCCCCTTGCCTAAGGTATCTTCGAGATTTTTTGTAAATTCATTAAAATAGAGATTGACTAAGTGTGACAGGGAGTAATTTGATTTCGTCGGATCAATGATATACTCCGCAATGGATGTATCGTGCTTAAAACCTTGAATGTCAAAGCCAAGCGCTAGATAATTTAAAAAATCCTCCTTTAAATCCACGCCAATTTTTTCAATGGCCGGATTTTCAATAAGGCTTCGCAGAGCTTCTAAATCCTGAAGTTCATTTAACTCAACGATGGCAGGTTTTTTATCCTCTGCGGCTACCAGTAGATAGTAGTACTCAATCTCCTCGTAGACTTTCCCCTCGCTTAAGATATGGATGAGTAGACGGCTCTCGCCCTTTGCATAGTCTACCGCCTCATCCATACTCATTAATTCATAGGGCAGTCCCACTTGATCCTCTTCCTGCTCTTCCTCGCCGGGTAGTCGATTGAGAAGTGTAAAGAACTCATACTCCTTAAGTGTTTGACGAAGTTCCTCCATTTGATAGGGTTGGCGTTTAAAATCACGGATCTCGTGATCCAGCGGAATATTTGTAATAATCGTTCCCAGCTTTTTACTTAGATAGGCCTGCGCCTGATAATTTTTTAAATTTTCCACCCGTTTCTTACCGGTAACTTTATCAATATTTTCATAGACCCCATCCATGGTTTCAAAGGATTTTAAAAGCATAATCCCGGTTTTTTCACCGATGCCCGGCACACCTGGAATATTATCCGAACTATCCCCCATGAAACCTTTCAGATCGATGAGTTGATCCGGTCGAAGTCCATACTCTTCCTCCACTTTCTTCTCATCAAAGATCTCCATTTCAGAAATGCCCTTACGTGTCATTAGCACCTGAACATGATCTTCAACTAACTGTAGATAGTCCCGGTCGCCTGTAAGCAAATAGACATCGAGATTTTCCTCTTTCCCCACTTTAGCAAGAGTACCTGCCAAGTCATCCGCTTCATAATCCGGTGAGTCCAGGGTCTTAATATTCATAAGCTCTAGAATTTCCATGAGGATAGGCCACTGTTGATCAAGTTCTGAAGGCGTCTTTTCACGCGTTCCCTTATACTCATCGTAGAGTTCGTGTCTAAAGGTCTTGCCCTTTTGATCAAAGCAGATCATCACATACTCAGGATCAATCATTTCAATGGCATTTTCAAGCATACTTACAAAGCCGTAAACTGCGTTGGTATAAATTCCGCGCTTGGTCTTAAGTAGCGGCAGTGCGTAAAATGCCCTGAAAAACAAACTACTTCCATCTATAATTAAAAACTTATCTTTTTGCATATGATCCCATTCCCTTCCCTTTCATTATACATGAAATGGGGATGAAGTTTCACCCTTGGCATTTAAGGAATGACTATTATTCCAATAAAATAAAGGCCCCGATCCGCCGATTCAATGAACCATTGGGCAATGGGGCCTTTAAATATTTACATCTTCAAATTTCTTAGCGATTAAATATACTGTCAAAAGACGATTGCAAATCTCAATTTAGAAAAGAGCCTGTGCACCGGTAAGAATGGACAGTGCATAGACATCTTCCTCATTGCAACCGCGAGACAAGTCATTTATCGGTTTATTTAAACCTTGCAATATTGGACCAATGGCTTCAAAGTTTCCAAGTCTTTGGGCAATCTTGTAGCCAATATTCCCTGATGAAAGATCGGGGAATATAAATGCATTGGCATGACCTGCAATTTTGCTGTCAGGCACCTTCCTGCTTGCAACGCCTGGATCGATGGCCGCGTCAAATTGAAATTCACCATCTAATTTAATGTCTGGATTGAGGTCACGTGCAATGATAACTGCATTTTGAACTTTGTCCACCTCTTCTGAATGGGCGCTTCCTCTTGTAGAGTAGGAAAGCATGGCAATCTTGGGATCTAAACCAAACTGTCTACCTGTACGGTCTGTTAGGATGGCAACTTCTGCTAAGTCTTCAGCACTTAGCTCTGGATTAATGGCACAATCTGCCATTAATAAGCGGTCGTGCCCCTTGAGTAGGATAAATAGGCCCGATGTCTTGCTGATTCCAGGCATTGTTTTTATAATCTGCAATGCCGGGCGCACCGTGTCTGCTGTTGTATAAACAGCACCTGATACCATCCCATTGACCCGACCCGTCTCCACCATTAGTGTGCCAAAATAATTTGGCTGCTCAAGTAGTTGCAGTGCAACATCCTTAGTAATTTTCCCATTCCTTCGCTCGACAAGCAGTTCTGCAAGATGCTCTTTATCATAATAAGTCTTAGGATCGATGAGCACCATATTTTCAAGGGTCAAGCCGTTCTCCCCTGCAACCTTCTCAATTTCTAAAACATCTCCAAGAAGTATGGGTACAAGAACGCCTTCATCCCTCAATCTTGTCGCTGCCTTTAAAATTCGTAAATCGGTTCCCTCCGGATAGATTAGGCTGAGGCTTTTGCCTTGGATTCTCTCTTTAATTTCATTGATAAATTCCATAGCTAACCTCACTATCCAAAGATAATTTGATAAATAGCTGCAACTTCATCTTCTTGTACAGGCACCGGATTACCAGGTGTAGTTTTATCTTTCATAGTCGCTGCAGTCAAATGAGGAATGGCTTGTGCATACTCATTTGCATCAATGTTTAGTTCCTTAAGTGAATGAGGAATGCCAATGGACTTTCTTATTTGATTAATATAAGCCACCAGCGACTTGCACTTATCGCCATCGCTTGCACCCGGCAAACCAAGTAAGTCTGCGACTTCTGCATAGCGACCTTCTACATCCTTGTCTCCGGCTCCCTTTTGAGAATTAAAGGCGACAATGTAAGGTAATAAAATTCCATTGCACAGACCGTGGGCAAGATGGAATCGTCCACCAATACTGTGAGCCATCCCATGATTTAACCCTAAGGATGAATTTTCAAAAGCTAAACCTGCCAGGCAAGATGCCAAGTGCATATAGGTTCTCGCCTCTTCATCCTTGACATCTTCATACATCTTCACTAAATATTTATCTACCAATAGAAATGCTTCCCGTGCATAGGCCTGACTAAAGGGATTTGACTCTCTCGATACATAGGCTTCAATTGCATGAGTGAAGACATCAATTCCTGAGTCAGCAATTACTTTTTGCGGCAATGATTTTGTGAAGAAAGGATCCAATATGGAAACATCCGGAAGCATCCTAGAATCTGTAATTGCAATTTTGTTGCCTTCTGCATCCGTGATGATACTGTAACTGGTAACTTCTGATCCTGTACCACTGGTCGTCGGAATAGCAATGAGTGAAGTTTTACAAACCTCGTCACTACGCAAGATCTTTTCTTTCAATTTAAGATCTAAATAGATAATTGCCTTTGCTGTGTCTAAGACAGATCCACCGCCAATGGCAATGATTGTATCTGGTTTTGTATCAATCAGATGATTGACGCCCTGGGATACTATGGCAACACTAGGATCTGGAAGTACTCGGTCAAATACTTTATATTCAATTCCCCGGTCCTTAAGCAATCTCACAACCGGATCAATCAGTCCCAGTGAAACCATGGATTGGTCAGTTACAATACAAACCTTTTTCAAGGGTTGTTCTTCCAAAGCACTTAAAGAATATCGACCGTAATATATCTTTGTCTTTGTATCGATGTGATTTATCATATCCACCTACCCTTCTTGCCAATCCGCAGGATAAGTTACATAGACAAAGCGGGTTTTTCCTCCTTCTGGGCACGTAAATTGAATGGATGAACCTTTAGGAATGAAAATTGTATCCCCAGCTCCACCTCGAACCTTACCAGTTTCTGTGACAATCTCCAAGGTACCTTCTAAAATGACATCCACCTCGTCGTACTCAAGTGTCCATGCAAATGGCTTGCCTTCGATGACTTCCATATAGCCTGCACCTAGACGAGGACTCTCATCAAGACTTACCACATCTTTTAGATAGACTTCATCCGATGGATTTCCTGTATCAAAGGGATCGCAGACCACGCTGTCTCCTTGAATTCCTATGACACCTGAAAGTGTGATTTCACGTTTCATACGTGATGCCTTTTGAGATTTTGTCAGAGCTTCCAGCTCTTCCCGAATGATTGAACGTATTTTATCTTCTAAATATTTGTTTTCATTCATTGTTCTATCTCTTCTGTCTTTTCACGTTTCAAAATGAACATGGCTAGTAAGATAGCAGTGATACCGCCAACTAACTTACCAATGATCATTGGTACAATCATGGCCTTTTCATTGACACCTGCAACAAATCCTAGGTGATCGCCAAAGACAAAGGCACCACTAACTGCAAAAGCAACATTAATGACTTTACCTCGACTGTCCATGTCTTTCATCATGCCAAACATAGGAATGTTGTTAGCTAGGGTGGCAATTAAACCGGCTGCCGCAATATCATTCATGCCAAGTTTTTCACCAACGGTCATCAAAGGTTTAGAGAATACTTTGGTGATGAACCAAACTAGTCCGTACGCACCTGCCAATACAATGGCAATATTACCTACGACATCAAAACCTTCAGAAAGTGGTGCCATACCAGGAATGACGACAAATCCAGTTAAAGTTTCAATAATACCTGCAGCTAGACCTACAGTAATTAAAGCTACAATAAACTTACCAAATCCGTTAAATCCACGAATCATGGCTTCAGGTTTGAAGAATAGACCCAGTGCAATAAGTAGTGCAAAGATGATAATAGGTACTAAGTTTCTTAAAACCATACCAATGGGGAATCCTGCAACAATCCCACCGACAAAACAACCGAGTGGAATGGTAATCATACCGGCTAAGATACCCTTGGCAAGATAAGGATGATCTTCTTCTCTAATAATTCCCAAAGCAACTGGGATGGTAAATACAATGGTCGGACCAAACATAGAGCCTACTAAAATACCGGAGAACTGCGCAGCTTCTGGTGTCTTAGCAAGTTCTTGAGCAAGTGGATAACCACCCATGTCAAGGGCCAACAAAGAAGTGGCAAAGACCGATGGATCCGCTCCTATGGCTTCAAAGGCAGGACCTACTACAGGTAGTAAGATTTTTGCTAGCACGGGTGCCAACGCAATAACCCCTACCATGGAGAGTGCCAATGCACCCATGGCATTGATACCTTCTTCGAACTGTTCACCAATACCTAATTTATTGCCAATGATACGGTCAACAGCACCTACGACCATAATATAGATGATTATTTCATTAATACTCATAATTTTTCTCCATTTTCACTTAATACCTCTAAGACAATTTTGGCAATTTTTTGAACTTCAACTTCCTTTAAAATGCCAAACTCGTTACGCAAAAGTAGTTTAATGTGATCACTTAAAGGCATTTGATTGACCTTGGCATCCTCATTATTGTTTACAACCTCTGAGGGTGGATCTACCTGCGCTTTACTTGCACAAGCCTTTTTTTCACAAACATCATGAGGCTCTAAGTGATCAGACGCATAGAAAATTGAAACATTTTGATTGCGCAATAAGTCTTTTGCCCCGGGGGTAAGAATCATATCTTTTGTTACAAAGAGAGTTCTTTGATTATTGTCTACGTAATCCAGCACATTTTGATCACGTAATAAAATCTTACTCAAACTACACCTCCTATACCAGTTTATGGATTAATTTTTTGTGTGGTGCAGGTATGACATTATAGTTAAATAACAAGCTATGTTCCACTGCAACTTCCCTTGCCGCTTCTGTTGCAGACTTAACGGCTGCGACATCACCTGTATAGGTAAATACACTCTTACCACCAATGGCAATGCCAAGTCTCATATTTACTATGCTGACCCTTGCAGCTTTAACTGCAGCATCGGCTGCATAAATGGCTCCGGCAATAGAAAAAAATTCCATTACACCAATGGCGTGGATATCACCAGGATCTGGAATACCTGCAATGGCTTGAATGACCGTCGGCTCCACATTTGGAATGATGGTTTCATCAACGAAAAAGCTTCCTGCAGTTTCCCTACCTATTGCCATGGAATTTTTCACACTTTCCACATCACCACTTATAATTGTCAGGTATTTCCCAGGGCATACAGGTTTTGACTCTAACAAGTCGACATTTCCTGTCTTTAGCATAATATCTGCAATCTCAATACCTTGAGAAATACTATTTGTCTCTAAAACTCCAATAGCATTTATCATAATCTTTCACTCGCCTTAATTCGCACCGCCTCCGGTGTAACTGATACTACTTCTCCGTCGATGCTTGCATGGACACATGCCCCCATATCACCACGGTCCACAGAGCCAATGAGTTGACCCTTATGAACTTGATCTCCTACAGAGACAACAGCAGTTGAAGGTTTGCCAATGTGTTGCGATAGGGAAATGACAACTTCCGGACTATCGTAGTCAATATATTCAAAGTCTTCAACTTGATAATATTGATCAATGGAAATCTTCTTAACCAGGACATCCGTTGCAAGTCTTCGATATGCTTCCATTGGATGGACACCAATGGATTCATACTTAACTTTTGGAGCATTCACTTGTCTTAGAAGTTTTTTCACCTCTGCATTTACGATTCGAGGGGATAGACCCATAGGACAAGAGTAAAGTTCACAAATGCCACATTCGCAGCACAAACTTGCCTGCATAAGTTTTTCGGAATTTAAATCTCCATTGTTCCCAAAGGATTTCATAACCTCATGAGGATGGAGGGGATGTCCAATTAAATAGCGAGGACAGAGTTCCGTACAAAAGTCACACTGGATACAGGCCGAAGCCGTTTGATTTTTAATTTGAGGCAATGTTTGGAGACGACGTGTAATCAGTGGATGATCCAATGGTAGTATAATGATGCCGCCGGTTGTCTTTGAAATGTAAGCATGATCAAGATCCTCTTGCAGGACCATCTTCCCCATCATTGGACCGCCTAAAATCACGGCATATTCCCTTAGTAAACTGCCGCCGGCAAGTTCAATACACTCCTTGACACTTGTCCCTACAGGTACATTGAGTACAGACGGAGTTTTAATTTCGCCATTGACTGTTACTGATTTACGAATCACCGGTTCGCCCAAGCTTGCATGGTACACATTTTTAATAGTCGTCACATTACTTACGACAATATTTTCAGAAATTGGAATCGTTCCGGGTTTGAGGGCAATTTTATAGACTTCATAAATCAATCCCTGTTCATCCCCTGCGGGGTAGAAACTTTGCATCTCATGGATTTTAATGGGTGCCTTTTGGTTCTCAATGGCTTCCTCTAGAGCCTTTAAGGATGATTTATGCTTGCTTTTAATGCCAATAACGGCATCTTCAGCACCAATTGCCTCCTTGACCATCATGATTCCCTTAATAATTTCTTCACTAAAATGTTCCATCTCATATTGATCGGTGTGAAGAAGCGGTTCACATTCTGCTGCATTAATCAATAGGCTCTTTGCGCTTGTATCATATTTGATATGAGTTGGAAAACCTGCGCCTCCTGCGCCTACTACGCCAGCTTCATAAATTTTATCTAATAGTTCCATTCTTTCACACTCACTCGTATATCTCAAGCTCGTCAATGATGCCAACAATAGATGCATCGACTGGTGACTCGCGATTCATTGTCACACGAGCAGATGAACCTTGTGCAACTAAGACATTTTCTCCGGTTCCTGCTCCCACCATGTCGACCGCTACAAAGCAGCATCCCTCTGCATCATTTCGAGGGTCAAATTCTTGAACGATTAGAAGTTTCAATCCTTCTAAACCATCATCTTTTTTCGTAGCCCAAACATTTCCTATAACTTTACCTACCTTCATCCACAGACTCCCTTCTATTGGTACTCAAGCAGTCCTTCTTAATGCAGATAATATTCTTTGCCTTAAGCATATCCTGAGCTAAAGGAGTAATCAGTACGGAAGGATCCACATATAATTTTCCCAAAGAATCTGGCAAGTTCATCACGATCTCCTCAGTGATGAGTTTCCCCTTAAAAACAGAGTCGCCACAGACATCCTCTTGTCCAAGATTTGATCTCTCATGCAAGCTTTTAAAATCTAACTTTTCAAAGACAAATCCCATCTTTGTAAGCTCTGTCATTGCCCTTTTAATCTTATTTTTTAAAAAAGGGGTGGCATTTAAAAGCATGGACTCATCCCAATAGATCTTTATCTTCTTCCCCTCTAAAAGGAGACTGATTAAATTTCCATAACTAGATTGAAGTCCCAGTGAAAGAGACATTAAAT
The DNA here is from genome assembly GCA_964345405.1 of uncultured Peptoniphilaceae bacterium. GTDB lineage: Bacteria > Bacillota > Clostridia > Tissierellales > Peptoniphilaceae > CAYFQX01. Next base: position 16,818 of record CAYFQX010000011.1, read on the forward strand.
CTTCAACAGATGGATGACTAATCCAAATGTCACTGCCATTAAAATCCTCAGGAATCGCCTCTACAAACAAGACCTTTCCCGCAGTCAAATGTTCGACAAACAATTGCTCTTTCGAGGTAAAACCAAGGCCTAGCGTTTGAATATCAATGGAGGATGCTTCAAGCAAATGCTCGTCTTTTAGTCGATTCATGACGCGCTGGATCAGTTCTTCCATTAAGCTATCATTCATCTTCCACCTCCTCATCTGATATGGCAATGCCAATTGGTGTAATCAACAGTGGATTCTTCGGTTTTATAACTTTCTTTTCACAGATATTTTCAAAGATATCTTCGATACCATAGGCCATACTAGTACCACCAACAAGGTAGATCGTATCCACGTCATAGGGATCGATTTCTCGTTTTACAATCGTCGCCATCTTTTCCAAGACGGGACGCGTTGCTAGAAATACTTCCTGAGTATTAACCTGATCCTTTTTAAAATCTTCCGCTTCTTCAAAAGTGATTCCGTATCGACCGGATAATACCAATGAAAGGTGAGTACCGCCGGTTGGTTCATCGGCAATATGGACAACCTTACCATCTTTGAAAACAGAGACACCTGTCGTTCCCCCACCAATATCCACAATGGCACCATCTTGAATCTTAAGGACATTATTAGCGGCAGTCGGTTCATCCTTTACAGAGGTAACCTCCATCCCCGCGCCCTCGATTACATAGCGATGGCTCTTCATATCTGCTTCCATGGTTCCCGGTGGAATCGCAGTTGCTGCATGGGTCAAGGAAACGCCCATGGCAAGTTCCACACGCTCTTTAAGTTCTCTGACAATCTCTTGTGCACCTAGAAAGTCTACAACTAGACCATCTTTAATCACTTGAGCAAATTTCATTTCACAAGCCAAGGGTCTGTCATCATCACCTAGTACGACAAGTACAATATAAGCCGTACCCAAGTCGATACCAACATGAAGCTTCTCATTTTTATCTGGAACTAATGGATTTCCAATTCTATTTTCAACTTTTGATACGATTTTGTTTAAATTGTCTAGATCCATTTCCCACCTAAAACTTTCTTACGGATTGAACTTTTTACTTAAAGAAAGAAGCATGAGAAAATAAAAACCGCTACTTAAACGGTTCAGTGCTTTGAGGATATCTTCCCGTTCAAACTTGTCTTCTTTACGGAAAACTTCATAAGCACTAAGTTCCACCTCACGTATCTTCGCACGTAAACGATTGAGCAGTAAAATTTCCTTTGGCTCATCCCCAGTTAACATCAAATGAGGAATGCCAAAATACTTTTGTGGATTATGAGTAAATTCCCTGACTCGATCGGCATCAAAACCTAAAACGACAAAATCTTCCAGATCTTCGCCGAGCACCTCGGCTCTCATCAGTCTTCTGGTATATTTATACAGATCATCAAGCCCCTGACAGATTGTTTCTCTATCCATCTCTTTCATTAAGGCTCTTGTATACAATAATTCACTTTCAAAACTATCAATTTTTCCACGATAGCGAATTCTTGGATGATCTTTATAAACCAACTGATTTCCAAAGAGTGCCGTCATCATCTCAGGCTTTTCATCGATATAGGCTTCTGTCCCATACAGTCGATACTTATGTTCCACTTTAGGAATTTCAGTGTGAGCAGTGGAAGTAAAGGGGACGTTTTTGTCCCCATCTTCCCCTGTAAACTTCAACTCAATCTTTTTTTCATTGAGGAATTCTCTAGCAGAAGGTGTCACAATCGCACCTTGCGGAACTTCAATGACATCTTGACTATTTTTCCTCCATTGTTCACGAAGATAATGTTCTGTCACAACTGACATTTCATCACTTCCTTAAACAAGTACGTTTCTCAGCTTAAATTATTCACCCATTTGATTGATCTTAGGAAGGATCGCTTCAACTTCCATATGAGGACGAGGAATGACGTGAACGCTTACTAGTTCGCCCACTCTTTCAGCAGCAGCAGCACCGGCATCAGTGGCTGCTTTAACAGCGCCAACATCACCACGTACCATAACAGTGACAAGTCCGCCACCAACATGTTCCTTACCTACTAAAGATACATTCGCAGCTTTAACCATCGCATCCGCCGCTTCAATAGAAGCTACTAAACCTTTTGTTTCGATCATACCTAAAGCGTTTTGAGTTTGCATAATTACCTCCAAATTTAAATATTATATATAAAGGGACGAACTTACTTATTTATCAGCAATTTCTTGCATGACAAGCTTTAAAATCTTTTCAATCATGTCGTCTGTATTACTACTTGCTTCAGTCCTTATATCTTCTCCACCTTGCTCAGGTTTAAGTTCGTAAACTTCACTTATACCATAAGCTAGTCGACGTAAGTTAAACAGATTCATTGGTGTCACATTGTCAGATGTCGCTGAACCACCAACTGCACCGCAACCAAGAGTCAAGGCGGGAGCCAACGCTGTGGTTGCACCGACAGCGCCAAGTGTTGTTGGCGTATTGACTAAGAAACGAGAGACTGGTTTTTCTAATGCAAATTCCATAATGATGTCTTGGTTGTTCGAATGAATACCCATGGTGTGACCAAGGCCACCATATTTAAGCAATTCAATGGCTTTGTTACAAGCGGCGTGTGGGTCATCTTCAACATAGAAACCTAATAGTGGAGAGAGTTTTTCTCTGTAGAATGGATGTCCAGGACCAACTTCTTCTTCCTCAGCTAAAATAACTTTTGTATCGGATGGTACCTTTACTCCAGCCATTTCTGCAAGTTCTACAGCTGTTCGACCGACAATCTTGGTATTGAGACCGCCTCTACCATTATCAATAATTGCTTCGAATTTTTTCTTTTCTTCCGGAGTACAGACATAGCCTTTTTGACGTTTGAACTCTTCCAGCACTTGATCAGCAATGCACTTTTCAGCAATTACTGACTGTTCTGAAGAACAAATGAGTCCATTGTCGAAGCTCTTACCTACAATTATTTTTGCAACAGCATCTTGAATATCTGCTGATTTTTCAATAAATACAGGTACATTTCCCGGGCCTACACCAAGTGCCGGTGTGCCGGAACTGTACGCTGCCTTAACCATGGCAGATCCACCAGTTGCAAGGATCAAATCTAAGTCATCATTGCTCATAAGAGCATCGGTACCTTCAAGTGTCGGATTTGGCATGACTGTAACCAAATCTGCAGGGAATCCTTCGTTGCTAATGGCTTCTCGAACGACTTCCACTGCTCTACCGATACATTTTTGAGCTGCCGGATGGGGACTAAAGATAATCGCATTTCCAGCTTTTAATGAAATCATTGACTTATAGATGACAGTTGATGTTGGGTTAGGGGAGGGAATCAGTCCCGCTATGCCGCCAAAAGATACGG